>WGMQ01000098.1 GCA_016125005.1 bacterium | reverse complement strand
GGCGAGCGAGAACCAGAACAGTTGTGAGAACGAAAGCGTCGCGGCACCGACTGGCGGGGCGGCACGGAGTGGACGAACCGTATAGACAAACTCGCGCGGCGTCAGCCCGCGGCTCGCGACTTCCCAAGCCAGCCACCCGACGAGGCCAACGGGAAGGATGCGCCAGAAGCTGCGAAGCACCATGTCGGATAGCGGCATCGATAGATCGCCTCGATCATGGCGCTGCAACCTGAAGGCAACGTGGGCCAAGCGGACGGACAGCAGCATGAGGACACCAAAGCCAACGCACAGCCACCACGGGACCGGATCAACACCCCCACCGCAGGCAAGGAGCATGATGAACCACAGCAGCGCCTGGAGGCGTGCCACGAAGAGCTTGTCTATACATTGAAATGACAGCACCACGAGGAGTCCCATGAGCGCCACGGGAAGGGTTGCCATCCGCGTGACCCAGGGAACAATCACCAGTCCCATGTGGAGCAGGAAGACGAGGAAGCGCTCGCGATACTGCATCTGTCTATACAGGTCGCCGATGAGCGCGGAGAGCGAACGGGCAACGAACATCCCAAGGAGGACGATCATCGCGGCGATGGCGGCGATCAGCCAGCCGGTGCCCCCCATTTGGCGAAATAAAGTACCCAGTGTCACGAAGGCCAGGCACGCGGTCGCCACGATGTGAAGCGTCTCGATCCACGCATGTTCGATGCGGATCGTGGAATCGCCGGAGATACCATCAAGAACGCGTGATCCGCTCATCGGGCGCGCACCTCTGTGCTCACATCGAGCGCCGCCGCGATGGCAGCCTCCGGATCCTTGCCGCGGCGGATCAGGTGGACTCGAGCCCCCATCACACGGAGCAGCCGCGCCGTCTCGTCGAGGGACCGTGCCTTGACGTGCGCCATCTCCTGTTCCGCGAACAGCTTGATGAAACCTCGATCGTCAATCAGTACGAAGATCGGAAGGATGCGACGCGCCAGCAGTGAATCCACCGTGGCCGAAAGCTCGTCGAAGGACACCGTTGTGGCGCTCATGATGGCGACGGTCGTGCCACCGCGCGGAAGCACCGCCGAGAGATCGCGGAACACGGCGGCAAAGCCCGACTCTCCTTCGGCCTTCAGGAATGCCAGCCGGTCGAGCAGCGTGAGGAGATGGAGTTCCCCCTGACCCGGCGGAAGGTGCTCGACCTTCTGCCCGACGCCGAAAAACTCAAGGCGGTGCCCGAGATTCGTCCCGCGGCGCGCAATGCTCGCCGCCACGCGAACGCCATACTCGAAGGAAGTCTGGTCGCCCACGCCCGTCAGCCCGAGCCGTCCCATGTCGAGGAAGATCGAGACGAGCGTGGTCACCTCCTCCTGGAACTCCTTCACCATCGGGCGACCGTGGCGAGCGGTGGAGCGCCAGTGGATCAGGCGTTGTGCGTCGCCGGGTCGATACTCGCGGACCCCGATGAACTCCTCACCCTGACCGACGCGGCTGCTCATCTCCAGCCCGACGTGATTCTGCACGCCGTCGCCCAGGAGACCCATCTCACGCAGGTCGATGGTCGTTGGATAGACAACAAGCTCCGTGATGGAGGGCACCAGCAACTCGTTGGGGAAGAGGCCAAAAGCATCGGCCCCCTGCAAGCGCGTGGGGCCGAGCAAGTAAAGCCCGCGGCGGTGGTCGCAGCGCCCGAGGTAGCTGATCTGCATGGGACGATCACGATGCAATGGGCGGTCGAGCAGATGGCGGAAACGCGAGGGCGTCCCGGGCGGGAACTCGTCCTCCACCATGATCAATTCCGGGGTCCTGTCGGATGAGGTGCTGAGTGTCAGCTCGACACCGACAGAGCTACCTTGAAAGGCGCGCGGGAGATGCGTGCGGCGGACCTCGACGTGCTCGAGCATTTGACGGGCCTCGATGAAGCCAACGATCAAAGCTGTGATGGCCATGGCGGCCAGGCTGAGCAGTGCCGCGTTGCCGGTCGCCAGGCCGATGAACAAACCCACGGTGGCCACGAAGACCAGCACGTTGCGCGGCTTGAGGAAATGGATGGTCGGCTCGGTCATAGCTTCACCGCATAGCGTCGGCCCGGAAGCTGAAGAATGCGGCCTCCCATCTCCAGCATGAGAAGGGCCGTCGCCAGTTCCCCGAGCGAGAGACGGGCCGGGACAAGGCGGTCGATTAGTTCGTCGTGGCTGATCTCCGAGTGGGCGACCAGATCGAGGATCGCGCGCTCGTGCAGGGAGAGCGGCTGGCCGGGTGATTCCGGTGACTCGGCGGCACCGGGTGCCCGTCGCTTGCGCCAGAGAGCCTCCAATTCGCCGGTGAGAATCGGCTCCAGGTCCGCCAGCACATCGTTGGCGCTCGTGCAGGCGATGGCGCCGTCGCGCAGCAGCATGTTGCTCCCCTCGCTGTTGCGGCGCGTGATGTCGCCGGGAACCGCATAGACAGGGCGACCTTCCTCGCCAGCGGCGCGGGCCGTCACCAGTGCACCGCTGGTGCGCGAAGCTTCGATCACGATGACGGCGAGGCTCATCCCCGCGAGGATGAAGTTCCGCGCGGGGAAGTGACCGCGCAGCGGCGGCGTGCCCGGTGGATAGACGCTGATCAGCGCCCCCTGATCGGAGGCGATCCGCTGGCGCAGCGCCGCGTTCCCCGCGGGGTAGTTGACGTCGATCCCACAGCCGAGCACGGCGATCGTGCGTCCGCCGTTCTCCAGCGCCGCCTCGTGAACAACGGAGTCGATTCCCAGGGCCGCTCCGCTGATGACAGTCATCGTGGGGGCAAAGTCTGCGGCGAAGCGCCGGGCCACCTGGATGCCATAGGGCGTGGCCTGACGCGGTCCCACGAGGCCCACGGCCAGCAGATCGTCCTCGCGAAGTGTCCCCTTTGTATAGACGATCGGCGGGGGAATCCGCATCTGGAAGAGGTTGCGCGGAAAGGCGGGGTGACTGACGGGAAGGACGGCGATGCGCTCGCGATCGAGGACGCGCTCCTGGTCATCGAGCGCGTCACGGCGGGGCAAACGCCGAAGCGCCTCGACCTGGCGGGTGCCGAGGCCGAGGCGCGTGGTCAACTCATGATCTGAAAGTTGGAGAATCTCGCCGGGGGACGGTACCTGCCGGAGCAGGTGGATCATGGTTGGGCGGTCGAGCCCGGATCCGGCCAGGGCAAGCCACTCACGCCTGCTGGTGCCGGAGATTCCCGCCTCCAAGGTCAGAGCTTTCTGACCGATCCGGTGCGAACCTTCTCGCGCGAGTCGGCGTCCTGGGACTGGATCAGGACCAGCACGTTGGCGCGGTGCTCGACGGCGACGGTCGGTGGGATGTTCACCTTCGCCTCGCGCGCGGCCGCACGGGCGTCAGCGGTCTTGCGATACCAGAAGACATAGGCCTGGCACGGCGATCCCTGACCGTCGTTGCGGGTGAAGGTCAGGCGGTCATAGCCCCGGGCAGCCTTCAGCAGGTCGCCGAGCTTGTTGTTGTTGTACTGATTCCACCCCGCGAAGACGTTCGCGGCGCGCTCCGCATTGATGTCACCCACGTCCGACTTCACCTGGAAGCCGTCGGGGGCCGTGAGCTTGGCCGAAACATCACCGACCTCGTAGTAGGCCATGTCGAAGCCCACGAGCCGCATGGTCGAGAGGTAGGTCTTCACGACGGGCCTGACTGCCTGCACGTCGCGCAGGTTGTCGTAGTTGTAGATTCCGAAAATCTGGATGCAGACGACCACTGCGATGATAACGACCAGCGTCGCCACCAGCTTGAAGATGAGCGAGGTCACCATCTTGCCGATGAAAGCCAGGATGCCTTCCTTCACCTTCCCCATTTTGTGCGTGAACTCGTTCACGTCGGCCAGCTTGATGCGTTCCTCGTTGAGCGAGCTAACGGTCTCGTTGAGGAGGAGGAAGCACTCGTGCCATTCGCTCTCGGTCTTCTTCTGCTCCGGCTCAGAGGCCTTGGCGAGCGCCTTGAGGGTGATCGCTCGATTGACGATTTCCAGCATCTTGTTGCCGGTCGCCTTGTCGGTGCGGAGGGAATCCATGAGCGAATCGTGCAGCATGGCGATGCGTGCCTTCGTCGCCAGGAACACCTGCTCGTTCTGCGGATTGATGCTTTCGGACTGGCGCAAAGCCCTGTTCACGAGGTCGAGGAAGTTCCCCCACTCTTCGACGAGTGCCACACAGTCTGCGTAGCGTCTTTCAAGGTCCGGGTTAATCATGGATCATCGCCTGTCGTGCGGTAACTTGAGGAAGGGTTAATATCTTCCGCTACTCTTGGGGAATGTCTCCCCCGGGTGGCAATGAAGAAGAGAAGCCGTCCCGGGGGGGGCGTCCGGTTAATCCTTCTTTTCGAGGAGGGCGCGGCCGATGGCCTCGATGATGTGCATGGGCTTGGCGCCGGTGGCATCCTTGATCTGGTGACGGCAGGAGAAGCCGTTGGCGATGACCGTGGTGCCCTCGGGCCGGTTGCGAACCGCCGGGAAGAGGCGCGACTCGCCGATTTCCTGAGAAATCTGGTAGTGCTCCTGCTCGTAGCCGAAGCTCCCCGCCATGCCGCAGCAACCGCTGTCCACCTCAGCCACGCGCGGAAGCCCATCGGCGGAGCCGAGCAGGCGCTTGGCCGGGCCGGTGCCCTCCAGCGCCTTCTGGTGGCAGTGCCCGTGCATGAGGTAGTTCTTCCGCACCGCCTTGAGGTCCAGCTTGATGCGACCGGCGGCCTGCTCCTGGTCGAGGAAGTGCTCGATCGGGATGACCGCCTTGGAAACCCGCTGGCCCAGTGCCGCGTCGTCGATCAGGTCGGGAAGATCCTCGCGAAGCGCGGAGCAACAGCTCGGCTCGACGGTGAGGATCGGAAGCCCGCGGCGTGCGTAGACGTCCAGCTTCCGCAGGGTCTTTTCGCCGCGTGCCTTGGCTTCCGTCAGGAACCCCTTGCTGATGAGGGGGCGCTGGCAGCATCCCGCCGCGGCAATGCGAACGCGGTAGCCGAGTGCCTCCAGCGTCCGAACCGCCCACTTGCCGACGTGGGTCTCGTGATAGCTGACGTAGGTGTCGTCGAAGAGCACAACTTCGGGCGCGTTCTTAGGGAGCTTGCGGCGCTTGCGTGTGCGGAACCAGGTGCTGAACTTGACGCGGGCGTAGGTGGGCAACTCGCGCTCCACGGCCACGCCGAGTGCCTTGTTGATGGCGCGGCGGATCGGCGCGATGGCGAAGACTGTGTTCACGATGGGAGCCAGAAGGCCGGAGTTGAGCTTGGCCGCATCGGGACTGAACGCGAAGAGCTTCTCGCGCAGCTTGGTGCCGTGGGCCTGATGGTAGTGATGCAGGAACTCGGACTTGAGCTTCGCCATGTCGACGTTGGACGGGCACTCGGTCTTGCAGGCCTTGCACTCAAGGCACAGATCAAGAACATCGTACATGTCGCGCGAGGCGAGCGCATCGCGGCCCAACTGGCTGCTCATCGCAAGGCGCAACGCATTGGCGCGGCCACGGGTTGAGTCTTTCTCGTCACGGGTGGCCATGTAGCTGGGGCACATGGTGCCGCTCCCCAGCTTGCGGCAGGCGCCCGTTCCGTTGCACATCTCCACAGCGCTTTCCAGGCCGCCGTCGGAGCGGTAGTGAAACATGGACTTCACCTGGATGCCCTGATATTTGCCGGTGTAACGCAGCGGGCCCATGACGGGTGGGGTGTCGAAAATCTTGCCCGGGTTCATGATGCCCGTCGGGTCGAAGAGACGCTTCGTCTCGCGGAAGATTTCGATCATCTCCGCGCCCCAGAACTGCTCGTTCTGCGCACCGCGCGCGATGCCGTCACCGTGCTCGCCGGACCAGGAGCCCTTGAACGAACGGCAGTATTCCATCGCCCGGCGGCTGATGCGCTCGCACTTGTCGCGGTCCACCTGCGTCTTCAGGTTCACGACCGGCTTGAGGTGGAGCACGCCCACGCTCGCGTGGCCGTAGGTCATGATCTTGAGCTTCTCTTCCTCGCACAGCTTGTAGACCAAGTCCGTATAGTCGGCCAGGTGCTCGACGGGGACGCAGGCGTCCTCGATGAAGCTGATCGGCTTCCAGTCGCCGTTCATCTTGAGCATGACGCCGAGGCCGGCCTTGCGGACCTCGATGGAGGCGTTTCGCTCCTCGGGCTTGAGCAGCTTGACGTAGGCGTCGCCCATGCCGGCGACCTTGAGGTCATCGACCAAGCGGTCGATGCGGGCCTCGCATTCAGCGACCGAATCGCCATCCATCTCCACGGTAATCACGGCCTCGGGATCGCCATGGACCCAGAAGCAAAGGCGCGCCGTGGCCGGGTTGTCCTTCGACATGCGGAGCAGCGGGCCGTCCATGAACTCGGCGCTTAGGGGGTTGTGCTTCACCATCAGCGGCGTGGCGCGCAGCGATGCCAGCAGGTCGTTGAAGTGCACCGCGACGGCGCAGACGACTTTCGGCTTACGGACCAGCCCAACCTTGATCGACGAGACGAGCGCCAGCGTCCCTTCACTGCCGCACAGGATCTTGACGAGATTCGGATCGTCCTGCAGGAAGTGATCGAGCGAGTAACCACCGACGCGGCGGATGACCTTGGGGAACTTTTCCTCGATCAGGGCCCGGTTGCGATTCACCAAATCCAGTAGCTTATCGAGCAGTTCGCATCCCTTGGCGTCCATCTCGGAGCGACGACCGAAATACAGCTCCGTACCGTCGGCCAGGAAGGCGGTCGCGCCTTCGATGTGGCTGATGGTGGTACCGTAGCGGATCGACATCATGCCGCTGGAGTTGTTCATCATCATGCCGCCGATGTTGGCGCGGTTACTGGTGCTGGTCTCGGGGGCGAACATGAGGCCCGTCGATGCGATGCGGGCATTGAGGCGGTCGCGGATCATGCCCGGCTCGACAATGGCGGTCGCGGTCTGCTCGTGGATTTCCTGGAGCGCGTCGAGGTGCTTGCTCACGTCGATGACAAGCGCGTCCTCGCCGGTGGTCTGGCCGGCCAAGCTGGTGCCGCCGGCGCGGGGAAGCACGGGGACGTTGTACTTGTGGGCGATGCGCAGGGCCCGGCGCACTTCGCCGCGGCTCTTCGGGGTCAGGACCGCCAGGGGGGTCTGCTGGTAAATGCTCGCGTCGGTCGAGTAAATTCCCCGGTAAAACTCGTCGGAGCGGAAGTTATCGGGGAACGCCTCCGCCATCTCCTTCAGGAAGGGACGGGGCTGACTCGCGGTTTGGGACATGATCGTGCCTTTTTTCTCAGCGTTGCGGTTCAATCATGGCCGTTCCGCGACCGAGTGCAAGGGTGATGCAGACCCACCCACTTAATTGACGGGGGCTACTTTGCGCTTATCCCGACGCTTCTTCAGCCAAGTGAGGGCAACGATCATCGTGGCCACCCCGCCCAGGATCGGCCACTTCATTTCGCCGAGGAACGGAAGCACCATGCGACCGAGATGGACCGTCACCGTGAGCAGGAACGTGGTCCACAGCAGCGAGGCGATTTGCGCCACGACCAGAAACTTCCAGGGAGAGGCCTGAAACAGCCCCGACCCCACGAACACCGGAATGCGCGCGCCCGGCAGGCAGCGCGCGGCGATCACGGCAGTGACCAAGTTCTTTTCAAGCAGCTCCCGCGCACGGTCGTAACTCTCCTCCTTCACCCACTTGCGCGAACGCACCCACGGGCCAAAGTACCGCCCGATCACATACAGACCCATGTCGCCGATGGTGATGCCGAGCGACAGCCCGATAATCGCCGTGGGAAAAGCCATGTGCTCCTCGGCGATCAGCAGGCCGCAGGTCACGACGGTCGGGTCCTCGAGAATGAAGGTACAGAAGGCCGCAACGGTGCCCTGGAGCAGCGGCGAACCCTCGACCAGCTCAAGGGCAGATTTGATATACGACAGCTCCATCAGTGATTCCCGGCCTGCTCGAAGAGCGGGTGCCCGAGGCCCCGCAGTCGGTCCATGATGATGCCGATGGCCGCGCGAACCGAGAGGTGATTCCAAGGGGTCGGGCCCCAGATCGGCTCCAGCATGTAGTCCATCTGCTCCATCATCTCCGGGTGCAGCCCCCAGCCGGTGCCGAAGACGATGAGGAAGGGTTGCTCGGGCTCGTTGTCGATGCGGCGACGCAGTGCCGCGTAGCTGATGGAATTGGCAACGGGCGCTGCGTGGGTGCCGATGAGCAGCGGACGACGGCCCTCGCGGGATTCGATGAGGCGGGCGACCTCCCCAAGGTCGGCAACCAGTTCCGTGGCCGCGAGCGACTCGCGGCGCGACGGATTGTAGGTCGCCCCCCAGCCAGTGGTCCAATGGCGCATCACGCGGCTGATGAAGCGACGCTGGGCCTCGTAGGGATGCACCAGCCAGACCGCCTCCGTGCCATAGGTCGTCCCGGCGCGGCTGATGTCGTGCAGGTCAAGATTGGTGATCGACGTGCAGACCGCATTGCCGAGCTTGTCGGTGATCGGGTAATGCACCAGTGCGACGTGGAACGACATGGCGGCTCGATTCGGTGAAGAGTCTTGAAGTTAGCGGGGCCAGAGCGGCTTGCCGTCGTCCGTCGCGAGGAGGCGCGTGCGCGCCCCATCCTCGGACTCGTAAAAGCGGGCGCTTCCCCCCGGCGCCAAGCCAGCCAGGATATCGGGCTGGTTGCCATCCGCCTCATAGAACTGCATGGACCAGGGCCCCGGCGGATCGACGAACTCGAACGCGATCCGAACATACTCGGGTCGCGGCGAATCCGCGGGCTGCGGATGCAGGGAGTGGATTCGGATGCGGCGTGGAGCCCCTTTGGCAAACAGGCCGGCGGCTCGGGATCGGCGGAGGAACGCGAACATGGGCGGTACGGTGGTGAGCACCGCCCCGCCGCGCAAAAGGAATCTCACTGCGCTCTTCTGTTGGTGAGCAACTCGACAAAGCGAAAGCCTTCACGACGCAGGCACGGAGAGAGGCGGATGGTGGGTCGAGCAGTGACTCTGTCTATTCGCCATCAGCGCTCGACGGGCAGTGGCCTGAAGGGCTACCGGAGCCAAGCCCAGGTTGACCGAGCGGTAGCGAGGGAGGCCTGGGTCAGGCCCGACGCGAGTCGCGGTCTGAAGGACCGCCGCAGGTTGATTCCGCGAGCTCCGCGAGTCATGCCCAGCAGGACGAAGCGGCGGTCCTTCAGACCGCACAAACTTCATCCGGTCACCCGGCCCTCCCTCGCGTGGCTCGGTCAGACCGGGCTTGGCTCTGTCGGCCCTTCAGGCCTTGCCGGGTCGGCGTATGTTCTGCGCTTGAGGTTCCGAGCGGCCGGGAAAGCACACCGACTCCGCATGGAGGCAGGTCGGCCAGGATAACCGAATACCGCGACGTCGCGCTTACTTCTTGGCGACAGCCTTCGGCGCGTACTTGTCGCCGAACTCGAAGGATGCGGCCAGTTTCTCGATCTGGTGGTTGATCTCGTTGCGGTCTTCCCACGGCCCGATGATGCGCACGGTCGCGGTGCGGTTCCCTTCGCGCACCATCAGCAGGGCCCCGCGAAGCTGCTCCTTCTCGCGGGTGAGCCCCTCCACCATGATCTTGATGCGCTTGCGGGCGCCTTCCTCCGAATACTGGGCGCTGGTGAGACGGGCTCCCGGCACCTGATCGAGGAACTGGCGCTTCTCCGCATCGGCGTCGAAGTTCAGGTTTCGCGGGGGATTCACGTCGTACTTCACCATGATGGTGGAACCGGGAAGCTGGCCGGCCTCGTGGATCGCGTAGCCAGCCTTTTGGCGCACGACATGATAGCCGTCGGGCGTGGTGTAGCGAAGCTGGCCGATGTTCACCACCTGAAAGGTGTCGAAGTCCTGCACCACCGGACGGGGCGCCGAGCTACAGCCCGCCACCAGGGTGACGCCCAGGATCAACGCCAAAGCGAACTTGCCAGCTACGGTAAAGGGCGACGCCATCAGGAGCACTCCCGGCCAATTAAGTGCCTCCATAGGCCGCCTGCCAATGCTTCGGGTAAAGCCAAAAATCACTGCCCCGCAATGGCCTGCGGGGAGGCTTGCTTCGGGGGGCGAGCGGTGTCGCCGCTGCATGTCGGCGCGGGACAGAACTGTCGCTGCCCGGTCTGCGTCCCAGCGGGACAACCGCTGGTGGCCTGTCGATTTCTGGGCGGGAGGTGAAAACATGGAAGTCCGCATGCAGGATCGCAGGGCCAGCCTCCAAATCATGCAGGAGTCAAACGAATGCGCCCTGATGCGCATGTGGGAACCTCCAAGGTGGTGGCTGTGGACAGGAATACGCGGCCGCAGCCGAGACCCCCATTCTGGCTGGAACTGCGTGGTGAGTGAGGCGAGTAGCAAAAAACACCGTTGACTTATCTGGTGCCGACACTGTCCCTTTCCTCCAGCTAAACTACAGTGAGATACAAAGTGCCGCTTGTCTCGGTGATTGCCAACATTCATTTGGTTCTAGCAGCCCTCCTACCTTTGGCCCTTCAGGACGGCGTTGACGCGATTAAGCGGGGGGATTCTAGGGAAGGACGTGATTTGATCCTTTCGATTGAATCAAACCAGCTTTCTCCAGCAGGAAAGAGTGTGTCGGACTTCTACATCGCTAAGAGCTACCATGACGAGAGAGATTTTGAGTCTTTTCTTCGGGCGGCGCAGGAGATCAGGCGAGATCGACCCTCGGACCCTGCCCTTGATGATTTGGCGATGCTAGAGGCATTAATGTACGAGAGACAGTCGCGCTGGATGGATGCGGTCAGGATCTACAGAAAGTTTTCTCAAGATTTTCCCACTTCTGCCTATGTATCTGGCCTAGACGAGAAATTGCACAACGCAGAAGCGATGAATGCATTTGCGAGGGCGATGGCCTCGAAGGACGCTGATCGTTTTTTGGCATTGCGCCAGTTCGAATCCTTTGTCCGATTCTATCCAAGTCATCGCCTGTGGAAGAATGCGATGTTTGAAGCCTCCAATTTGGCACTTGCAATGGGTGACTATTCTACTGGAGATAGGCTTACGAAGGCACTCCTTGAACGTTACCCAGATCATGAACCGACCGCGCATCTTCGTCAGCAACTTGAGAAAAAACTCATCTTTGAGAAGCAATTTCAGTCATACTTCTTGGAGAAAAACTACGGTAAGGCTGTGAGGGATTTCGACGACTGGCTAGTCCGAAATCCTGGACATTCGGATCGATCAGCCGTCTTTTTTTACAAAGCAATGGCAATAAAGCAACTAGGCGATGAGAGTCACATGGTCGACTTTCTGGATGGACTCAGCGCGCAAGGTGAAGATGGCGAACGAGCCATCCGATCAATTATTGCCTCTTTGAGTGGATACCTTGTTACCTTCTCAGAGCCCCGCATTGACCGACTACTTCAAGGCTATCCCTTGTCGTCCGCAACATCTGGGGCATCCGCTCCCAGGGCGCGATCCGAAAACCCTAGGTCGTACTTGTATCTTGAGGAGGTTTCAGAGAGGGTTGCCTCCTGTGCTGATTTGGATGATGCGGAGGCACGAGCAGTGGTAGTTTCCGGCGTAAAGGCCTACGTGCTAGCTCATTTGGAGCGATCCCACATGAGCAATCAAGAAGACCATGCACTTTCTCAACTCTTCCACGAGCTAGAGACTGCATTGTACCGAACCCCAGGTGTAAACATGACACAGAAGCCGCTACTATCTATCTCGCTCGAAGATTTCGCCGGACGGATGTCGAACTATTTCACCATTAGGGATAGTCCAATCTCTGGTTCCTCCTTGCAGTTTGCATTGTTGCGTGCTGAGTCCTCCGCTTCAGACGACTTCACCGACCTAGCTTTTTTGTTGTACTCCGATTATTGTATCGAGAAAGGGAAAATTTGGGATCAAGGCATCGAGGATCGTGTTCTGGCCGCCCTGAAGAGTAGCCCGTTGGCTTTGGAGAAGGCTGTGCGCCTTCGGCTCCTGTATGCAGCCGAGCAGAGAGGTGAGGATGTTGCCGTCGACGTTCAGTCCCTGCTCGCAACATCGGATGACTACACCGTCCTTGCACAGGATGCCTACTTTCTTGATGTGTCCGACCGGAGGAAGGGAAGTAGATCTGTCATTGCACAGGCGGATTTCATTTGCCGCCACTTGAGTCCGACCCAACGGATCTGGGCCACGTGCAAGTTGAATAAGGTCAAGAATCTAATTGCATTGGGTGCACTTCGTGATGCGAGGGATACTCTTGATGTCTACTGGAGGATGTCAGACTATGACAGCTTCGCCCAGAGCGAGGACGCTCGTACCGCAGCGTTCTTCGAGTTGTTGGCTATCTCGCTGTCCGACTCGAAAAACGATGAGGCAACTCGTTTGCAGCCATTTCAGCGAGCCAACTTCTCCGATGCAGAGCAAAAAGAGATTTCCGAACGTGTTCGCAAGCAGACTCGTCAGGCCGAGCAATAATTTACAAGGAGAAATAGAGTCATGATTTGGATAAGTCGCGTGGTTGGTGCGGTGTGTGCCTTGAGTCTACTCTGCGGCCCACCTGTTTTGGCGGTCACACTTCCGACTACCCCCACTCCTACCCCGGTAGGGGGGTTCAATTATAAGTGCAATCTCGAAATTTCAGCTCTGTGCACGGCGAGTCCGCCAGGTCTGGACTGCTGCAACTATTCTGCTGCAGTTGACTGTTCTGCTTTGGATCCTCCTATTACGGAGACCATAAGGCCATACGAGCTAGACCTGATATCAGGCAAGTATGTTCAGAGTTCCGAAGAAATCACAATCACAATCCGTTCTACATACACAGCGGTTTGGGATACTGCCCGACTTGGATGTGGGGTGCCGGGCCCGACCGCAACCCCTGTACCCCCGGGATCGATGACCGATTGTCGGTACACTGGCATGGTCCTGTGCTACGCGAAGTTTGTCAGCGTGAACGACGATTGTGCTGGCACCTACATCATCGAGCTTCAATACATATCGCAGTGTGAAGATTATGAGGTGATAATCGGATGATGCCAAATATGGGCTTAGCAATTAACCTCGGAGTTATCTCGGCTTGTCTTGTTTCCGATGTCGGTGCTCAGCTATCAGATCATCTTTCTCATCTGACTGTGGATTCTTACCTAGTCGAGTACGAGGTGGATTTTTCAGAAGTTCTGCAAGGGATTGATTCCTCTGCCCGTCCAAAGCTCTCCCCTCTTGGAGGAATCCTGCGCTATCCACCGAATCAGGTCCCTCCACCCGTCGCTCGTTTCCTTTTCGTGAAATCGGAGAATGATTTGTTCCGGTTCTCATATGAGTTCGTTTCAATGGTCGGTGGCGAAGCGCCTTCCAAAATCGTCACAAGCATCTTGTACGATGGAACTGCCACCTGGACCTTCACTCCACCCGTTCCTGCTGGGAGTGTAGCTACAGGGGGGAGGCGCTATGCAGTGGCAACTGTTCGGGGTATCTTGGGTGATGCGAGATCCGAAGGTCAGTTTCTACATTTCCCCGATTCCTACATCTACCCGGTCTTTTGTGGGCTTGAAACGAGCGTGTCGGAGCCATACATTAATACCAAACGGCGAGTATACCACGAATCAATCCTTGAGTCAATCGATAGTCAGGACAGAGCCAGCGTACCAACGCTGATTTCGACCAAGCAGAAGGATCATGATTACCTGATCCAAGGCTTCTCCGAGAAGAACTCTGGATTCTATTTTCAATCGAGTTCCTTCCTTTCCGCCTATTCTTTCAATTGGCCGACGGTTGTTGATCCGGCATTGAACGGGGCTCCGATGTCAGTAACACGCGGTCAGGGGACAAATTCTTCCACTATTTATCGGAAGGAGACACTCAAGGTCCTGCGATTCGAGCCCATTGAAGATCTGGTAACGTTGCAACAGTTGCTCGCCGTTGAGCTTCCTCAAGCTCCCCATTCAGTCAACATCCTACCGGCCCGCGGCTCCTCCTATCGGCCTCTGGTGGAGGACAACAGGGTTGTGGTCCCGCTGTCCGCCCTGAAGTAGTAGGTGGAACGACAGTTCAACGTGTTGGCTGGGGATTGCAGGAGTAGCGACTCCTGAGGAGGGCCTTCGGGATCGTTGGGCCGGAGATCACCAGCGAGGGCGAAAGCTTCTCCTCCACCTGGACGTTCGTTCCCACAGGGCTGGCGGCTCCGACGGCACCGGAGCGTGTCCCCCCGGGAGGCCGGTCCCGGTGCGGTTCTTCCTTGACTTCCCTTGGGTTGCATTCGGTAGTCACCACCATGCTGCACTGCTACTGATGAAACGCGCCAGCGGGCTCGCCAATGCCTAAAATGATCATCGAAAACGGGACCGACGTCGGGGCGATCTTCGCCCTTGATCGTCCCGTCATCTCCATTGGCCGAAGCGTTTCCAATACGATCCAAATCGTCGACCGGCGCATGTCGCGCAACCACGCGGAGATCCACCTGAGCGCCGGGCGGCTCACGCTGCGCGACCTGGGAAGCCGCAACGGGACGCTGGTCAATGGCGTGCAGGTGAGCCATCCTCTTGAACTCGCTCACAACGACCGGATCCAGATCGGCGATTCGATCATGAGGATCGAACTCGATGATCTGCCGGGGGCTCCGGGGCTGCGGGACAGCAATGCGTCGGATACGGGCTCGCGCGACAAGGATTCGGGCGCTTCCTCCGGGCCGATCAGGGTGGTGGAGGAAAAGCAATGGGGCGCCACACGCGGCGAGCGGCGCGCGGGTTACGACCCCAATTCCGCGGGTGCCCTTGGCGCCACGTCGATCTTCGACATCAAGCAGCCCAACCGGCGCCTTGAGATCCTCTATCAGGTGACCGACGCAATTCGATCGGTCTTCGATTTGGATGAGTTGCTCGATCGCATCCTCTCGATCATCCAGAGCGTTGTGCGCCCCGACCGAACCTATTTGATGATGGTTGATGCGGCATCGGGCGAGTTGCGCCCGAGCGTGGTCAAAGTGCGTCCCGGCGAGAACGAGAGCGAGATCAAGATCAGCACGTCGATCGTGAACCGCTGCATGCACGACGGGGTGTCGCTTCTGGTCAGCGACGCCAGCATGGACGACCGGTTCAACGCCTCCGAGTCGATCATCATGAACGCGATCCGCACGGCGATGGTGGCCCCGCTGATCTTCAAGTCGGAGAGCATCGGCGTGATCTACGTCGACACCCAGTCCCGTTCCGCCGCCTTCACGGACGAGGAACTGGAACTGCTCACCTCCATCGCGAACCAGGCGGCCGTGGCCATCACCAACGCGCGGCTCCAGACGCAGATCCTTGAGCAGCACAAGCTGGCGCGTGAGATGGAAATCGCCCGCACGATCCAGATGAACCTGCTGCCGAAGACCTATCCCGACGTACCCGGGTATCAGGTCTCGGCCATGTCCCTTCCCGCCAAGCAGGTGGGTGGCGACTACTACGACTTTCTCAAGATGCCCGACGGGCGGACGGCGTTCGCGGTGGCGGACGTTTCCGGCAAGGGCGTGCCCGCCGCGATCCTGACGGCCACGACGCGCAGCTACCTGCAGAGCGAGACGCAGCACAAGGATTCGACGCTGATACAGACCGTGGCCCGCATGAACCAGATGGTCCATCGCGACGTGACCAACGACATGTACGTCACGATGATCCTGGCGTTGCTGGATCCCTACGACGGCAGCATCGAGTACGTGAACGCGGGTCATGCCCATCCGGTCATCGTCTTCGCCAACGGCCAGATGGAGTTCCTCAAGACGGGCGGCATCTTCCTCGGGATCGATCCGGACGCCACCTACCAGAGCGACAGCGCCACGCTTCCGCCCGGGGGCCTGCTGGTGTTCTATACGGACGGTGTGACGGACATCCTCGATCCGAAGGGCGAGTGCTTCGGCTACGACCGGTTCCATGCGATCCTCCAGGAAAAGCGCCACCTTTCCGCCGAGGAGGTGCGCAACGCCATCTATCAGGCGTGCCTCAAGCACCGCGGCACGGCGGATCAGTTCGATGACTTCACCCTGATCGTTCTCAAGCGATTGGATTTCAACGACAGCGAAATGGACTGACGCGATTCTGGCCCGAGCCAGGCGCAGCAACGAGGGAGCGCAATGCCGGAAGCCAGCAGCCGCGTATTGATCGACCGAACGATGGTTCGCGTGGATGGTCGGCCGTTCTTCGCGTTCGGCCCGCGGATCCTTCTGACGGCCCCGGCCCGCTATGGCGAGGTCTTGCAGGCGGTAGCCCAGTTTGGCTTCACGGCGGTCGGCAGCCCACCCGTCAGCGAAGGCACCATCCCGATGATCGAGATGTTCTTCGACGCGGCAGAGCGCTTCGGCCTCATGGTTCTGCTGATCGCCGACCCGCGGCTAGGTTCCCACGGCGGCTACATGGCCGAGCGCTTCCGTCATCGCCCCTCGCTGCTTGGCTACTTGCTCCCGAGCCCGCGAACGCCCAACCAGGTGCTGCACTATCTGGCGGAGCGTGACGCGATCCGGGCGCTCGACCTCTTTCACCCGATCATGACGGAGTTGCCGGAGGACTGCTGGGATGCGCGCTGGCTCGGCTCGCAGGACGTCCACGTCCCGGCGGTTCCGGTGCCGATGCTTTCCGGCGGACGGATCGTGGCGCAGACGCCGGGAGCCACGGCGCGTCGCCTTCAGGAGGCACTCCTGCGCGGCCCGACGCGTCCGATCTTCTGCACCGACCTGTTGGCCGTGGTCAGCGACGAGGAGAGAAGCCTTGGCCTCTACGACGACGATCCGGCGGTGGCCGCCCATTCGCGCAAGCGCCTCGAGTGGTTCCCCTACCTCGCGTCCTTTGCGCAGACCTCGCGCCGCGACCTGCTGGGTCCGTTCCCGGAATTGTTGCGCCTTCAGGTCTATGACGTCCTCATGAGCGGTGGTCGCGGAGTGTTCATGGAGTTTTACGAAGGGATGCTCGGCGCCGCGCCGGGGACGGGTTCGGATCGGTTGTTGGAACTCTCGATCATTGCCCAGGAAATCGCCGTGCTGAAGGACTTCCTGGCAGAGGGACGACCAGCGGAGATCGAAGTGGACTCGGGCCATCCGCGCCTTGATTGCGTCGCGATCCAGCACGGCCTCGAAACGCTCCTGCTCCTGCGCATGAATGGCTATGAGGACGAGTACTTCGTGGACGAGGCGTTCCTCGAGCGCACGGAGATCTCCGTCCTGTGGCGTCAACCGGGCGAGGTGACCGCGTGGCGACTCGACTTCCCGACGCCGCGAAAGCTCGACATCATCCGGGACCAGTCGGGGTCGATTCGCCTGCTCGCGGGCGAATTGGAACTGACGGGGGCGGTGCTGCTCACGCCGGGACAGCAACGGGCGGACGACCTCTCCGCGGCGATGTCGCTGCGTCTGGAAAAAGCTGCGACGATGGCGTTGGAAGCGGCCCGCATTCGCCTTGCCAAGACCGTCGCGATCGAGTCGGAACTGATGGCCCTGGGCGTCGGCATGGACAACCGGGATCGACTCCGCGCCGTCGAGGGACGCCTTGAGGACGCACATCAGGCCATCGCCGCCGAGGACTTCGCCGCCGCCTGGAGCCATTCCCGGGTGGTCTGCCGCTACCTGCGCCGCCTCATCAAGTACCAGATGGCCAAGGCCCTCGCCATGCCCGTCATCGACCGCAGCGGCACGCGCCTGCGCAACAGCTACTACACGCTCCCCCGCTTCTACCGCGAGAACCAGGTGGAGACCGCGCGCGCCTTCGCCGACCTGACCTGACGCCCGGAGATCGCGGCGCAGATTGGGAACTTTGCGATGGTCTGGGTGTTGACCCGGGCGTTTGGCGAACCTAGCCTCACCGCGAGACTCCAGCAGGATTCGCACTCATGGGCATCTTCCCGCGCAAAGCTTCTGAACCGCCCCCCGCCCGCCAGCCGGACGAGCAGAAGCGCATCCTGCCGGGTAGCACGCTCCCGGCGGTGCCTCCTCCGCCGCCACCGCCGCCTCCCGATGAGACGACGGCGGCAGGCCCAACGATTCCCGCCCCGGGTTTCCTTCCGCGGGCCGGTCGCCCGCCACTCCCCATGCCGCCGCGGCCAGCGGCGATCCCCGCGGAACCCGCTCGCCCCGCCGAACAAATTCGGATCCCCGCGGTGGCCCCGCGCCCGGCTGCTCCCGGTGCGTCCTTCGCCAAGAGCGATCTCGAATCCCTGCTGGCCGAGGCCGTTCGACTCGGTGCCAGCGACCTGCACCTCACCCGCAATATGCCGCCCATCGTGCGGCTGGACGGACGGTTGACGCCGCTCAATGACCGCGAGCTTTCGCCCGATGCCTGCGAGCGCCTGGTGAAGGGGATGCTGAGTCCCGAGCAGCGCCAGCGCTTCAATGAGGACTGGGAACTGGACCTGAGCGTGGAGTACCCGGAGATCGGCCGCTTCCGCGTCAACGTGCACCGCCAGCGCGGCACGGTGGAGGCTGCCTTCCGCATCGTCAACGACGTCATCAAGCCGATCCGCCAGTTGGGGCTTCCGCCTCATGTGGAGGAACTCGCCCGCAAGAACAATGGGCTCATGGTGGTGACGGGGCCGACCGGCTCGGGCAAGACCACGACGCTCGCCGCCTTCATCGACCAGATCAACCACGAGCGCGAGTGCATGGTGATCACCGTCGAGGATCCCATCGAGTATATACACCGGAACATGCGCGCCGTCATCAAGCAGCGCGAGGTCACGAGCGACACGCATGGCTTCGCGCCGGCACTTCGCCACGTGCTCCGCCAGGATCCGGACGTCATCGTTATCGGCGAAATGCGCGACCTCGACACGATCCAGACGGCCCTCATCGCCGCCGAAACCGGTCACATGGTGTTCAGCACCCTGCACACGCCCGATGCGGTGCAGACCGTCGATCGCATCATCGACGTCTTCCCGCCGCACCACCAGGACCAGGTCCGCATCCAGCTCGCCAACACGGTGCAGGCGATCCTGGCCCAGCAGCTCATCCCGATCCCGGGCAATCGCGGTCGCGTGGTGGCGTGCGAGATTCTCATCGCCAACCATGCCGTACGAAAAACCATCCGCGTCGGGAAGACCGAGCAGCTCATGACGATCATCCAGACGGGATACGACGCGGGGATGATCTCAATGGACAAGTCCCTCAAGCTCCTCTACCTGCAAGGGCTTATCTCCTTCGACGATGCCATCACACGCTGCAAGTATCCCGAGAGCTTCGACCAGATCTAGATGTATAGATTGCTAGATTGATAGACACAAGACCCACCACAGGACACGAGACGATGACGCGCCGCATTCTGGTACTGACAACCGACCCGCTCCCCCTTCCCGGGCTCCCTGCGACGGGGGCCGGAATGCGTGCCTGGGGATTGGGTCTGGGGCTCCGCGCCGCCGGTCTTGGCGAAGTCACCATCGCCTGCGCCGCTGATGCGGCGCGCGGCCGTTCTGTGCCCTTCGACCAGATTCCCGGCGTGGCCAGCTTCGAGCGCTCGGAACTGGATGCCTTCATTGCGTCGCGGAATCCGGATGCCATCGTGTTCCAGCACTGGGGCCTCATGTCCGAAATGAAGAAGAAGGCTCCGTGTCCCGTGGCCGTAGACCTGGCTGGGCCTCACCTACTGGAGCGCCAGCTCTGGGACTCGAAGCGTCCCGCGGAAGACCTCGCCGAAAAGCTCCGCGCGCTGGCACTCGCCGATTTCACGACGTGCAGCGGTCGCTTCCAGCGCCATTACTTCATGCCGTTCCTGCTCCAGGCAGGACACGATCCGCGGAGTCAGCTATGTCCGGTCATTCCGTTCTCGCTGGCGCCGGACCAGCCGCTCTCCGACCCAGATCGCGACTTTTCGCGCTTCCTCTTCTCCGGCATGTTCCTCCCCTGGCAGGATCCGGAGAAGACCCTCCGTACCGCGCTGGAGGCGATGGAGGAGAAGCAGCGTGGCAAGCTCGTCTTCATCGGTGGCCCACACCCCGCGGGCGATGTCTCGGGAGGTCGCTTTGACCGCCTGCTCGAGTTCCTCTCGTCCCACCCGATGGTCGAGATGCAGGGAACCCAGCCCTTCGACAAGCTGATCGATGTGATGCGTGGCTGCGCCGTGGCTGTGGACCTGATGCCGCGCAACGCGGAGCGCGAGCTCGCCTATCCGACCCGCACAGTCACCTACATGTGGGCCGGTCTGCCGGTGATTCACAACAACTACGACGAACTTGCCGAGCCCATTGAGCGCGCTAAGGCCGGCTGGACCTTTGACGAGAACGATACCGACGGCGTCCGCCGTCTGGTGCAACGCCTGCTCGGCCATCGCGAGGATACCGAGCGCCGCAGCGCCAACGCGCGCCGCCTCGTTGCCGAAGGGCACGCCTGGGATCGGACCATCGAACCGCTGGCAAAGTGGTGCGCCAATCCGACGGAGCGCCGAGGAAAGCGCACGGCTGTCGCGGTGCCCGCCGCTACTGTCGCCGAAGCAGCCGAGTCCGTCCCCGCCAAGCGCACGCAGCGCACCATCCGCTACTCCCCGCCTGCCCCCAAAGTCGGTCCCGGGCGCACCCCGATCTACCTCCAGCCGTTCGTGTTCCTGCTGGCACTTCCCATCAGCATGGTTCTGTTGCTTCTGTTCGGTTTGGCAGAGCTTCCCCGGATGTTGTTCCGCTCGCGCTAGTCGACGAGTCCTGTATAGATATCTATCAGCCGAGAGCACATGGCCTCCTGGCTGAAGTCCTCGTGGGCTCGTCTATACGCGGCCTCGCCCATGCGCATGCGCCGGTTGGCATCGCCAAGCAGCTCGACAATCGCCTCGGCCAGCGCAGCATCATCAGCAGGTGGAACCACTCGCCCGGTCTTCCCGTCCTGGCAAACCCACGGCACGCCCGTCGGCAAGTCGCAGCAAACCACCGGCAGTCCACACGCCATCGCCTCGATCTGCGATAGGCCGTAGGCCTCGCTCGGCAGGTGCGACGGCAGCACGAACAACTCCGATGCGTGGAGCCAGTGCACCACCTGCTCGTCGGGAAGTTCGCCCATGAAGTGAATCCGATCGCGCAACCCGAGTTCCTCGGTAAGCCGCTGGAGGCGAGGGCCTTCCGGTCCTTCGCCGATGATGACCAGGTGCGCGTGCTCCACCGTGCGCATGGCGGAAACGAGGAATTGCAATCCCTTATAGTACCGTAGCTTGCCAACGAAGGTGATGACCGGGAATCCCTTGAAGGGGCGTCGCAATTCCCGCGCGGCCGCGGCTGACTCCACCGTCTTTTTGTAGCAATCCAGCGGCATTCCCAGTGGGACCGGACGACACTTTCTGCGCATTGGGCCCAGCACCGGCGACGCATCGATCAGTCGCGGAGACGTCGGCATGATCACGTCGCAATGGCGCAGGAACGAGCGCAGAAACGGGCCGTACACCGCCATCGCCCACTTCTGGCGCACGACGTCGCTGTGGTAAGTGGCGACGACCTTGCCCTTCGGCCGCGAGAGCAGCCACGAAAAATCCCCCGTGGGATTGGGAATGTGGAAGTGCCAGATGTCCGCCTTGAGGCGTCGGAGCCATCGAGGAAAGGACGGAGAAATCGGCGCCGACTGGAACCGGCCCCACTCCCCCACCTCGATGATGCGAACGCCTTCCCATTCGCGTTCCCGCGTCTCACCACACCGCGAGTTGACGAGCACCGTGAACTCGAAGCGATCACGCATTCCACCGATCATCCAGTTGATGGATCGTTCGATGCCGCCGAGGATGGGTGGCCAGAAATCCTTGTAGACGTGGACGACGCGAGGGCGATTCTTGCTCACGTCAATTCAACTCGTCGCTGGTGTCGATCAGGAGCACGATGTGATCGAGCAGGTCCCGGGCGCGAAGGCTCTTCTCCGGTTCGTAGTCCGTCACCATGATGGAGAAGGCATACTCGACGCCGGTGCTGCTGGTCAGGTATCCGGCCAAGGTATGTGCCCCTGTGACGTAGCCCGTCTTCCCAGCGAGGCGATCCTGTATAGATGCATAGACAGAACCGGTGAAGCGCGAGCGCATGGAGCGGGTTCCCGGGGTGGCAAGCGATGACTTCCACAGGCCTGCATTGGGGCCCTTGGATGTATAGACAAGGATATCGGTGACCTGCCGCGCGGTCATGCGATCGAGCGACCCGAGTCCGCTGCCGTCCGCTGCGAGGAAACCCGTGCGATGAAGGCGGTTGTCGCGGAGCCACCGCGTCAGCGCTGCGGCGCCGCCGGTAAAGCTTGGCTCCTCGCCCATGACGATCGCCACCTCGCGTAGCATCATCTCGGCGTATAGATTCTGACTCTCCCCGAGGACGATCGGCAACATCTCGGATAGACGGGGGGATTCGTGGGTGATGAGTGTCAGCGTGTCCGTGGTCGAGGCCGACTTGAACTCCTCCAGCGTGCCACGGTTCAGCGCCGTTCCCTTGACTTCGACCCCTCGCTCCTTCAGTCGCTCCATGAAGAGGTAGGCGATCCAGGCGGCAGGATCATACATGGCGGCCAGTTCGTATTTGCTGCTCTTCGGGGGAAGCGAGCCACGGCCGCGAATCTCCGGCGAGTCGGCGAAGCGAAGGAGGCGAATACGAGAGCCGATCTGGCCTTCGGGGCCGACGCGCACGGTGCTGTTCACCGAGAAGTATCCGGTACGCGGAACCGCCTCAAAATCCACACGCGAGCCGCTGCTGCCCCCTGCCTTGAAGAGGATACTGTGCACGTTGTCGTTATACGCAATGCCGGTGACCTCGGCGCTGTACCATTCGGCGTAGTCGCGCGATTCCCAGTAAGGCGAGAGTCGGGGGCCGGTGTAGCGCGAGCCGTCGCCCAGCACGTTACCATCGACGACGCGAATGCCCCGCGCGCGGATCTGCTTCGCCCAGTCATCCAGCAGCGCGATCATGTCGTCGGGCTTGTCGGAAAAGCGGGGGCCGAGCGACGGGTCGCCGCCCCCCTTGATGATGAGATCGCCGTAAAGCACGTCCTTCTCAAAGGTGCCGTCGGTCTCCACGCGGGTCGTGAAGATGTCGGAGGGCCCGAGTACATCGAGCGCCGCCGCCATTGTGGCCAACTTGAGGAGGGAGGCGGGTTTCCGTGGCACGTCGGAATCCAGATCCGCAAGGGTGCGCCCCGTCGGTAGCTCCACCAAGCTGAGGCTGACCTGCGTATCGGCGCCCAGCTCGGCATCGACCAAGGCCTGCTTGACCGCTGCCGCGATGGGCTTCGGCGCCGGGAGGGGATCCTGTGCCCGGAGCAGTCCGGTAAGCATGACCAGAAGGATTATCAGGCTGGATCGAAGCAGGAGCATGAAGTCGACCGTCGTGAGGAGTGGCGGAGAGCGGCGGCAAGCCACTTCGCGAAGGTGCCGGGGCGAAAGCACCGTGCCAAAGGGAAAACGTCACACACCGCGCCCGAGCGGTTGCGTGCAGCGCGCCTTGGCCTCCAGGAAACGCGCGCCGTCCGGCCCCCAGAGCCCCGCGTTGAACTCGCGCAAGGTCTCGGCGGCCTCGGGGTTGTCGGGCTCCTCGCTGGCCCAGCGCTCCAACACCTCGCGCCCCTTTACGTGCCCCATCGCGAGCATGGCCAGCGCCTCTCCGCGCATTGCCCGCGCATCCTGCGGATTGTTGAAGCGATAGAGCTGGAAGCCGTTGAGCGCATCGAGATAGCGCCCCTTTTCCAGCAGCTCGGTGGGCTTGGCGAGGGCCTCGGGCGTGTCGGTCGCGGTTCGCGCCAACGCCTCCTCGATTTCCCGGCGTGACTTTTCGCCGAGGATCGCCGCCAACAAGGTGTCCTGACGATCCAGCCCGCACACGAGCAGGTGAATCGCCGCAGGGATCCCGACGATGGTTACCGAGAAGATCGTGACCAGCACGGCCTTCAGCAGCGCCTCGATCCCCTCCAGCTGCACCAATTCCATCGAGGCATCGAAGGCCCGACTCCAGCCGCAGTCGCGCCGCGACAGGATCGCGAAGACGTACATCTGAGGCAGGAACACAATGACCCAGGCCAGCACGCCCACTGCCGTCAGCGCCGCGACGCTGCTCCAGATCAAAGCTTCCCCCTCGGATCCGATGAACGTCCGCGCCGCCAGCCACGAGGCCGCCGCCAGCGAGCCCACCGCCGTGAGGTTCAGCAACACCCACACGATCGTCGGCACGAAACCTACCGACTCGAACGCGAGGCCGGCCTCTCGCGCCAACACTCCCTGCTTTAGGAACCCCGACCGCCGCGCGCGCTGTACTACGCGGAACATCCCGAGGAGCGCCGACGCCGCGACCCAGGCACCGCAAATCGCCACCAACATCGACACCCACATGGCCCACGGCGCCCATCGCTTCCCCTGCACCAAACCGATCAGGCTGTCCTCCACGCCGAAGCTCAGCGCCAGCACGATCAACCCACCCGCCAACAGGTTCGCCAGCACCGCCCCCAGCAACAACCGACCGAGCGCCGTCCCGATGCGCGGAGCCACGTAGCGACAGAACTGCCACGAATCGTGCACCTGCTGCGACAGCGGCATCAGGTCGCAACGCTGCCGCACCGATTGGAGCCACGGGTTCCCACCCAGCACCATCGACCCGACAACCGCCCAGCCGATTCCCCCGGCCACCAGGATTGCCACGGCGCCGAGCGCCGCACTGCGGATCGCGCCCGTCTCCCCCAACCCCGCCAATACACCGTCCGAAAGCAACAGCAGCGCCCCCAGCACGAACCCGTTGGAGACCAGGATCGGCGCCCCGTGCAGCCCTACGAATTGCAGCAGGTTGAATGGCTCCCCCACATGGCGCGCGCGCCAGCGGTTGAGTTGGTGAAAGACAGCGAGGAGCAGCACCAGCAGTTGCACGATCACGGCCAGCACGAGCACTGCCCACGGCGGCAACTGACGCAGCCCTGCCACCAGCGCGACCAACACGACAGCCAGGACGCGCGCGAACCCCGCCGTGCGGTACGGCTGATACCCTGAGCCCCCGAGGCCAGAAATTTCGTTTCCCATGCACACCCTGCCGTGTTGGCGTTGCTCCCCAGTTGCGCGGCCCGCCATCCTGTGAATGTTCGAACTCAACGCTTCGGGGGAATCAATCGGCAACCAGCCATGCGCTTCGTTCAAGCCCTACTCATCAGCCTGCTGGCCCTACTCGTGCAGACGTCGCGTGCGGAGCCGCTCATCGTCGAAGGCACCATCGGGGAGAGTGGCTCCTTGTTCGTCATCAGGGGCGCCACCGTCTATCTTGAGGTGACCGACATGGCCATCCGCCGTCAGGTCGGCTACGAACAGACCCAGACCGGCGAGGATGGCACCTATCGCTTCGACCTGTCGGAGAAGTACGGCAACATCGCCAACTTCGGACTTCAGGTGAACGCCATCTCGCCGCTGCACCGTCAGGGGCTCAAGATCGAGAAGCGCGCCTCCAGCGAGTTCCCCGTCAAGATCGACATGTTGCTCGCGCCCGGCTGTTCTGCCAAGGGTCGCGTCGTCGACGACAAGGGCCAGCCGGTCCCCGACGCCCTCATCGAATCGGGCGGTGCCCGCAAGACCCGCACCGCCGCCGATGGCACCTTTCACATCATGGGCCTGCGCTCCGAATCGCCCAACACCATCGTGGCGCGGAAGGATGGCTTCGCCCAAGGCCGCGCGGAACTGGACCCGCAAACGCAGTCGATCATCGAAGGCGTCGAGATCGTGCTCACCGGAGGCTATGACCTGAAGGTCCACGTCGTCGCCCCGGACGGCACCACGCCGGTGACGAGCGGAATCGTCTACCTGGCCTTCGGGCGGCGGTACCTGCAGGAACGCCCCGACTCCAACGGCGAGGTCCAGTTCAAGAGCGTCCCGGTCGGCGAGACCCCCGACCTGCGCTACACCGGTCCGCGCTACCTCTTCGAATCGCGTCCCGTCGAGGACAAGGAAATGACCAGCGGCGAAGCCACGATCCAGGTCGAGGCCGCCGTCTTCCTGACGGGCCGCGTCCACGGCCCTGGAGGCATCCCTGTCTATACAGACGCGATCACGCTCGAGGACCGCGAGACCGGCGCCCAGACGCGCCTTCCCATCGCGCCGAATGGCCTCTGGCGTTCCGGACCGCTCCCCCGCAACACCGCCTACAATCTGGTCGTCGCCCCCACGGGGCGTGCCGCCCAGCGCGCCGCCGGGGAACTCGAATTCCTCGCCCCGGGAAGCGACGGTGTCCTGCGCGCCCGCGTCGACCCGTGGCCCGCCGGGTTCAAGTCCGAGTTCACAGTCACCCAGAGTCCCGACGGGCGCGTTGAAATGCAGCGACGCGACAGCGGCGAAGGCTCTGTCGCCGGCCTCGTCCGTTATATCGGACGCCTCGACGACACAGGTGCCCTCCTCACCGGCGAAGTCCTCACCGAGGGCACCACCAAGGCCGGACGCTTTACCGCGCGCGCCTACAACCCGACCGGACACCTCGACGGCTTCTGGGATCTGCGCGAGGAACTTCCCCCCACCGCACCCACCGGCCCAGGGCTGCGCACGGTCACGACGCCACCCTTTCCCGGACGCCAGGTCGCCGACGTCGAACTCACCCGCGCCAACGGCCTCAGTGGCCGCGCCCTCCGCCCTGACGGCAGCTTCGTCCCCGACGGCCAAGCCATCATCTACGGCTGGAAGACCACCCGTGCCTTCCGCCAGCAGACACCGATTGCGAGCGGCATCTTCCTCTTCGACAACCTCCCCCCCGATCCCGTCTGCCTCGTCATCACCGACTCCGACACGGGCGCCGCCTCGGAACCGCTCTGGGTCATCCCCAACGGCCAACAGATCGACGTGAGCCTCGACGAGGAAAAGCCCGACGAGATGGATGAACTCGCCGCAGGAACGCCGTAGCGGCCTTCCCGCCATCGAGAGATGCAAGAGGGCCTATTCCCTTCCACCGGACGCGGGAGGCTTGACAGCGGGACGGTCCAGCCGGGAGTATACCGACGCTGCCTTCACAGGCAGCGGGACAGCAAATCCCACCAACCCGTGGGGGCGATCGGTTTCGACGGGGAGTGTTTTGGGAATGGCTGCAGGCCGAGCAAGGTCACGCCGAACTCGTTAAAAGCTGCCGCGACAAAAACGTAACTGCCAACGAAGAAATGGCTCTCGCCGCCTAACTAGCGGTGACGCTCCCACCCCCGTTCCGCCTGTATCAGGGTGATGAGCGTCGATCGACAGGCTGGTCAACGATAGCCCCGCCGGGGGCGCTCAATGACGAGATCAAATCCCGGCTGGCACAGTGATGGGGCCCGGACCCTCCCAGTCACTGCGCGAGACCCTAACTGGGGACTAAGCCTGTAGACGTCGTTCTTGGAAGCTTTTCGGACGCGGGTTCAATTCCCGCCGCCTCCACCACCACCTTTCAGGTAACCCTCTCTCACCCGAGACTCCTCCCCCGGTCGCAGTTCACCGGGGGATTTTCTTTTTTCCCCAGTAACCACGCGGGTTTGCGCGATGTGGCAGGGGGGACGAGTAGGAAAAACTTCCGGACGCGGGTAAGGCCCAAACGCGTAGTTTCTCCCACGAATTTCCCTGTTTTCTCTCTCTTTCTCAGAATCTTCCGGACTTCACTGTTGCAAGTCCGGAAGATGTGAATAGCTGATCTTGCTGAACTTGCGGGGAGAGGGTTTCCATTCCTTCTCCAGTAACGATTCCCTGGAAGGGGGGTAGGAGAAGTGCAGTCGAACTGTATCGGGGGAAGTCTGGAAGATGCGAATGATTGAAAATTTTGGACTTGCTGGATGGCAGGCCGAATTGCGGACCCCTTCGAGGGCAAGAAGGGGAGGTTTGGGTGGGCTGCCCATCGGACGCGCCAGGAGAACTTTCACCGGGACATCCACCCCCCAATAGGTTGACTCCCTTGAGAAGACCAGAACAACATTTTCCCGCTCCTGTGGCGCGTGTGAGACCGGCAAGGCCTGTCCGCGTTTTCTACCACCCCGATCGCAGCTCAGAGAAGGTACGTCGATGGCTGATCACCACCAGCTGGCAAATTTCATATGGCAGATAGCCGACCTGCTCCGCGGACCCTACCGGCCCCCGCAGTACGAGCGTGTTATGCTGCCGATGACGGTGCTACGCCGCTTCGACTGCGTCCTCGCCCCCACCAAGGCCAAGGTGATTGCCGAGTACGACAGGCGCCGGGGGAAGCTGGATGGGGAAGCTCTGGACCGCGTGCTCGATAAGGCCGCCGGGAATGACCGGTTCCACAACCACTCACCGCTCGACTTCGAGAAGCTCAAGGGCGACCCCGACAACATCGAGAAGCATCTGGTGAGCTACATTAAGGGCTTCTCCTCAAACGTACGCCGCATCTTCGAGTACTTCGAGTTCGAGAACGAAATCGAGAAGATGCGCGAGGCAAACATTCTTTACCTCGTGGTCTCGAAGTTCTGCGATGTGGACCTGCACCCGAAGAAGGTCCCTAACGAGCAGATGGGCCTAATCTTCGAAAACCTGATTCGCAAGTTCAACGAACTGGCCAACGAGACAGCAGGCGATCACTTTACTCCCCGTGAAGTGATCGAGCTGATGGTCAACATCCTGTTCATGAGGGACGATGACTTACTGGCCACCCCTGGTACGGTGCGCAAGCTCCTCGATCCCGCGTGCGGCACCGGTGGCATGTTGGCCCATGCGCAGAAGTACATGCGATCCCACCACGCCGAAGCGAAGCTCTATGCCTATGGTCAGGAGTACAACAAGCGCTCCTTCGCTACGGCCGCCTCCGACATGCTGATCAAGGAAGTCGACCACAACGGCAGCGGCGAGAACATCCGGTACGGTGACAGCTTCACCGAGGATCGATTCCACGGCGAGACGTTCGACTACTTCCTCGCCAACCCGCCCTTCGGCGTGGACTGGAAGAAGCAGCAGAAGGAGGTCGAGCGCGAGCACGACAAGCTGGGTTGGGCGGGGCGCTTCGGCGCAGGACTCCCCCGCGTCAACGACGGTGCCCTTCTCTTCCTGCAGCACATGATCAGCAAGTTCGAGGACGTCGACCTGAAAGCCCAGAAGCATGGCTCCCGGCTCGCGATCGTGTTCAGCGGTTCGCCCCTCTTCACGGGCGGCGCAGGTTCCGGCGAGAGCAACATCCGCAAGTGGATCATCGAGAACGACTGGCTCGAGGCGGTCATCGCGCTCCCCGAGCAGATGTTCTACAATGCGGGCATTGGCACCTACCTGTGGATCGTGACGAACCGGAAGGAGAAGGCTCGCAAGGGGAAGATTCAGCTCTTCGACGCCCGCCAGATCTATGTCCCCCTGCGCCGCAGCCTGGGTGACAAGCGGCGCGAGATCGGCAACGGCGAGGACGGCAAGCCCAACCAGATCGACGAGATCGTGCGCGCCTATGGCTCACGCGAAGAATGGCGTCTGGTCGAGTACACCGACGCGAACGAGAAGCGAACCGACCTGCGCATTCTTCCCCCGCGAGGTCCCGTACCGCCCACACCCCCGGGCCAACGGGTCAACGTGACCACGATTTCCCGCATCTTCGACAACGCCGACTTCGGTTACACTCGCGTCACGGTGGAGCGCCCCCTGCGTCTCCGCTACCAGATGACGCTCGACGATAAAGCCCGCTTCCTCGACGCCGCGCCCCACCTGCTCGACGAGGTGCAGGCAATCGATAAGGAGCTAGGCCGCGAGCCGCTCCTGGATTGGAACTCCGTGGAGCGCCGCATCGAAGCCATCCTGAAGAAATCGGGCGCCCGCTGGAAGAAACCAGAATGGAAGCTCTTCCGCGATGTCTTCACCACCACCGACCCCAAGGCGCACCCCGTGCTTAAGGACGGGCGCAAAGGGGTCTTCGAGCCAGACTCCAAACTCCGTGACTTTGAAAATGTCTCCCTGAAGGAGGACGTGGACGAGTACTTCCGCCGTGAGGTGCTGCCCCACGTACCCGACGCCTGGATGGAACGCGAGAAGGACAAGGTCGGATACGAGATCAACTTCAACCGCCACTTCTTCCAGTTCAAGCCCCCGCGCCCCCTAGCGGAGATCGATGCCGACCTCAAGGCCGCCGAGGAGGATATCCTCCGGCTGCTGAAGGAGGTGACGACGTGAGCGCCGCCCCGTCCCCAGTTGTAAAGGATTCCTTGACTACTGGCACCGCCGCGAGCCACCAGCCGGATCGATTTCCCGGCGCCGGGAAATCGATCCTGAAGCGCCATCATCGGGCTGGTTCAGCTGTCCGGGAATTCCGGACGACTGACGGGGCACCAATTGTCGTACCACTGGCACGACAAATCCACGCCACTCATTTTTCTTTGCTTACAACGGGAGGCCCGAAATGAAGACGGAGATGATCGTCACCCTGACAGCGACCTTCGAGGGGCACGCCCAGCAGACTGACACCGGGGTGGAGTATTGGCTCGCCCGTGATCTTCAGCAACTGCTCGGGTACACCGACTGGCGGAACTTTCTGGCTGTCATCTCAAAGGCGCGGACTGCCTGCGAAGTGTCTGGTCACGCGGTCGAGGACCATTTCGTTGGCGTCAACAAAATGGTCGATCTCGGCTCCGGAAGCCAGCGGGAGATCGAGGACGTCATGCTCACCCGGTATGCCTGCTACTTGATCGCCCAGAACGGCGACCCCCGCAAGCCCGAGATCGCTTTCGCCCAAACCTACTTCGCCGTCCAGACCCGTCGTGCCGAACTCATCGAGCAGCGTCTGCTCGCGGTCGAGCGCCTCTCCGCCCGCAAGAAACTGACGGAGACCGAGAAGGAGCTTTCTCAGGTCATCTACGAGCAAACCGGCGGGAACGACAACTTTGCCCTGATCCGCAGCAAAGGTGATCAGGCACTTTTCGGCAAGACCACGGCCGCCATGAAGGCCCAGTGGAACGTACCCGACAACCGGCCCCTTGCCGACTTCGCTCCCACCATCATTCTCAAGGCCAAGGATTTCGCCGCCGAAATCACGATCTTCAACTCCCGCGCTAACAAACTGGCGACGGAAACCGCCACCTCCAGTGAGCATCTCACCAACCCCGAGGCGGTACGAAAGACCCTGCTCTCGCGCGGAATTCGACCCGAGAGCCTTCCTCCGGACGAGGACGTCAAGAAGGTCGAGCGCCGCCTCGTCTCCGAGGACAAGAAGGCCCTCAAGAACCCCGACGGGCTGGACCAATGAGGGTGACCCCGCGCCGCCTAATTACGTTCACGCCAATTG
>WGMQ01000001.1 GCA_016125005.1 bacterium | reverse complement strand
GATGGACGTGCCAACTATAAAATAAATCGACTGCCATTTATCACTGAATGCCACTGCCATTTATCACTCGAAACTACAGTCGCGCGATACCTGCCAGTACTTTCCCATCTGCGTTGCCTCGCGCCAGACAGAGGGCTGTTCGACGATGGCAGTGCGGACGGCACGAAGCGCTGTCGCGTCGGGGAGCCATGCGCCGACCCCCGCGAACACATTCCCGGGCTCCAGATGCAGGTAAAACCCCGGGGCGTGGACTTCCTTCGTGGCCTTGGCGTGACGGAAATGCAGGCCCGCGTTCGTCTTGTACGGACGCTTGTCGTGGGAGAATCGGGTGTCGCGCTGGATGCGAAACACCGAGCCGCCGCTCTTGCGATCATCGGCCACGAACTGCTCGCTGAGGCGGAAAAGATGCGGCTCGAACTCGCGAACGAAGGCACGCAACGGCTCGCGCACCTCCGCTTCATATCGTTCCTTGTTCTCGGCAAACCACTCGCGCGTGTTGTTTTCCGCCAAGTCGCGGAGGAAATCGAAAAGGGCCGGTCGAATCGGATTCGTAGCCATCAAATCACCGTCCCTTCGAGCTGGAGAGTTCAGCGGCCCAACGCGCGATCAGAGCCTCTTGGTCGTAGGTTTCAATGCTCCCGCGTCGCTTGCGACGCACCTCCTGAATGGCCTCCGGCGCGCTGCGTCCCTGGGAGACCAGCCAAGCGGCGAGCATGGTGCCGGTCCGTCCGATTCCTGCGGCACAATGCGTTAGCACCGACCCGCCCTCGGCGAGTTCCTCGTCCACGAATTTGACGAAGGCCCGCACCTGCTCGATGGTTGGCGGGCGATAGTCGACGACGGGCAGGTGAAGGTAGCGGAACCCGCGGCCCTCCAGCGCCTCCGCGGGAAGCGCCCTTTCGGTCAGCGTGACAATGGCGGTGATGCCTTCCTCGGCGGCCTCGCTGAGGTCTTCGGAAAGATCGCCCCAGTGACCCGGAAGCGCCGATCCAGCGACGCCCTCGGCGATGAATGAGAAGTTGGCGAGCATCGGTCCTCCCCGCGGAAACAATTCTTCGCGACGCTGGAACAGCTTGATCCGTTCGTCAAGCTGGGGCGTGCGGAATCGGTGTTTGTTTCCTCTTGCTAGGCTCATGAAAGCCACCGCAACTCATCGGTCATGCGCATCTCGACCGCCTTGCCAGTCATCCTGCTTTCGCTCGTGTGCTCGCTCTGTCGTGCGGAGGTCACGCTTGTCTCCTCGCGTGATGTCGACGGCGTGAGGACGGTTTCTCTGTCCTACCTGCCGCGCGCGGGCGGAATCGAAGGCGAACGCGTGGAATCGGTCCTCCTCGGCGGCGAGTGGGAGACCTTCGCGGCCTCCAGCCCGATCGCAGAACTGAGGCCGGCACGCGTCGGTCCCTATTCCGGCCTTCAAGTCATCCTGACACCGATTGATGCGGATGAGCCGGTGACCGTCGAGATCAGTGGTCGAGTGAAACCCGCACAGAAGGCCGCCCCACCCGCATCGGTCCAGCGTCTTTTCCTGACACCGCCTGAGACCTCTTCCGCCGCTTCCCGAAAAGGCCTGCCTCAGCCCGCTGCGCCCGGCACGACGCGCCTGACGGTGCCCGATGCTGGCGGACTCGTGCGCATCGCCGCGGCGGACCTTGGGCTGTCTATACAGGATCTTCCGTCGGCACGATTCGTCCACCACGGCGTGGCTCTCAGCAACATCGCGACTGCTTCCGGGGACCTGGTCCTTTACGTGCCGAACGCAGCTACCCTGACGAGCATCTCAGACGCGGTGTTTGTTACTCCCGATGCCCCCACGCCGTCGCCGGTCATGGGCACGCGACCCGCCTTTACGACCCTCACCTCGCAGGGCATTGAGCAGCCGCTCGCCCGCAGCTTGAAGGTCGAGAGCAATCTCGTCTATGACCGCTCAAGCTTTGCCCTCATCGGAGAGCGCTTTCTAATCCACGGCGCCTCCTCGGGTCAGACTCGCACCATCACCGTCCCGTTCTCCGATCGCCTCACCACCACAACGGTGGTGCTGACCGCGGAGGTCCATGGTCGCAACGTCTCGAACGCCAACCCGGATCATTACGCCAGCTTCAGCCTAAATGGCGTACCAACCACACAGATGAGCTGGGAGGGCCGCACCGCCGGTATTGGTACCTGGTCGCTGACGCTCCCATCGCCGTTCCCGACCCTTCCACTCACGATCAACCACAGCGTCCCCGCCGGATCGCCCTTCGATGGTGGCACCGATCTTCAAGGGCTCGAAGCCATCACCCTCACGTGGACCGGACTGCCGCGCCTCGACGCGACGAGACAGGCCCGACTGACGCTGACCAACCTCCCGGCGCCGCGCCTCGTCACCGTCGGCGGTTTCCCCGTCGGCACCACCGCCGACGATGTGCTAGTCGTGGCGCTTGCTGATCCCCCGATACGGGTCACCGATCCGGCACTCTTCGCGGATAGTGATGGAGGCATTGCCGTCGAGTTCGAGGTTCCATCCGGCACGACGGAAGTCCTCGTGGCGTTGCTTCCGTCCGTGGCCGCTCCCGAGGCAGTCAATCCGGTGGTGGCACTGCCCGATCCCGCTGCGTTGACGGCCCCCTTGCGAACCATCTTCGTACGTCCCGCATCGTTGGCTGCTACCCTCGCGCCGTTGGTTGCCTCGCGCGGCAGCGGTGTTCTTGAGCTCGATCCCCAGGCCGCGTACGATCATTTCGGCCACGGTCAGGAATCGCCCGAAGCCATCCGCGACGCGTTGGCTTGGATCATTGATTCCGCTCCATCGCACGTCCCTTTCCCAGAGGTGCTGCTGGTGGGGCACGCCAGCATCGATCGAAAGAACTACCTCGGGAATCAATCCGGCGCGCAGGTGCCAACCTTCCTCGAGTTGGGCGTCGTCCAGTCCCTGGATATCCAGAACGAGAACCCCATCGACGCACCCTATGGGTTGCTCTTCGGAGACGACGAGTTCCTCGATGCCGCCGTCGCGCGATTGCCCGCCCGCACCGCCACCGATCTGGCCCCAATGGTTGATCGCATTCTTGCCTGGGACGCTGCGGCGCCGACCATCGCCGAGGAAGCTCGCCAAGCCCTCTTTGTGATCGATGACGACACGGTTTTCCAAGGGGACATGCCGCTCTGGACATCGCTCTGGTCCGCCACGGAGCGTACCTCGCAGGTGCTCAACGTGGACCCCGTGATCGAGTCGGGAGGCCAGGATGGCCTCGCGGAGAAGGCTGTCATCAAGGCGGCTCTCGAAGACCCGAACGGCGGACGTTCGCTCGTCATGTTCATGGGTCACGGCACGTCGGACCGTTGGTCCGGTCATCGTATCCTGCAAAGCAGCGACATCGCCGGGATAGACACGCAGGGACGCTGGCCCATCGTCGCAACTTTCACCTGCCTGAACGGCCTCTATGCGTCCGCCACGCCCGCCCCGCCCTGCCTTTCCGAAACTTGGCTCCTCACGCCGAATCGCGGCGCGCTGGCCTCCATCGCGCCCAGCGGTGTCGACGTCTACTCAACGCAGCGACTCTTCCCGGAACTCATGCTGAACCTGATCCAGTCTGACGCCGAGTCCCGCCCCGCAACGGTTGGCGAATGGATGATGCAGACCCAGAACCAGTTCGCGCTCCGCTACCCGCTTGTTTCGCGGACCGCCCGCGAGTTGCTCCTCTTCGGCGACCCTGCCTCACCATTGGCGCTCGGAGCCGTCGAAGTGGGGGGCGCGGATGGGTGGATGATGTATTAACCATCCCCGGCGCTTTCGCTTGGCCCGCAGGAGCGGCTTCGCTTTCTTTCCCCTGACTAAACCGACCGGGAGTTTGTTGTGGCGATGATCGATTTTGGCGCGCGTCCAGTCCTGCGGGGATTCATCGCCATCGAGGGCCTTGATGGCGCGGGGACTTCGACCCAGTCGGGGATGCTTGAGGCGGGCCTCGCGGCGGCCGGATTATCGCCGGTCCTCAGCATGGAGCCCACCAGCGGACCGATCGGCACCCTCATCAAGCAGATCATGCGCGGTCGCCTGAAGTCTGCGGAGACCCGCGAGGAGACCGAGACCCAACTCGCCTACCTCTTTGCCGCCGATCGCTTCGATCACCTTTACAACGAAGTCGATGGCGTTCGCGCCTCGATTCAGCGGGGGAGAGTGGCCATTTCGACCCGCTACTTTTTTTCCTCCTACGTCTACAACGGTCGCACCCCCGAGAAGCTGGACCTGGTTGACCGTCTGAATCGGGATTTTCCTGTTCCTGAACTGACCATTTACCTGCATGTGCCGCTGGAGGTCTCCCTAGCCCGGCTGGCGAACCGCGACGTGCGCGAGTTCTACGAGCAGGAAGCCGAACTCAAGCGGGTGGGCGAGGCCTACGCAACGCTCCTGCGGACCCTTGGAGATCGGTTGTTGACCTTCGAGTCGACGGGCGATCCGCGAGAACTCTCCTCCCGCATCGTGAAGGCAGTGTTGGAGCGCTTGGAGCGCTGAACCGGTAAGCTGTGGTCCCCGGGAGATTGTTCGGCTTGAGGGGCTTAGGTCGCCGTCACGCTCGCTGACTTCAGGGCCGACGAGTGGGGGGCTTTGACGTTGACACCCCCTTGCGGCGGAACGATTCTGCCTCCCAGCACTGGACCAAACCGGCGGTCTGTACCGCCGCGCCACCAGGGGAGCCTGTTCACGATGCGCCGTCTGACACGCGCTGTTGCCGCCGTTCTGTTTGCCGGAATCTCCGTTGCCCACGTGGCCGCCCTCACGGTGACCCCGCTCGACGACAAGTTGGTGTCCGTCGAAGTGGCCACCAGCGGTACGACACGCGAAGATGCCCTCAACGAGGCTCGCACCCGTGCTGTCCTGAGCACCGCAGGCCGCGTCCTTCTCGACAACCAGTTGCTGCGCGCAGATGAACTCATGGACAAATACCTGCGCACCTACTCGGCCAACTTTGTGACGGCGATCGAGGTCTACGAGGAGCGCTTCACCGGCGGCCAGAACGTCCTTTCATCCCGCGTCTTCGTCGACTATGAAAAGCTCGTGAACGATCTGCACGAGAAGCGCTTCCTGTACGCTCCGGCCTACAAGCCGATGTTCACCGTGTTCATGGCGGAAGACATCGATGGCGCCTCGCTCAGCCAGGAAGTCGCGCGCCCGCTGCTCCGCAACGCGCTGGAAACACAGGGCATGCGCCCCTACAAGGGCACCATCACGACCCCTCCCACCGACGTGGACGTGAAGGCTGACTCGGACCTGACCAAGAGCGCCCTTGAAGCTGCCGAGCGCCGCAACGTGGAACTTCTCGTCACGGGAACGACCACGACCCGTCAGCGCGGCGAGAAGGATTACTACTACGACAAGTTTTACTTCTACGACTGCGAGATGACCGCCAGCCTTATCCGCGTCGACACCGGTGAGGAACTCAAGACCGTCACCGTTCGCGGCTCTGCATCGGACCGCGATCGCGCCGAGGCGATCCGCCTCTCCATCGAGCGCGCTTCGGCCCTCGCGGCCGTCGATATCGAGGAACGCTACGCCACCTTCTGGCCCCGCGTCGTCCAGTCCGGGTCCGATTTCGAGGTTCTCCTGACCGGCGCCGACGACGAGTTGATTCGCATTATCAGCCAGCACCTCAACGGCGTTGGCATCGACGCGGAAATCAGCCTCAAGAAGAAGTTCGACACCTCCGCTGTCCTGACCGTTCGGACCAAGGCGCGCCGTGACTCGCTGATCGAAGTGCTCCGCGCCTGCCCATATCCTGCGCTCACGATCATCCGCGAAGTCGGCGACAAGAAGTTCGAGGTTCAGGTCGCCAGCTAACCGCCGGGTCGATTCCAGATCTCGCAATCAGGAGCGATTCGCCCCCATGATTTTCTTCGGCCTCGGACGATCCTTCTGGCGAGGCACGGCGGGCTGTTCGTCACTGTGCCTACTGTCTTTTCTTGTCATTTCCCCGGTATCCGCCGCGCCTCAGCCCAGCGCCGCCGATCAGGAGCTCTGGCCCAACCCGGAGGCGGTGCCCATGGCGCTGCGGGAAGTGGTGGTCCTTGCCTTTGAGAAGAACCTCGACATCGCTGTCACCTTCCTCAACAAGACCTCTGCACAGGAGGAAGTTACCGGCGCCAAGGGGGTCTATGATCCGACTCTCCAGTCGCGCGCCGATTACTCGGTGGTCGACGAACAAACCAGTTCCATCCGCACCGGCGAGGAACTGCGCGCCCGGAATGCGATCGAGACCAGCAGTAATGCGCTCTCGACCCGGACAGAACTGACACAGCTGATCCCAAGTGGTGCCACGGTGGGTGTGGGATTCTCATCGACCCACACCATGATCGAGCGCACCCAACTCCCCGACGAGAACTACTCGCCCTACGCGCGCCAGCGGGCCTTCGTCTCGATTCGCCAGCCGCTGATGACGAACTTTGGCCCGCGGGTCACAAACGCCGGCATCCGCATCGCCGAGCGCGAGCGCGAAATCGCCGAGGCTCGCTACCATCAGGAGGTGCTCGACCAGATCGCCGCCGTCATGTCCGCCTATTGGGACATCGTCTTCACGCGCGAGAGCCTCACCGTGCAGCTCGCCTCGCTGGAATCCGCCCGGGAACTGGAGCGCATCAACGCCACCCGCGTGAACACCGGGTCTGCCCCACGGGCCGACCTGCTTCAAGCGCAGGCCCGCGTGGCCGAGCGCGAGAACGCCGTTATTGTGGCCCGTTCAGCCATCATCGATGCGCAGGATCAACTGCTGGTCCTTCTCAACTGGGATCCGGAGGGGGAGCAGTGGACCCGTCCCATCGCCCCCACCGACAGTCCCGATGAGTATGACCTCGATGCCGCCTTTGACGATCAACTGCTGGTCTCCGAAGCACTCCAGCGCCGCCCCGATCATCGGGCCACGGAACTGGGCGTCGACGTCGCCCAGATCAACCGCGACGTGGCGCGCTGGCAACGGCTCCCGCAGTTGGATCTCGTTGGCGAGTACGGATTTAGCGGACTCGGCGACGACAATGGCGAGGCATTCGATCGGGTGACGGAGAACAACTACGAGGACTCCATGATCGGAGCCGAGTTCCGCTACCCGCTCCTCAACCGCCGCGCCAAAGCCAACTACCGCAAGTCGCAGGTCGAACTCGATCGCAGCCGCGTCACCGTTCGCCAGTCAGAGCAGGAGATCACCCGGCAGCTGCGCGCCGCCACGCGGCAAATTCGCACGGCACAGCGGCGCATCGTGGCCACAACGGCGCAGGTGGCCGCCGCCAGGGAAGCCGTCACGGTCGAGCGTCGTCGCCTCGACACCGGGGGCTCCACGACCTTCAACGTCCTTCGCCTGCAGGAGGATTTGGCTGCCGCTGAGGTTGCCCGCGTCGACGCGCTCGTTACCTACCAGAAAGGTCAGATCGAGCTGGAGCGTTCCCACGGCACCCTGCTGGATCAACTCGGCAGGGAGTTGGACGTGGAATTTCACTTCGAGGATCAGGTCGCCGAGGCCTGGTGGCGAAAGACCCAGAGCGAGCGTTAGCCGCCGCTTACCGGCGGCATGAGGGCCACTTCATCGCCATGGGAGAGCACCCGGCTGCGCGGGGCCCACTCTTCGTTGACCGCTGTCAACATCGACGGCTCGTGCACCTGAAGCTCCCCGTGCCGTGCCAGGGTCGCCGACACTAGGTCCGCCACCGTCGAGCCCTCTGGCAGTTCGAGCGAAATCTCGCCCACGCCGGCCACTTCCCGAAGGCGAGAGAAGACGCGAACGTTGATCCTCATGGGTTGCTCCTGGCGCTGCGGCGCAAAAAAAAGCGTGACGTGTCCCGGAGGAACCGTGTCATAGTTCCATCGTGCGCACCCCGCGATTCGCGCCAGTCGTCCGGCGGAGGTCAAGGCGTTCGCAAGTTGTGCATGGTATTCGCTATTTACTTGTTTGAACGGGCAATCTGTCCGACACTTCCACTGACAATAGATCAGGAGACATTCCCATGAAGCTGAAATCACTTCGCATTGCCTCCGCTGGTTTCCTCGCCGCCACTGCGGTGGCCTTCGCGACGCTGACTCCCACCGCCACCACTCCCGTTGTCGCGCAGGAAGCCGCCGCCTCGGCCGCCAACTATGAAATCGATGCGGTCCACACCTCGGTCCTCTTCCGCGTCATGCACTTCAACACGACCCCGTTCTACGGGCGCTTCAACAAGATTTCCGGATCGGTGAAGTGGGATGAAGCGAATCCCGCCGGCAGCAGCATCGACCTGACCATCGATGCGGCCAGCGTCGATACCAACAACGAGAAGCGTGACCAGCACCTGCGCGGTGCCGACTTCTTCAACGCCTCCGAATTCCCCGCCATCACCTTCAAGTCCAAGTCCATCGAGAAGGTCGGCGATGTCTACAAGGTCAGCGGCCCCATCAGCTTCAACGGCACGACCAAGGATGTCACGGTTGAGTTCACCAAGACCGGCGAGGGCGCCGATCCCTGGGGCGGCTATCGCATCGGCGGCGAGGCAACCTTCACCCTCAAGCGCAGCGAGTTCGGGATCAAGTACATGCCCAATGCTTTGGGCGAAGACGTGAAGGTCATCGTGGCCATCGAAGGCATCAAGAAGTAAGCAACGCCCCCATCGGCAGAGTGGGCAGCGCCGCCCGGGGGTAACGGCGCTGCTCCACTCGCCCAATGTCACTCAAGGATAGATACGACCATGACGCACATCCTGATCTTCGGGGTGATCCTGCCCCTGTTGCTCTCCACGTTTCTGGTAAGCGGGTGGTGGAAGGCCTGGGCTCCCGCATCCGCCCCCCTTCCGGGCCGGGCGGTGGCACTCCCGCTGGTGATCGCCTGTGCCTGGGTGGTCGGAGCGCTGGGAATCTTGGACGGCATCCGGTTCCCCCCTCGTTCTGCGATTGAGCGTCTTGTCGTCGGCGGAGGATTTGCAGGGCTCCTTGTGCTGATCGAACTGGCCCGCCCTCAGGCGGCATGGCTTAAGGGACTCGTCCGCACGGCGGTTGTGGCGCTCCTGGTGGGATGGGTTACCATCAGCCGCACCGCCATGTGGGGGCACGCTATCTGGCTGGCGGCCGCGGTCGGTGCCGGACTCCTCGCTGCTCTCGTTGGCCTCGGGATTGAGCGGTTCGGCGAACGCCGGGGACAGTGGCCCGTTGCATTCCTGCTGACGGGATTGCTCACTTGCGTCGCCGCCGTGCTCGGCATCTCCGGCAGTGCAAAGCTCGGGCAACTGACAGGAATCCTCGCTGCGGTGGTTGGCCCGATGATCGTCCTGGCTCTGATCCGGCGGGACTTCAGCTTGGCGACATCCGCGCTCTCATCCTTTCTGGCCATCGGATTCGGACTCGTCGCCGCGGGCGGTGTTTCGGCGGAGGTCCCGGCTGTCTCCATCGGACTGCTCGCCGCCGCAGCCTTGATCCCGTGGGGGGGGATGGCGCTGCACGCCAAGCCCACGAAGATCGAGGTGCCCACCGTTCTGGTCGCCGCGGCGGTCGTCGCGCTCATCGGCGTGGCTGTGGCCGTGAAGAGCAGCCCCTCCCTCTTCGAAGAATCCGCGGACCCCTATTCCTCCGGGACGGGATCGGCGGACCCCAACCCCTACTGAGGCGAGGAACGGTGCAGGAGGATGCACTGTTCTTGTGCAGTGGGGTCGCGAACTCGCTCTCTCGCCGCGATGTGATTTGCAATCGGACGATTCAAAATACTGAATTATATAGCTTTAACAGGAGATCCGTTCGGGTCAATGATGGCACTCTTCTTGGTACTCTGAAGGCGGATTCAATCCGCATTTCAGGAAGAGGCTATGAAACCCTCCCCCCATACCAGCCCCCGCGGCGCGCGCGGCGTCACCCTGATCGAGGTCATGATCGCGGTCGCGTTGGCTGTCGGCATCACGCTGACTTCCATCGGCTCTGTCATCTACTACCAAAAGACGGTATCGAAGAATGATCGGGTGGCGCGCCTGGCCAACCTGATCGAGGGCCAGATGGAAAAGGTCCGTAACCGTACCTGGTTCGAATTGGTGAATCCGACCAACGGCCTGATGCCTCCCGGCGGATCGGGCAGCTCTGTTTGGCCCTCCCATGACGGCCCCTTCATCCGATACAAGTCCGACTCCCTCAGTGTTGAGTTGATCAAGGACGGAACGATCTCCTCCACCAACTACACCGGCCTTTCCGGCAAGGTGGACATCTACTACACGCCGATTACCTGGACTCACGAGGCCACCGACCGCCTCGGGACCACCGTTCGGTACGACGTGAACTACTACAAGATCGAAGTGATCGTGACCTTGGACGAGAGCAGCCGCATACGTCCGGGCACCGGAGAGGACGTCTGGGGGGCGGTGACCTACCTCTCCGAACTGTCCGGCCGTGATGATCCCGAGTTCTCGCAGCGCGTTCTCGAAGTCCTACGCCAAAAGCAATACTAAGTCAGGAGCCACTCCGTGAAATCCCTCAAGCGCCAACGCAAAGCATTCACGCTCGTCGAGGTCATGATCGTGGTCGCCATCTCGGCCCTGGTCACCGTGTCGATCCTCGGGACCTTCGGTTTCGTTATGCGGGCCCAGGCCACGGCGGCCAACCAGGCCATGGTTCGCCTCCGCTCGGACAATGTCGTCGATCAGCTTCTTCAGGACATTCAGAACACTTCCCGCGGGCGGTACAACGCGACCCCGTCCTACCGGCTCTCTTACTTCGGTACCGGGGCGGCCGCCAACTCCTGGCGGGTGACCCTGCTCGATACGGTGATGGGCTCGCGCATCAGTTGGAGCTACGCCTCGGACACCGGTCTGTTCACCCGTCGCGTGGAGACTTATTCGAACTCGGCGACCCCGACCGTCAGTTCCAAGACCTACGACCAGCGTTTCGCCGACTTCCGCATCGAAGAGACCCTGCGCTCGGACTTCGAGGTCGTGACGCCCACAGGCACCGTGGACAACCAGACGATCACGGGCCTGCGACTTTGGGGCCGTGCCTTCCTGACGTTAAATCCCTACCACACCACTTTCCAGGAAGTGGATGGAAACGGTGACGGGGATTATCGCAACGATCAGGTTGGCGCCCAGATTTTCGGCCGCGTCTTCCGCGGGGACGACCCGCGCTGGCAGTATATTTTCAACGTCTCCGGCACTTTCCGCAATACCTGATCACCCCCTCACCGACCACCCCCGCCCGACATCTTCGACAGGTCAGAAAACAATGAACACTCTGTTCGGTAAACTCAAGGCAAGCCGCCAAGGTTCGGTTCTGGTGCTGGTGCTGGTGACCTCCCTGCTCCTCAGCGCCGTGATTCTTTTTTCGATTCGGTCTGCCCAGGACGACACGCAGGCCGCCTACCGCACCATGTTCCTGCTTCAAGGACGCTACCTGACGGAGGGTGCGACGGAGCGGGCCAAGGGTGACCTCCTCTGCCAGATCGCCGCCACGAACTTCCTGGGCGGTAACTTCAATACGGTTGGAACTCTCTACTCCAACATCAACAATCGCTTCAACGTCGCGGACAAGCGCATCCCCACCAACATGGAGTCCGCGGACATTGACTGGACGGCGCCCAGCATCGTGGCGCGTGCTCGCTGGGATTTCTCCAGCGACGCGACGCTCGACATCCCGGGTACCAACGACTGGGGGTTCGGGACCGATGACACCGGGGAGTCGATCGGCATCGTCCGCACCTATATCACCCGGTCCATCATCGACGAGCACGGCGACGTGTACAACAACACCGTCGGTTCCTACGAGACCACGCTGACGAGCTGGGCGCAGACGGGAACCGCGACGCTGCCCGTGACTTCACTGACCTCAAAGTCCTTCAGCCACGGCCTGGTCTTCCCCCGCCTCTTCGACTTCCTTTACCTGGGCAACTCGCTCAACGACTGCTCCATGTGCCATCTCAAGATCATGGGTGACATCGGTCAGGTGAACGCGGCCGATCCCTTCGAAATGCACATCTCCTACAACGCTGCCCGCTTCAACCGTCTCACGCTCTACGGATCGATCTACACGAACGGCAACTTCATCCGCCGGGCCCAGGGTGAATGGCAGGGCGACAATCGTCAGGAGCGAATGATGTACGCTCCCGGCCAGGACAACGATTACTCCAAGCCGGAAGGCGGCTTGAAGCCGAAGATGCTCATCTTCGCGAAGAACGGCGGCGACCTCATCAGCCAGTTCAACTCCGAGTCCAATCCCTACCCGAATCCGTTCCGCACGATCGAGACCCTTGCCACCCCCCTTCCCGCCACCTGGCCCTCGGTGAAGGCCAACCTGCTCGATTGGTTCGAGCCGCGCGCCATCACCAGCGCCGCTTCAAACTCGGCGAAGCTCAACATGGACCAGTGGGACAACAACATCGGGTATGTGGTCGCCTCCGGCACCACGAACAGTGCTGCCCTCCCATGGCTTCGCCCGATCACCATTGGTCGCCCCAAAATCGACGATAACTTCGCGACCACTCCCCAGACCATCTGGCATCCCTACAACGTGCGCAACGGCACGGCGGAATGGCGGTTTGACGCGACGGTCTCCTCCAACATCACACCGACCGACACCTACAACACGGCAATGGCTCCGTTCCGCTACCTGCCATTCCTTCGTTCCCGAGACATCAGCACGGCTGCTGATTCGCGCGTCCCCTACGGTTATCAGGATATCTGGACGGAAACGACAGCCAGCCCGTTTACGACCGTTTCTGCCCGCGTGACCCCCGGCGATGGCATTCCCGATCTGGATCTTGACGAGAATGGTACCGTCGATGCCAACGATGACGCCCTGCGCATCCACCCCTTCGCCATTGATCGGGCTCCCAACCGCTACAACGCGGGTCCCTCTTCCAACCGTGCGAACGTGAACACGAATGGCAATCTCATCGTCAACAAGGGCCTGCACCCGATCGACGACTTTGACTACGACACCATCCCCAACGGCTTTGACCCGGACATGGACGGCGACGGCATCCCCGAGTCCCCCCGTGCCTCGCAGGACAATACCCTCCTCGGCTACTACGTCACCACGCAGGAGGCGGTCGATAACGGCTGGGTCGTGTGGGTCGACCCGAGCGGTCGTGAATCCAGCGACACGGGCTACAGCTCGCTGAACAACCGGCCCCAGTGGAAGCTCGGCATGCAGAAGATTCGCTTCGCCAGCCACGCGGCTCCCTACGATCCGCTCCCGAGCGCCACTGCCCCGACCATCTATTGGGTACGCATGGGCGCCCTCGACTTCATCCGCATGTCGCACAACAACATCCCCGCCCGTCCCGGCAGTGGCACCAACCGCACCAACTACGACAACGCCAGGAATCAGTCGAACTCTCACGCCACGACCGCCGAGATCGTCAATTCCATCCTGACATCTCCGCCCGCGAGCCAGTACTTCACAAACACGGACGTCACCGTCTGGCAGCCCAACACCACGACACAGTGGAACCCTACTCCGCAGGATGTCTGGACGAATGGCGGGGCCGCGAAGTGCTATCCGGTTATCAACCGCGACCGCACGGATAGCGCCCGCTACTGGTACACCAAGAACGATGCCGGCAGTCAGTCGTACCGCCGCGCCAACCAGGACGTGATGACGAGTGGGAACATCTCGCGTCTATACACGATCGCCGAAGCGAACCCCTTCACTTATTCCGGCCGCGAGTTCCGCTGGCAGGCCGCGATCTCCGGAATCGCCTCCGCCGGTGGCGGATTCACCGCCATGCAGAACCTGATTCTCAACCGAACCATGACAGAAGTCACCGGTGTCTATCCGAACGCCAACCGGGACGATGACGGCGATCCCATCCTGTCCGCCGATCCGGGCGAGCGCAGTCTGATCATCGTTGGCACCAGCTTCAACCCGATGCGGTTGGTTGGCCAAATGGTGGTTCGCGGCGACGTGGTGATCACGGGTGCGTACTCGGGCACCGGAACGATTGTCTCCCACCGTAGCTTCTTTATCCCCAATGACCTCTACTATGTGAACCCGCCGGACTATTTCGACTTCAGCAATCTGGCGGGCGACCAGCTTGGTCTCATCGCAGCCGGTAACATCATGGTCGGCAACATCCTGCACAACACCACCGCCCGAACCGACCTGATGGAGTTCGTCTGGGGCAACATGGTGGACATTAACAGCGCCGACATTACCGGTGCCACGACCTGGAATTACGGTCGCGACGGCACGGCCAGCCCCGCCCACAACCACATGATCAACCCCGTCTACCTCTTCGACGGCGCCAACGCCGGCTATTGGGACAACGGCGTCTGGGTGGTTGAGAACGAAGGGAACTGCGTGGATGAGCGCTTCAACGCCCAGGGCATGCGTATCGGCGGTGGATTGAACGCCAGTGCCTCCAATCCAGCCTTCAACGACTCCCGCAAGCACGTGAACTTCGATGGCAATTCCAACCCTTCGACGACCAACGACAACACCTCGCGTTACAAGAACTTCTGGATTTCCACCCCGGGTCTGCTCCCGGAAGGCGCCTCCAGAATCTCCGCCATGCCGACCACTTACATGGGCACCTACACAGGGGCATGGCTCTCGACGGCGGACTACAAGATGTTTACCGTTCGTCCCCGCCAAGGCACCGGCAACTGGACCAACACCATGGCTGTCAATCGCACTGAGTCCTCCGACAACTTCCTCTTCATCAAGACGGCGGAAGGCGTGCTGTACGCCGACTATGGCGTGATCGGTGGCAACATCGCCAAGTCCGGTCCCTTCTTCCTCGAGTTCCGCGGCGCGGTCATCGGGCGTGACATCCAGGTGCTCTCCGCCATCCAGAACAACACCAATGGAGACAACGGCGCTCTCCGTCCCCCGCAGGACTTCTTCAACACGCACCTGGTTGGTGGCCTCTATTACGACCACCGACTCCGCGGATCGATCAACCCGCTGGGCTTCCCCTTCACGGAGAAGTTCCTCGGCGGCGAGATGGCCCACAACTACATCCCGCCGGTCGTCAACGGCAGCCGCGACAACTGGCGTCCCTTCCGCCTCAAGGAAGAGTACAAGTACCTGGTTCAGGAGTAAGGAACCCATCGGCGGCTGGGAGGCACCTCGCCCCCAGCCGTCACCCACAGACCTTCCGGAGTACCCTGAAGATGAAGACAATCACACGATCAGTCCTCCTGGCGGTGTCCGCGGTTGTGCTGACCGCCTGCAGTTCGCCGCAGGAATCCCGAGTGAAGGAAGCCGAGCGTCTGCATAAGGACGGATTCGTTCGCGGCGCCGTGCAGGAGGCCGACCGCCTCCTTGCTGATTCAGACTCGCTCACCCCCGAGCAGATCGCACGTATCGAGGCGATCAAGAAGTCCGCCACCGAGCGAATCCTCCGCTTCTACACCTCCATGATCAGTCAGCACCTGATCAGTGAAAACATCAAGGAGGCGCTCGAGGCCTATGAGACGGCCATCGCGGAGTACCCGCAACTTCGCGACGACGTGTCGCTCGGCAAGCGGGTCATGCGCGCTTACGTCCGCGAGGGACGCCTGACCGAAGCCCGTGACACTGCGAGCCTACTTCTGGCCGCAGGTCCCGAGATCGTCGAGCGCGAGGAAATCGACGCTTTTCTGGCGAAGCTGGATCAGCTGGAAGCCGCGAAGGAGCGCCGTGCCGACCTGACCCAGCGAGTGGATCTGATCGGATCGAGCATCGGCATCGACTTCGTCAATGTCGACTTCCGGCCATCCTGCATCCTGATGAATCAGACGGAGAGACTAACCCCGGAATCCACCCAGATCGTGGACGAATATTTCGCCGCGGTGACGGAAGAGACCGCGCTGCAGGATGAACTTGGCGTCATCCCAACAGTTGTCTACTAGAAGGCCCCCATCATCGCAGGACCCCACCCGGGGCCGCCTACTCGGCGGTCCCGGTCTTCGTTTTACGCAGTCCCATCAGCAGAGCCAGGGAGCCCAGGAAGCAGAGCAGGCCGGGTAGGTCTCCAATGCGGCCGTAAAGGGTTCGCCCCGGTGACCTGACCACGCGAACCGTGGTGCTTAGTATTCCCTTCTCCACGACGGGCAGCGACTCCAGCACCTTGCCGGTGGGGGAGACGATGGCCGTGACGCCGCTGTTGGTGCAGCGGGCCATGGGGACCCGGTTTTCAATGCTGCGCCAGCGTGCCATCTCGAAGTGCCACCCCGGTCCGGACGAACCATCAAACCAAGCGTCGTTCGTCGTGTTCACGTAAAGCTGTGTGCCATCGACGGCATAGTGGCGATGGAGGCGCGGAATGAGATCCTCGAAGCAGATCGAGAAGCCAAGCCGCAGCTCATTACGAGGCTCCAGCGCGTCGTGCTGAACCCACATGCCGGTGGGGGGAACCAGCGGGCCCTTGGCGAAGGCCCCGATTTGCACCACCTTTTCCTGAAAGCCCGGGATGATGTCCAGATAGGGGACTTCCTCGCCGAAGGGCATCAGCTGTGATTTGCGATAGGTGGCAGTAGGGGAGACGCTGTCGTCCCCGGGGCGCAGCAGCCAAAGGGCGCCATAGACGCGGCGGCCGGGGTGGAATTCGTTGTTGGAGTCAATGCCCTCGAGTACCGACTCGGTCGGATTACCATCCACGTCAGCGAAGAGGTTGTCGACACCACCCACGACGAGGGGGATCCGCACGTCGTTCACCCAGTCCAGCAACTCGGGGAGGATGGCGTTTCCTGTCAGGCGGCGCTGGAGGCCTGCATCGATGTCGACCAAGTCGTGGGTGAGGCTGCTCTCCGGCGTGATGACCAGATCGACGGAGGAGCGCTCGACCGTGCCGAGTTGCTCCACGAGCGAGGCGTAGATCTTCTGCTGGAGTTCCGAACGGACGGCGGGATCCTCATTCGCGTAGCTGTTGAACTTCTCCATCTGGTCGATGCCGGTCTGCACCATGGCGACGCGCACAGGGAAACTATCCTCGCCCGCGTAGCGTGCCTCGGTGTCGGCGATCACGCGACTGCCGTAGATGTGACCCGCCACGACCAAGGCGATCATCGTTGCCAGGCGGAGCAGCGCCCCTGCGTGTCCGTATCCGGCGCGAAAAACCGCGATGCATTCCATGATCGTCAGGTTCACCCCGATGATCAGGGCACCAATCATCGGCACACCGCCGATGGATGCCAGCTGTGCCATTTCCGGCCAGCCCGCCATGCCGTGTCCGACCAGACCGATGGGCAGTGCGATGCGACCGACACTGCGGAAATACTCCATTCCCCACCAGATGGCCATGGCGGCCACCAACCCGACCCACGGCCCCACGCGACGCAGCGTATAGACAATGGCGGCAAGCGCCACCGCCTGATGAAGTCCCCACCACATGGCGGCGGGAAGAACTCCGGCATAGATCATCGGATTGAATCGGGCCACGATTGTGGTCCAGCCCACACCCCACAGTCCGTAGATGGTGCCGAAGAGGAGACCCGCCCAGAAGGCCATCTTCGGCGGGCAACGCCTTAGGCCCCAGAAGAGTGGAACCAGCATGACAAGAGTCACGAAGCTCCAGTGCATCGGCTGGAACGCGAGACGCAGCACCAGGCCCGACAGGGCGGCCCAGGCGAACGCCGCACGGTGGGTTGAAATCTCCGCCACCGACGGTAATACCGACACCACGCGCCGCCACCAGGTCTGGCGCGGCGCCGACACGGTTTCTACTGCCCTTGAGGTTTTCAAATTTCGCGAAGAACCCACCCTTGAAATGCCATGCCTTCGAAGTAGTGGCAGAACTCCGAATGCCCTGCCCCATCTCGCGCCGAGACGATCCGAATCCACGGAAGCAGCGCCCTGACCACCATGCGGTGCTCCATGGAAAGGTTCGTCGTCGGGAACCTGATCGCGAGTGGGAGCTGGGCCGGCGGAACATGCGCCACGTACTCCATCAGTTCCCGCTGCTCCTTCGCGGAGAAATCCCGCCAAGGCATGCAGAGAATAAACTCGGTGCCTTCCTGCAACAACTTCGTCTGCCAGACCCGGCGAAAACTCTCGCTGCGCAATCGCCCGCGATCAGTGCCCAGGTCCGCTTCGATGCCGACGTGCACCGACTTCAGTTCGTTTGTAAGCTCGTGCCGATGACGGTCCAGAAAGAACTGCACGGGGTCCTCGTCCTCATCGACGCGCACAATCAGCGCGGCGACGGCGCGGCGCGATTCATCGCAGGAACGCCGGATTTCCTTCACTTGATTGCGCGCCACGGCACCCATGTTGATCTGCAACATGAGGTCGCCGTCCTGCGCCGCTGAGATCAGGTGCGGCGAGAATGTCGCGGACTCGTCAAAGAGAATGCTCGTGCCCCGTCGCTTTGGCGAGAGCGGCGTCATGTGCACCGGAGGATGGGAATCTGTCGGTTGCGGACCGGGGCGGAACGGAGGAAGCGGCTCTCCCTCCATGCGCAGGATGACCGCCGGCCCGGACTCGGCGTGCAGCGTGAATTGGCGGCCCGCCGGGATGGCTGCGACTTCGCCCGCCTCAAGCGTGCACTCGTCGCTTCCCTCGCGGAAGCGGAGTTCACCTTCGAGGAGGGCGTAGACCACCGGTGCATCGTGAAACGCGGGGCCGATACTCTCCCCGAGTTCCAACACCAGGCAATCGCTCGCGTGCAGCGGCCACCAGTCGGGCCTCATGCGGGCTGTTTGGCTCAGCGGGAAAACCGGCATGATCAGGCTCCGGCTTCCAGGAATTGAAGGACGGCCTTCATCATGGCGGGGAGATCCGGCGGCGTGCGCGACGTCACCAGGTTGCCGTCCACGACGACCTCCGCATCCACGTAGGTTCCCCCCGCGTTGATGATGTCAGTCTTGATCGCGGAAACGCAGGTGAAACGGCGACCGCGCACGATGTCGGCCTCCGCCATCATCCACGGACCGTGACAGATCGAGGCCACCACTTTCCCGGCCGCGAAGATGTCCTTCGTGAACTTCACCATGCGCGCGTCGCGACGCATCTTGTCGGGTGCATAGCCACCGGGAATGATCAGTCCGTCGAAGTCCTTGGCCTTCACCTGACTGATGCTTTTGTCGGACTTGAGCGGGTAGCCGTGCTTGCTTGTATAGACAACGCCCGCCTCGGGGCCGACGATCACGACCTCGCAGCCCGCTTCGCGAAGGCGCAGGATCGGGTACCAGGCTTCCAGATCCTCATAGATGTTTTCCGCCAGAACGGCGATGCGCTTCGTGGGGGGCTTGCGCGCCATCGGTAGCCACTCTCCTACTTCGGATGGTTACAGGTGCCCCGGTCGGGCGCAAAGCGTCAATCCGTTCGTTTCCAAGGCATTTCAGCGCTATCGATCCAGATCGTCACCGGCCCGTCGTTCACGAGGGAAACCTCCATGTGGGCACCAAAGACCCCGCACGCAACCGGACCGGTAAAGCTCGCGCGAAAACGCTCCACAAAACGCTCATAGGCGGCGCGTGCATCGACTGGTGGCATCGCATCGGTGTAGGAGGGGCGTCGTCCCTTGCGCGCGTCCGCATAGAGGGTGAACTGGGAAACGATCAACGCGCCGCCACCGACGTCGAGCAGCGAGCGGTTCATCTGTCCCTTCTCGTCGTTGAAGATTCGCAGGTTGAGAACCTTCTCGATGGCCGGATCGAAGAGCGCATCGCTGTCCCCCTGACCCAGCCCCAGCAGGATCAGGAGACCGGCGCCAATTTCGCCCACGACGGCGCCGTCCACCTTCACGCTGGCGGAGGTCACACGCTGGATCAGCAGCCGCATCAGGGCTTCTCCGCGACGGTCAGGCGAATGGTGGCACCGGCCTTCACCCAGGCCGACGGAGCGGGGCGTTGCGCCAGCACACGGCCGGCATCGAGCAAGGTGGTCGCCTCGCGCTTCTCAACGATCACCGGAAATCCCGCGGCGGAGGCCTTCTCCAGTGCCTCGCGCAGATCGATGGTCAGCAGATCGGGGGCCTGCTCCTCGGGCGACTCCACCAGGTGATGGACCGCATAGTAGCCACCGGCTCCGGAGAGACCCAACACGATGGTTGCTCCCAGCGCCATGCGCCACAGAAGGCCAAAAAAGCCGAATGGTTGCTTGATGTCGGACGTCTCGCTCATACACGAGGGCCTCGACCCAACCGCGTCACCACGACAAGAAAAAACGTCGCGCTGGACGAAAAGAGGGCGCATCTCAGTGTTGTTCCCAGCATCGAGGCAGGCTTGGCCATGGCCGACTCTGGTCCCGGCAGGGACCCAAACAATCCCAGCCCCACCCATTCATGGTGGGGAGGCCGGGTGGATGAGGATCGGACCCCGGTAGCGGGTCCCACAAGAAGCCGCGTCGGAGGCCCTCCATCCCCCGCCTGTCCGACCCCTCCCGGGGCCGGATTCGACGAAACAATTTTCCCCACGTTGAAACGTGGGGCTACAATTGATGCGTCCCTCCCGGGACTGCCCCGCCTTCCCGACCAGTACCGCGGAAGCAAATCCGAAGCATTCAAGTACCATGCCATGGACCACGCCCCGCACCGTGGAGAAGCTCGCACGGGAACAACGTCAAGATGCGCCCACGCAAAGATGTCCGCAAGAAGCCCGGCGGGGGAAGGATCATGGCCTAACCGAAGAGTCGAATCACCCTGTCCAAGGTGACGTCCAACCGCAGGACGGCCAGCTCGAGCAGCCCCAGAAGGGCGCCTCGGGAGTCGACTTCCCCGCTCGGCGAAGCGTCGCGGCCCCACAGCGACGACAGGCCGGGGCGTGAACCGTGGGGGCAAGCATCCCCGTTTCCAGCAACTCGCCCGCAAGACCCGGCGTGGCGGGCAGCTGAAGCGGCCAGCGCACCAGCGGGAGGTTCGTGCCGAGCAGCACGCGGCGCCAGCGATCCTCGGTCGGGCGCTTGCCGCGGGGGAGCCCCGGCGCGGTGAACAGGATCACCAGCCCCGGGGTCATCGCAGCCGCGTCGAAGGCCACTGCGCCAGCGCGCAGGGATTGGAGTTGGCGATGCCGCCTGCTTCGCTCACGCGGACGACCGAGCGGACGGAGCACGAGTTCCATGGGGACGTTCGGGTGGACGACAAGCTGGCGAGTCGCCGCGGCTTCGGAGAGGAGCCGCAGCGGTTCGCGCCAAGCGGCGTCGAAATAGGGATCGGCGGCGAGCCGGAACTCGCCGCCGATCGGTGAAGTAGGAGGTGGCCAATCGTCGGCGGCAAGTCCCAGCCAGCGCAGCCACTTCATGATGGTCAGTTCCGCTCGGCTTCGTCGCCGACGGTGTGGTTCACGCGCTCACGAAGGTCCGCACCACCGTGGCAGTCCTTGTACTTCTTGCCGCTGCCACAGGGGCAGGGCTCGTTGCGACCGACCTTCGGATAATCCCGGCGGTAGGGCTCGAGCCCCGACTTCGGGCGTCCGTTCTGATCCTGTTGCTCGGCAGCGGCCTTGGCTGCCTCCGCCTGATTGGCCATGGCGGTCGCTTCGGCAGCGCTGAGGGCCTGCGCCTTGACCGCCTGAATGCGGCGGACGCGCTGGCGCTCGGCCATTTCCTGCTCGCTGATCGGCTGCGCGCGGAAGAACGTCTGGAAGATGTTTTTGTTCACATCCAGCATGAACTGTTCGAAAAGCCGCGTGGCATCCTTGGTGAACTCAACCAGCGGGTCCTTCTGGCCGTAGGAGCGCAGGTTGATGCCCTCGCGCAGGTCGTCGATGGCCAGCAGGTGGTCCTGCCAGTCGTTGTCGATGGTTTGCAGGCCGATGTAACGGCAGAAGGGAATCGCCACGTCTTCCAGCAGTTCCATCTTCTCGTCGTAGGCCTCGGCGATGTGCTCCATCACGGCGTTGTGGAGATCCTCGTAGTCGGCCCAGCTCTTCTGCTTCAGATCACTTAGCTGTGCCGTGGCGATGATCGTCTGAACCCAATCGATAAAGCCGGGGATGTCGGCGTCGCCCATGATCTTCTTGTCGCCGTAGTTCTTGGAGAACTCGGCGTCGATCGCGTCCTCGATCACACCGAGAACGACCGGGCGGAGGTCCTCTTCCATGAGGAACTCGCGACGCAGGCCGTAGACTCCCAGACGCTGCCGGTTCATCACGTCGTCGAACTGGAGCGTCCTTTGGCGGCGCTCCTGGTTGATCATTTCGACCTTCTTCTGGGCGTTGGTGATGGAGCGGGTCACGAGCGGATTCTCGATCGCTTCGCCGTCCTGCATCCCAAGACGCTGGAGCCAGCCGGAGATGCGGTCGCTGCCGAACCACAGCATGAGGTTATCTTCCAGCGACACGAAAAAGCGCGAGGCGCCGGGATCGCCCTGACGACCGGAACGGCCGCGCAGCTGGCGGTCGATACGGCGGGACTCATGGCGTTCCGTGCCGATGATCTGGAGACCTCCCGGCCAGATCAGCTCGCCCTTCTCGTCCTTGCGCGGTTCCGAGACACCTTCGCCGAGCTTGATATCGGTACCACGGCCTGCCATGTTCGTGGCGATCGTGATGGCGCCGGGGCGACCAGCCTCGGCCACGATCTGGGCTTCGTGCTCGTTGTTCTTGGCGTTGAGGACGTTGTGCTTCAGCTTTCGCTGTTCGAAGATCTTGGATAGCTTTTCCGAGTCGAGCACGTTCGTGGTGCCGACCAGGACCGGGAGTCCGAGCTTGTTGAGGCGTTCCACTTCCTCGATCACCGCGGCGTACTTCTCGCGCTTGGTGCGGTAGACCAAGTCGTCCATGTCCTTGCGCTGGATGGGGCGGTTGGTCGGGATCGTGACCACGTCCATCTTGTACACCGACTCGAACTCGGCGGCCTCGGTTTCGGCAGTGCCTGTCATGCCCGACAGGCGCTTGTACATGCGGAAGTAATTCTGGATCGTGATGGTGGCGAGGGTCTGGGTCTCGGCCTCGATCTTGACCCCTTCCTTGGCCTCGACGGCCTGGTGGAGACCGTCGCTCCAGCGGCGGCCGTTCATCTTGCGGCCCGTGTTTTCGTCGACGATCACGACCTTGTTGTCCTCAACCACGTAGTCCACGTCGCGCTGCTTGAGCGCAAAGGCATGGAGCAGCTGGCCCAGCGCATGGAGTTCCTCCGCGCGCTGGTCGTGGCGGAGGCGCGACTCGCGCTTTTGGGCCTCGCGGTCCTCCGGGGTCAGGTCCTCGTTCTGCTCGATGCGGGCGAACTCGTCCACGATGTCAGGAAGAGTGAAGTACTCGGGGTTCTCGGGGGAAGCGGCCACGCGGCCCTTCTCCGTCAGTTCCACCGTGCGGTGCTTTTCGTCCACGAGGAAGAAGAGGTCCTCTTCCACCTCACGGATGCGCTTGTCGCGCATGAGTTCCAGCTCGACGCGCTCCTGAAGGCGCTGATAGGTCGGCTCGTTGCGAAGCTTCATGTAGCGCTTGTGCTTGGGGAGACCCTTGTAGCACTGGAGCAGCTTGAAACCGGCCTCCCAGGGGAGGTTGTCGCCGCCCGCCTCGAGCATCTTCTCCGCTTCCTGGGCGAGGCGGGACACGACCATGTTCTGCTTCTTTTCCAACTCGCGCACGAGCGGCAGGATGCGCTCGTACTGGTCTGTGCTGCGATCCACCGGGCCGGAGATGATGAGCGGTGTGCGTGCCTCATCGATGAGGACCGAGTCCACTTCGTCGATGATGGCGAAGGCGTAGTCGCGCTGCACGAGCTGCTGGCGCTGGCGAGCCATGTTGTCGCGAAGGTAGTCGAAGCCGAACTCATTCACGGTGCCGTAGGTCACGTCGCACTGGTACTGGGCGCGGCGCTGCGGCGTGTGGGAATCGGTCTTGTCCAGACAGCCCACCGTCATACCGAGGAACTGGAACAGGGGCAGGTTCCATTCCGAGTCGCGCTTGGCCAGGTAGTCGTTGACTGTTACCAGGTGGGAGCCCCGGCCCATGAGGGCGTGGAGATAGAGCGGGAGGATGGCGGTGAGCGTCTTCCCTTCGCCCGTTGCCATTTCCGAAATGTTGCCCTGGGCGAGAGAGATACCGCCCATGAGCTGCACGTCGAAGGGAACTGCGTTCCATTTGATCTCGGCGCCGGCGGCGGTCCACTGCTTGCCGACGTGACGGCGGCAGGTTTCCTTCATGACGGCGAAGGCCTGCGGGAGGATGTCTTCGAGCGAGTAGTCGCCCGCCTCGTCCTTCAGGCCCGCGGAAAGCGTCCCCCAGGGCTTGTCGATCATGGGAGCGACGGGGGTCTGCTCCACGGCCAGCATCATCTTGTGATAGTCGATCACGCTGCGACCGCGCTCGTCCTCTTTGGTGGGGAACTGGTCGATGAAGAAGACCGTGCGGGGTTTGTGGAAGGGGCTGAGTCGCCCGAGGCCCATGCGGATGCCATCAGCCAGGGATTCGCTGGCGCGGGAGGTCTCCTTCAGCTTCACCCACACCACCAGCTCGCCCGGATTGGCATCGCGGCGGGTGCCAAGGAACACCGCACGGTCGACGTCCGGGTGCGTACGGAGGAACTCCTCGGCGGGCTCATGGAGAATGATCTGATTCTCAACGTTGGACAGGCGGGGAACGACGCCAAGGAGCGCGCGGAATTCAGAGGTCTTGTTCCGCAACTCCTCGTCCGAAATCGACTCGAGTTCCTTGTAGATCTCGTTGATTTCCTCAACGACCGGCTTCATGCGGCGGACGTCGCGATCCTGCTTGGAGCCGAAAAACACCTTCATCAATGCCTTCAACATGGGAAAACCTTCCTGACCGTGGTCGTGCGAGCGGAGGAGCACTCCGCGATGAGGCCCGGGTTCTGGGAACCCATGGCGCTAGGGGGCCGCGCCTGTGGGGGCGCGCTCGCTTGGACTTGGATCAGGCGACCGGGGGGGCCCGGGGAGGGCAGGCCAGGGAGGCCGGGTCTTCGGGAGGCGCTGACTGGGCACGAGCGCCAAGCACTACGAAATTCCGAAGTGCCAAAGCAGACGACACTGCCCGCAGGGTCGCGGGTGTCGGATCGTCCATCGCTGGGACGGACTCCAACTCCTCGTCGGTCGGCGCGATAGCCGACTCGTTGGCATCGCGGCGGTCTCGCTCGACCAGCACGAATCGCGAGGACTGGGTCCCAAGACGCAGCGTGCCGTCGGGACCAAACCAGAAACCAACGCTGCCGAGAGCACCGGACGCAGCCAGCGGCAGGATCAGCACACCGATCAGAATCGGGGTGCGATCGAAGCGCCACACGGCTGCATTTGGTTTTTGCGCGTCATTCATGGAGGGCGATTGGGCCTTCCGGGGGGCCGCCCTGTCAATTGTAACAAGTCTGCGCTTGGACTCCTAGGCGGTCACCTCGTCCGTTACCACAAGGAAGCTGGCGAGGGTACTGGCTCCGAAGCTGTTGCTGAGCGCCACATCCACGGCATCGCGACCCCTTGCCATCAGGATCCGACCGATCCGCGGCATATTGTTTCGCGGGTCGAAGGTGTGCCATCGCCCGTCAAGATAGACCTCCATCCATGCCGCAAAGTCCATCGGTCCATAGGGGGGCGGGACGCCAATGTCGCTCAAGTAGCCAGTGCAGTAGCGGGCTGGAATATTCATGCAGCGACAGAGCGTGATTGCCAGATGGGCAAAGTCGCGGCAAACGCCCCGTCCTTCCTCAAAGGCCTCATAGGCAGTCCGGGTGTTGCGGGCATGCTCGTACCCGAACCGGATATGACGGTGTACGAAGTCGCAAATCGCCTGCACCCGTGCCCAGCCGAAGGGCGCCTTGCCAAACAGGTCCCACGCGATCTGGGAGAGGCGGTCAGTGTCGCAGTATCGACTCCCCATCAGGAAAATCAACGCCTCCTCTGGCAGATCCTGGACAGCATGCTGCCGGGCATCGGGAGCCACCGGATCCGGCTGTCCCGAATCACGAATCAGTCCATCGGCGGTGATGCGCGTCCGACCTTTCGGGGCTACGATGCGGGTGCACCAGTTGCCAAAACCGTCGCGGTACCCCTGCATGGGAAGGGATGGGAGGAGAATCAAATGGTCTGGACGGACAAAGTCGGAGACGCGCGTGAAGTGAACATTCAGCGTCAGGATCATCGGGGTTGGCTGTGGACAGTCGTAGGATATGTCGAATCCGACGCGGATTTCCATGGGGCGGCCTGAGAATGTGATGGGGATGATGGAGGAAGAAACCGCGGGGAGCGATGACGGAAGAAAGGCGGCACTTCAGCCAGCCAACCTGTCAAGCAGCATGGGTCGATGGACCCCTCCAGTGGAGCAGTCCAAATCGCCTTTGCGACGGGCATAAACCGCCGCTTGCGTTTCCGACGCCCGCACAGGACGCTTTTGCCCGTGTCGCTCTCGTCCTTCGCCGTCAAGGCGCCTGTCAAAGTCACGATGATTTTTGTGGGAGTCCTCCTGCTCGGATGGATCTCCCTCGGGCGACTGTCGACCAACCTTTTCCCGGACCTTGCCACTCCGAAAGTCACCGTCAACATCACCGCCAATGGCCTCAGCCCTGTCGAGGTCGAGCGGCGCATCAGTGAAGTTCTGGAACGCTCCCTCTACTCGATTCGTGGCGTCCGTTCCGTCCAGAGCATCTCGCGCGCCGATGGCGCCGTGGTCGTTGCCCAGTTCGGCTGGGACACGCGCATGGACTACGCGGTGCTGGAGGTCAAGAAGGCGGCCTCCGACCTGCAACGGGATCGGGCCCAGGACATCTCCGCCGTCTCGGTCATCCGTTACGACCCCAACGCGCGCCCCGTGATCACGGCGGCGCTCCAGGCCCCCACCGACGTGGACCTGGAGGCGGTCTTCCGTACCGCAGACAACACTCTCCGGGCCCGCTTCGAGCGCATTGACGGCGTGGCCAACGTGGTGGTGACCGGCGGCATCCAGCGCGAGATCCAGGTCCTCGTCGACGAGTCCATGCTGCTGGCCTACGACCTCCAGATTTCCGCCATCATCAGCGCGCTCAAGTCGGACAACACGGACGGCGCGGGCGGCTGGGTCGAGGAAGGGGCCCGGCGCTATCTCGTCAAGGCACAGGGTCGCTTCCAGTCCCCGGCTGAAGTCGGACGCGTCGTGGTTGGTCGCAAGGGGGACGCCACCATCGTCCTTTCCGATGTGGCCCGCGTCGAGTACGCGCCGCGCGAGGAAAAGAGCATCGTCATCCTCAACGGCAAACCGGCGGTGGGCATGGCCTTCTATCGCGAGGCCGAGGGGAACACCGTCGCCGTCGCCGAAGGCATCCGCAAGGAGATCGAGGAAGCCCGCAAGATCCTTCCCAAGGACTGGACCTTCGTCGTTGCCAACGACCAATCGACCTTCATCGCCGATGCGATTCGCGAGGTGCGCGATAACGCGCTGCTCGGTGGCATCCTGGCCATCGTCGTGCTGCTCGCCTTCCTGCGCGACATCCGCACCACCCTCATCATTGCCATCGCCATTCCAGTCTCCATCATCGCGACTTTCAACCTGATGTACTTTCAGGGGTTGTCGCTGAACCTCATGTCGCTTGGCGGGTTGGCGCTGGGCGTCGGGATGCTCGTGGACAACGCCATCGTGGTGCTGGAGAACGTCTTCCGCCTGCGCTCGCAGGGAGTCGACAGCATGGAGGCGGCGCGCGAGGGCACCCGTCAGGTCGCCGGCGCCCTGATGGCGTCGACCCTCACGACGGTCGCCGTGTTCCTGCCGATCGCCTACGTGCAGGGCCTCGCCGCCATGCTCTTCCGCGAGCAGGCGCTGACTGTCAGCTATTCGCTGCTGGGCTCGCTCCTGGTCGCGCTGCTGCTGATCCCCATGCTGGCGTCGCGGTTCCTCGGCAGCGCCCGCGGTGACCTGATGAGCAGCAAGCCAACGCTCCTCTCCCGTTCCTACGAGGCCGTGCTCCGGCTGGCGCTCCGGTTCCGCTTCGCCGTGCTGCTGGGGTCGCTCGTCTTCCTGTTCATCGCGTGGGAGGGCTTCCGCACGCTGCCGCAGGAGTTCCTTCCCGCCACCGACGTGCGGCAAATGTCCATCCGCGTGGTTCTCCCCAACGGCACTCCCATTGGCGCCACCGACCGGGTCTTCGAGACGGTGGCCGCCCAGACCGAGCGTTTCGCCCCGGCCATCGAATCCACCTTCACCCGCATCGGCGAGGCCGAGGGGGTCGTGAACGCCAATGTCGAGGACCCTGACGGCCCCAACACCGGCGAGATCTTCCTGGCGCTCCGCTCGAACGACAAGCCCACCACGGCCATGCTGACCGCGGGGCTTGCCCACTTCACGTCCACGCAGCTCGTGGGCGAACTGAAGCCGGTGCTCGACCGTATAGACGGCGCCAAGGTCACCTTCAACACCAGCCAGGGGAGCCTGGCCGAGTTGCTCGGCACCTCCGCCGCGCCGCTCCTCATCGAGCTTTCCGGCCCCGACCTGGACATCCTCACGCGGCTCGCCTCCGACGCGCGTGATCGTCTCGGCGAGCGCACCGAACTGCTGAACCTGCGGACAAACCTGCTCGACGGAAATCCCGAACTGCGGCTGCGCTTCGACAAGGCCCAGCTTGCCCGCTCGGGACTCGACATCAACACGGTCGCGTCCCTCATCAAGGGGCGCCTTGAAGGGGAAGTCGCGACCCGCATTCGTGGCGAGGCCGGCGACGTGGACATCCACGTTTCCGCCGACTACGGGACGGAGACCATCGACACACTCCGCGAGATGACCTTCAAGACCTCCACCGGCAACGTGGTGCGGGTCGGCGCGCTGGCCGAGTTCAGCGTCGAGCGCGGTCCCCGCGAGATCGTGCGGCGCCGTCAGGAGCGCGTGGCGCTCGTCATGGCCGATCTGGCTCCGGGTGTTCGACTTTCCGACGGCATCGCCGCCGCACAGCAGGCCCTCGGAGGGCTCACCATCCCGAGCCGCTACACGCTCCGATTTACCGGCGAGGAGGAGCAACGCCGCGAGTCCTTCGGGTCGCTGCTCTTCGCCCTGGTCCTCAGCATCATCCTTGTCTATATGGTCATGGCATCGATTTTCGAGAGCTTCATCCAACCGCTCCTCATCATGGCGACTGTACCCATGGCCGCGGTCGGCGTCGTGGGCGGACTGATGATGACGGGCCAGACCCTCAACGTCATGAGCATCATCGGCGTTGTCATGCTGGGCGGCATCGTCGTCAACAACGCTATCGTGCTGCTGGACTGCGTGAACCAGATCCGCAACGACACACCCGGTGCTGACCTGCGCGAATCACTGGTGAGCGGCTGCGTGCAGCGCCTTCGCCCGGTCCTCATGACGACCCTGACGACGCTGTTGGGCCTCCTGCCAATGGCGCTGGGCATCGGCAGCGGAGCCGAACTCCGCCAGGCCCTCGCCATCACCGTCCTCGGCGGCCTGCTCTCGTCGACACTGCTGACACTCGTCGTGATCCCCTGCGGCCAAGCGGTGCTGGACAGCGCGCTGAGGCGCTTCCCGAAGGGGTGAGGGATGGGTGTTGACCGTCCTTGAAAGGTTGCGGAGTGTCGCGTGAGTTCGCGAGGCCGATAGTTACGTCATGGCCTTCACAGCATTCAGTATCAGGCCACAGACCAATCAAGTGTTCGAAGGTGCCTTATGTCTCTTCCAACCCTGACAAACCTCAGCGTATCCGGAGTGAAGTCGATCCACAAGCAACAGAGCATCGCTGTGCGACCGTTGACAATCCTTGCGGGAGCAAATAGTTCGGGCAAGTCGAGCATGATTCAGGCGTTGCTGCTCCTCAAGCAGACGCTGGAGGCGCAGGGCGATCCCGATGGGCTGCTACTGGACGGTCCCAATGTGTGCTTTACCCGAGTGGAGCAGCTACTCAGTAGGAGTTCCGGCGCCAAATCAAGCGACGGTTTCGACCTAGCAATTGAAACCAGTCCGCTTCAGTCTTGCAGCCTCCGGTACCGGCACGACGCCAAGCGAGGCACCATTGATCTTGTCGAGGCGCTGATGCGTGATCATCCCGGTCCCCTGAGTCAGCTACATATCGGCATGACCACGAACGAAATCCAACAAAACATTTCCGCTGGATTCGATGTTTTCAAGAAGGCGTTTCACCGGCACGAGTGGAAGGTGACGGCGGAGCGGGGCTTACCACACCTTCGAATCATGAATGGCCCCAGTGGCGCTCGTGCGGACGCTCGGGAAGCAGGCATGAATCTCCCCCTACTAACGGACATGGAAGCCGCGATTCAGCACATTATCCATGTGCCCGGCCTCAGGGGGAATGCCCAACGCACCTACCCGCGTCGGGCAACAGGGCCCAAGTTTGACGGCACCTTTGAGCACTACGTGGCGAGCCTCATTGCCCGCTGGCAGGAGGAAAGGCAGAACGATAAATTGAAGGCACTGCAACGTGACCTAAAGTGGCTGGGTTTGACATGGATGGTGGAGGCGAGTCGACCCGACGACACCCAGATAAGCCTCAAGGTGGGGCGACTCAAGGAATCTCGACGCGGAGGAGCTCCAGACCTTGTGGACATTGCTGATGTTGGCTTCGGTGTCTCGCAGAGCCTTCCTGTCCTCGTGGCACTTCTGGCCGCCCAGCCCGGACAAGTTGTCTACCTCGAGCAGCCGGAAATTCACCTTCACCCCTTGGCGCAAAGGCGCTTGGCCGAGGTGCTTGGACGTGCAGCCAAGGACGGAAAAACGGTCATCGTTGAGACCCACAGCGCCCTTTTGTTGCGCGCCGTGCAGACACTCATCGCGAACGGGACCCTTTCGCCCGATGAGGTGGCATTTCATTGGTTCACGCGGGACGACGACGGGCACACTTCCGTTGAGACCGCCGAATTGGACGAAAACGGTGCCTACGGTGCCTGGCCCACTGATTTTGATTCGACCGAATTGGAGGCCGAGATGGCTTATCTGGATGCCATTGAAGCCCGAGATAGCAGACAATGAGCCGCTTGGTCGTGGTGGATGCATCGGTTCTCAGGAGCGCCGGGGAGTCCTCCGAGGGCGTGTCTGCTTCCTGTCGTGAGTACCTGAAGGGAATCCTCCAGATTTGCCACAAAGTAGTGGTCACCGAGGAACTCACGACCGAACGACTGAAGCACCACAGTCGCTTCTCGAGAAAATGGTTTGGCTGGATGACCGCTCGCCGGAAGCAGAAGGACGTAAAGCCGAACGCGGACCTGCATCTCGCCTTGGATAAGTTTTCCGAGAAGGCCCGGATTGCGATCGAGAAGGACCTGCTCCTGATTCAGGCTGCCTGTGCGGCGGACAAGATCATCGTGACCGAAGATACGCAGCTCATGAGCTACTTGAGTGAGCACAAGTCCGGGGAGCGATGGCTGCGCGAGATCCGTTGGATCGTTCCAAGCAGGGAGCCAGTAGAAGTTTTGAGCGAATTGTGATCTCCGTCTGAGTGAGGCCCTCGGCCAGCTTCCCCCCCCATCTACCACCTCTGTGGCACCCGCCGAAACCTGTCGGCATTCTCGTGCCCAACTCGCGAAAACTGAGGTCCTGGAACCCTCGTCGGCCAAAAAGAAACCGGGCCGACGCGATTGGCGTCGGCCCGGTGGAGTGACTCTGTCTTCGAGCAGCCGGGTTGGCTTACTCGTAGAGGTTCGTGGCTTCGGTTTCCTCAACGTCGCGGGTCAGCTGGTCGCTGTTCATCGTGACCTTGAAGCGGACGTCGCCCGCCTTGTCGGCGCGGACGCGGATGCGCCAGCTGCTCTTGGCCTGCGGGGCGAGGACGGGGACCGGGGCGAACTTGACGGTGGCGCCGGTGACGGTGCCAGCGGTGTCGCCGGTCACTTCGAGGATGGTCTGGTTCTCGGTCGTGGCAATGATCAGGATGCCCGTGCCGTCGGCCGAACCCTGGTTGGTGGCGGTGATGACGTAGGTCGTCTCGTCGCCGACGCGGACAGGGTCAACCTCGTCGATCACTTCGAGCAGGATGGCCGGGATACCGAGGACGCTGGTCTTGGTGCGGGCCGAATCCGGATCGGAGCAGCTTCCCGCGATGCTGACGGTCGACTCTGCCTCGCAGATGTTGGCGGCGCGGACGGTCACAGTGGCCGAGCCTTCCTGACCAGCGGCCAGCGAGCCGATGTTCCAGACCACCTTGCCAGCGTCGAGGACGCCGCCGTTGCTGGCGGAAACGAACTCAACACAGGGGGGGAGGTTCTGGACGATCGCGACGCCGTTGGAAGTCGCATCGCCCGTGTTGGCGTACTTGATGTTGTAGTTGTAACGGCCGCCGAGGAAGAGCTTCTCGTCGGAGGTCATGGCGATGTCGAGTTCCGGCTTGGTGATGCGGGTCGTGACGGTCTCGGACTTGGCGTTCAGGCCGTCGGCCTTGGCGGTGGCGACGTTGGAGAACTCGCCGGTCTGCGTGGCCTTCGCGCGGATCGTGAACTCCTGCGACTGGCCAGCACCGAGGGTGTCGATGTTGAAGGCAACGGTCGACTTGCCATCGGCAGTGGTGATGCCGGCGGGCAGCTCATCGTTGATCACAACATTCTGGGCGGCGCCGGTGCCGGAGTTGCTGACGACCAACTGATAGGCGAACTCGTCGCAGAAGACGACTTCCGCGGGACCGGTCTTGCGGAGAGCCAGAGCAGGCTTCTCGGCGATCTGGTCGATGCAAACGTAGGGGGTAAAGGTGGCGGTGGAGCAGAACTCAAGAGTGGTCGGCTCGGTGGCCGTTCCGTTGATCTTGATTTCCTTGCTGTCGCCGGGGGCCAGGGTACCGAGGGCGAAGGTCAATTCCTTGCCGCTGACGCCGGTGGCGGTCGGCTCGGTCGAGGATAGGGAGAAGGCGGCGTCGAGCACTTCCTTCACCACGACGTCCTTCACGTTCAGGTCCTTGCTGATGTTGGTGACGTAGATGACGTAGCTGTCATCGGCGTTCACGTTCACAACGGCGGGGATGTGCTTCTCGATGAGGAGGGCACTGGTTTCCTCGCTGCCGGTGGGGAGCGCCATGGCGGCGCCCTTCATGCCAGCGGGGATTGCGCGGGCCCGGGACACATAGGTCTTGGACTCAACAACAGGTGCCGGAGCGTTCTCGAGGTTGGTTACCCGGAGCTCGAGATCGCCATGCTGGCGCTTGGTGGCGCAGGAGCTCAGCGAGGCGCCCGCGGCTAGGCAAATCAAAGTCGTGACGACGAGTTGACCAAACGGCTTCAAAGTGATGCACTCCGGATGAGATGAATTTCGAGGCAAATAAAACAGCAAACCCGTTTCTTTGACCGAAACAACGCCACTGCCGTCGAGGCGGAGTCAAGCAGGGAAGGTGTCAAGCAACCATCCCTTCTCCGAATTGGAGCAGAGCGATTTATCTACTGTCGCTCACCCCGGGGGCTGCTGTCAACCGCGCCCAACCGCCACGCCACGCAAATGCGGCAATTTGGTGAGAGGGCTTTATCGGGCAGGTTCCGCCCCATTTCCCGGGCTCTTGATCACATAGAGACGCACTCCAGCGGGGCTTTCCTCCAGCAGGGTCAGGCAGCGGCGCTCGAACTCCCTCGCCCGCGGCGTCTCGTAGGCTGCTGTGGTGACGATGTGCGTGATGCCGTCGCGGCGGAGCCTTGCCAGCATTTCCTCGTCCGACCATCCCTGCTCCGTCAGCGAAATCACCACCTCCTGCGCCACGCAGACCACGTTGGGCAGAAACGACCGTTCCGCCAGGAGGATCGCATGGGAGGTTACCGACACGATTGGGAGTGCGTCCGGCGGCAGGCGGTCCAGCGCCGCAAGCGTCTCCAATCCCGCGGGCTCGTGGGTAGCCAACCATTCCCGGCGGCCCTCGAGGGTCAGCGGCGGCAGCTCCCTCCAGTGGTTGATCGAACGCGCGCCGGGCTGCGTGTAGCGCATCACCTCCACCAGCCGTGCCGCACCCAGCCACAGGAGCAACCCTCCGACTACCGGCAGCACCACCCTTTCGCCCCGTATTCCCCCAAGCAGCGCCCGAATCGAAGGCATCGCGCCTGCCACGGCCACAACCGCTGCCGCGATGAAGAAGCGACTGAACGGGGTCTTGAGCTGAACCGGGATCAGCAGCAGCGGCGCCAGCGCCAGCAACCAATAGAGCGGCCGGGCGCGATCTCCTTTTCCCCTCAGCAATAAAAGGGCGACCATTGCGAGCGGTGCCCACAGCATGGCGCCATTGGCCGATGTCAGGCGCGCGTTCGACCGCACCACGTACATCTCACCGGCGGACGGCAGGAAATTCAGCCACGAACTTTCCGCCGGCGGCTTGTAGTATTGCTGCAACCAGTGAAAGCCCGGCGCGGAAAACTCATTCACGGGGAATCGCTGGCTCCAGAACGGATAGATCGGGTTGCCCGTATTGATGGCGCAGCGCAGGATCCAGGGCCCCGCTATCGCCAACCATGGGAGACCCACGCAGGCCACGTCAGCGGCAAGCCCGCGCCAATTGCCCGCGGCCCGTCTCTGCATCAGGCGGATGGCACCGGTTGCGAACAACCCCGTTCCCATGAGGAACCAGCCGGTGTTCTTTACCGCGAGCATCCCGCCCAGCAGCGCCGACCCGAGCACCGCAAGGCGGCGATCCTCCGGCGTCTCCAGCCAGCGACCAAGCACCCCGAGGCCCAGCACTGCGTACAACGACTGCCCCGCGTCGATCTGCGCCGTGCTGGCAAAGCGCACCACCTCCTCGTTGGCCATCAGAAACGCGGCTGTCAGCGCCCCCAATCTCGCGCCACCCCAACGCGCAGCCAAGAGCCCCGCACCGAGCGCTGCCAGTGTTGTGCGCCCCAACTCCAGCAGCCGCGGCGAGATGGTGTCGCTCGGCGAGAGCACGAACGACCAGAGCGAAATCATCTGTGAGTGGAAGTGGAAGTCCGAGTGGGGCTCAAACGGCAGGCGGCGAATCCACCCGGCCAGTTGCCACGCCTTGGGGGCGCTCAGGTGGTAGGTCAGCTCGTCGATGTCCAACTCCGGCACGAAGGCGACCAGCGCCTGAAATCCTACGGCGCCTCCGAAACAGGCCAACAGCCCCCAGGTGATCGGATCGCGGGAAAGACGGATCTGTCGCCACGGTACCAGCCAGAAGCCCACGCCCGAGAATGCCGCCGTCAGCGCCAGCGCCAGCCACCGCGGCGGCAGCGCAACCACGCCGCAGGCCAGCACTGCCGTGCCGCCCAACGCCAGCCCGACACCGGTCGCCAGCACCAGACGCCACGGCACATCCAGATCCGATGCCTCCGCCCAGAGCGTCGGCAATGGGACCAACCGCAGCCGGTCGAGCAACAGCCCGATCCCAAGGCACGCGGACAGAACGAACAGGCAGGTCAGGACGGACAGCATTCAATTCCGCCCGGTGGGGGAGTCATTCCGATTCCAACGCCTCGCGCGCTGCCTCTAGCTGCTTCAGCTTCTCGCCGCTCACCTTTGGATAGGCCAGCTTCAGCCCCTTCATCGCCTTCACCACCGTCTCGGCCACGATCAGGCGCGTGAACCATTTGTTGTCGGCCGGGATCACGTGCCAGGGGGCGTGCTCCGTGCTCGTCGCCCGGATCATCTCGTCATAGGCCTTCTGGTATTCCTTCCAATAGCCCCGCTCCTGCGCGTCGGCCAGCGAGAACTTCCAGTTCTTCTCCGGCTCCTCCAGGCGACTCAGGAAGCGCTTCTTCTGCTCCTTCTTCGAGACGTTCAGGAAGAACTTCAGGATCAGCGTCCCGTTGCGGCTGAGGTAACGCTCGAAGGCGTTGATGTCCTCGAAGCGCTCCTCCCAAATATTCTTCCCCACCAGCTTCTCCGGCATCCGCTGCTTTGCCAGCAGTTCGGGATGCACCCGCACCACGAGCGTTTCCTCGTAGTAGGAACGGTTGAAGATGCCGATACGGCCGCGCTCGGGAAGGCAACGGTTGGTGCGCCAAAGGAAGTCGTGATCCAGTTCCTCGGCGGAAGGCGCCTTGAAGGAAAAGACCTGAACCCCCTGCGGATTCACACCGGAGAGCACGTGCTTGATGGTGCCATCCTTCCCCGCCGCGTCCATGGCCTGAAAGATCAGCAACACCGACCAACGATCCTGCGCATAAAGCACGTCCTGAAGCTCGGCCAGCGCCTCGACGCCCTTGGCGAGCAGCTCGTCCGCCTGTTCCTCCAATTCATCCAGCCCATCCGCATCGGCCGGATCAAAGTCTTTCAGCCGAAACTTCTCCGGCTTGGACACGCGATACTTGGCAATCAGCTTGTCGAGGCTCATGGCGACTCCACTCGGATCAGGATACCGCACGGTGAACCGGAAAACCCAATAGGATCAAGGAAAGAAGGTAGCGCGGACGTCTCGTCCGCGAGTTTTGCCGGTATCCGGTCAGCCCCCGAAATAGCAGGAAAAGCCCTCGTCATCAGCGGGCCTTGCAGTGGCATCTACCCTCGCGGGCGAGACGCCCGTGGTACCTTGTTGCGTTCCACTGGTTCCTACTTGAGCGTCCAGCCGGGCCCGTTGCCGGGGGCTCCGGTCAGCTCGATGCGGGAGTCTTCTGGGGTGTAACGAAGCGGGACACCCGCCACAGTTCCCGAGATCGTGGAGACCGTGGCCTGACCGCTTGAATCCACGCGGCGCAGGTCGAAGCTGGCGGTGCCCTCGGGGAACCAGTCGAGCGGGATCACCAGGTCGAAAGCCTCGTCGACGAGGGCCGTCAGCCGGACCCCGTCCTCGATCTCCTTGAGGATGAACAGGGCGCCGTCGTTGCCGCCGATTGCTGCGCCGCGATAGCTATCGATCCAGCCTCCCTCGGTGCGGGGAGCGGTCGCGGTGATCCAGAAGCCCTGCGGCGGGAGCGTCACGCCCGGCGCCGCGGCTGGTGCCGAGGCGGACCAGTTGGCGAGGATCGACGTGCCATCGGCGTAGGCAAGGAGCGTGGTCCCCTGGCTGCGGCGCCGGTCGTCGAACCGGACCACCGTCTCGCCGACGCGGCCCGCCAGCAATTCCCGCTGGACGGTGGCCGCCACTGTCAGCCAGTCGGAGGCACCGCGCCCCAGATCGAAGGCAAGCTGATAGCCGAGGGCCACGTTATAGAGCAACTCGCGGCGGTCGTGGACCATGACCTCGCCAGCCAGATTGTGGGGATAGAACGCCGCGTTCCGATTCGCCATGAGGACGGCCAGCGGGAACGGGTCGTACATCTCCCGATCAAGCGCCGGTTGTTCCCAGTCGAGCCGCATATTTCCACAAAAGCCCGATTCGGTCTCGGCCAGTTGATCCCAGGACAGCTCGGTCATGAGCGGCACCCGTTGCGCTGCCATGCGGGTATTCTCCAGCGCCCCCTGCCCATAGGCCCAGACGGTGGGGGAGGCCGGGTTGCCGTCAAAGGCGACCTCGCGGGCGCCGACCTGGTCCTCGAACAGGAGGTCCGCGAGACCCAGATCCGAAAACTCCTGATAGCCGACTGCGAGGCGCTCCCTGACTGCCGGATGCCAAGGGGTGACCACGAGGCCCTCCTTCGTGCCGTAGGCTTCCCGCAACGGGGTGCCGTCGGCGGTGCGCACCACCACATCGAGACCGAGCGCCGTCATGGTGGGGGACTCGTCATCCCACCAGGAGGGATTGGTGTAGGGCACCATCAACGACCCGGCGGCGCGGATCGCCGCGGTCATCGCCTGCCAATCGGCCGTCGTGCCGAAGCCCGCGCGCGGCGGGAAGTAGTCGGGATAGCGTTCGTCGTGACCCCCCTGCATATAGCCAGCGACATGGATGATCGCGGGGCTGGGGAGCGTCGGCACCGTGCCTGTGAAGACTTGCGCCGAGACCGCTTCGGGGTACTTGAGCACCGGCGCGGCGGCGAGCGTGGCGAAGAGGCGATCCCCCAGTTTCTGTTCGAGGGTGGGGTAGTGGGACGACTCGCCGCGGTTCCAGTAGGCGCGGGCCGTATCGGCGACGGTTGCACCGACTTGAAAGAGGACGGCTCCGCTGTCGTAGCCGGAACCGGCGCGGACATTCGTCAACTGGTCGTAGTGCAACACGGGATAATCCGCGCCGTCGCGCGCATCCCTCAGCAGGTTCAGCACACGGGCACCCGCGCGGCGATTGGTGCCGTCGACGGGATTGGAAACAGAGAAGCTCCCCGTCGCGGTGCTCCACCAAAGGAACGGCGCAAAGCCCGCCGGGGTGCGCGTCCCGATGGTTCGATCCGAGGCGAAAAACGCGGAATTGAGCACAACGCCCGAGCGATGCGGGAAGACGAGTTGGTTCGTTGCGGACCCGGGAATTTCGAGGAACGCGGGATAGGAAAGGAGCGTCAGCGGCGCTCCCTTGGTCAAGTCGGCGGTCACGCGGCCCTCAAAGCTCTGCTCACCGAACTCCATCGCCAACCGGACCGCCACCGCGGTCGACTCGTCCGTCAGGTTTGCCGTCCAGGTGATGGCCGCGACCCCGTTTCGCTCGTCCATGATGTGGGCGCGCGTACCACCCCGGGAGAGAATGACGCCCGGGTCGATCCACTCGGACTCGCCAAGGCGCAACGTCCACGGCACCCTCGCATAAAACGAACGGGCCAGCCAGTCGTGCGCGCCCGACTCCGTCACCGAGAGCAAGCCCCCCGTCTCGCGATCGAGCGTCACGACATAGCGCTCCGCCGTGACGACAAGGCGGTCCGACTCCGTGACAACGGTTACGCCCAGCGCGGGAGCGGCGATCAGGGGGAGCGATAGTGCAAGGATCTGTGCAACGGTGCGCAAAAGGGCCTCGGTGACGGGGATACTGTGTCTCTGAAAAGGCAGATTTCACCGCTCCCCGAAGACTGTAAAGCATCTTCTGCGGTTTTGCGCCGACTGAAGCAACCGATTCACTCGATTATTGCTGGTCGCAACTGACATTCGGTTTGCCGACCGGGGGCTCTGTCTCGCATGAAGGGGTTCTGTTGTCCCCACTCAACGCATTCCCGAGGGAATCCCATGCTCGATCGTCGCCTAGCCGGTGTCCTGTTGCACCCGACCTCCCTGCCCGGACGGTTCGGCATTGGCGATCTGGGACCCGAGTGCCTTCGCTTCCTCGATTGGGCCCGCGAGGCCGGTCTCGGCTGGTGGCAGGTGCTCCCCCTCGGCCCTACCAGCTTCGGCGATTCCCCCTACCAGTGCTTCTCTGCCTTTGCCGGCAACCCGATGCTCGTCAGCCCCGAGGCTCTCGTCGCCGACGGCCTCGCCCGCCAGACGGACCTCATGTGCCCCCCGTTCCCCATCGACCGCATCGACTACGGCTGGGTGATTCACTGGAAGACCGAGTTCCTCCGCGGCGTCCACACCCGCTTCCTCCACGACCAGCCCGAGCGCCACGTCAAGGCCTACGCCGCCTGGCAGAAGCGCAAGGACATCCAGGTATGGCTTGAGGACTACGCCCTTTTCCGCGTCTGCAAGGACATCCACGAGGGCCGCTCCTGGCTCGAGTGGGACGCCAAGCTCCGCACCCGCAACGCCAAGGCCATCGAGAAGGTCCGCAAGGACCACGCGATCAACATCGATTTCCACAAGTTCTGCCAGTATCTCTTCGCCATCCAGTGGGAACGCATCCGCCGCGCCGCCGCCGACCGCAACATCCGCATCATCGGCGACGCCCCCATCTATGTGGCCCTCGACAGCGCCGACACCTGGGCCAACCAGGAGATGTTCCAGCTCGACAAGAAGGGGAATCCCACCGCTGTGGCCGGCGTCCCGCCCGACTACTTCAGCGCCACCGGCCAGCTTTGGGGCAACCCGCTCTATAACTGGGAAGCCATGAAGGAAACCGGCTACGAATGGTGGATCCAGCGTCTCCAGTCGATCTTTGCCCTCGTCGACCTGGTGCGCCTCGATCACTTCCGCGGCTTCATGGGCTATTGGGCCGTGCCGTTCGGCGCCCCGACCGCCGAAAAGGGGAAATGGCTCGCCGGTCCCGGCGCCGACTTCTTTGCCGTCATTAAGAAGAAGATCAAGAACCTGCCGATCATTGCCGAGGATCTCGGCGAAATCACCCCCGACGTCATCGAGGTCCGCGACAAGTTCGACCTCCCCGGCATGAAGATCCTCCAGTTCGCCTGGGGCGTCGCCCAGGACAACCCGCTGGTCGCCGACCCGGGCCACGAGTTCCACCCCCACAACCATACCCGCAACTGCATCGTCTATACGGGCACGCACGACAACGACACGACGCTCGGCTGG
>WGMQ01000080.1 GCA_016125005.1 bacterium | reverse complement strand
GCCGCCAGCGCGGCCCGGACTGAGTGTCACCCGCCGGCAGCATGCTCCGGCCAGACAGACGCGAGAGGACGCCATGATGACCGGAACCGCGGCCTTCGCCGTCGCCCGCCTCGATCACCTGGTGCTGCGGGTCGCAGATATCGACCGGGCGCTGGCCTTCTATTGTGCGGTGCTCGGGCTGTCGGAGGTGCGCCGCGTCGAACGCCTGGGCCTGGTGCAATTGCGGGCCGGGGCGTCGATGCTCGACCTGGTGCCGGGCACGCCGGCGCCGGGTCCGGACGGGCGCAATCTCGACCACCTGTGCCTGCGCCTCGACCCCTGGGACGAGCCGGCGATCCGCGCGCATCTGGCCCGCCACGACGTGCAGGCCGGCGAGACCGTGACCCGCTTTGGCGCGGAGGGCGACGGCCCGTCGATCTACATCGCCGACCCCGATGGCAATGTCGTCGAACTGAAAGGCCCTGCGGCGGCCCAGGCGCCGGCCTGAGCCGCCGGGCCGGACAGACCCGCAAAAGCCCTTGCAGCCACCGGACAGCCTCGCTCCGGACCCGCAAAAGCCCTTGCAGCCCCGGAACAGCCTCGCTATAGAACCGGCCTTGCTGTCGGCGCCGGCCCACCCGGCGCCCGGCCGGGCGCGTAGCTCAGTGGGAGAGCACTACGTTGACATCGTAGGGGTCGCTGGTTCAATCCCAGCCGCGCCCACCATCCAACCCGCTGACCGGGTTGGGTTTTCTGACCAAGCCGAGATTGGATGGCCTTCGTGCCGCACCACCGGGGCACCCCGGGGGCACCCCCGGGATCGCGTTCGCGGGGCTTGCCGCCCGGCCATCGGTTGCCAGAATAGGCGGCAGACGCGCTGCGGTCGTGAATTTCCAGGACGTTTGTTCCCGGTTCACAATGCGATAGACGGGATCCACTGACGCACCTCAATGAGGCCGAGGCGCGAACGCCTCGGATGGAAAGTAGTGGGAGCGCGGACATGAAGCGGTATTCCACGCTTCAATGAAGCCGAGGCGCGAACGCCGGTCCTGTCCAGATTGATGGTGTAAATTGCCGGTTCGCGGCGCCGCCCGCTCGCGCGCCATCAACAGCGCTGTGGTGGGCGGGCGGCGGCGCGGGCAAGCGGTGATTCTCCGGTAGGGTCGGATTGCGAGCCCCAACGCAAACCGGAGAGACGACCGCTGCCCGACGAGAAGATGGCCCTTTGCACGCTTGTGGATAAGATCGCAGATGCCGAGCTGCTGCGCGAGATGATCGGCTTCGCCGCCGGCCCGCTGATGGAACTGGAAGTCGCGGCGCTAGCCGGCGCCGGCCACGGCGAGCGCTCGCCCGACCGCCTGGCGCAGCGCAACGGCTACCGCGACCGCGACTGGCAAATCCGCGCCGGCACCGTCGAGTTGCGCATCCCCAGGCTGCGCAAGGGCAGCTAATTCCCCGGCTTCCTGGAGCCGCGGCGAATGGCAGAGAAGGCGCTGACGGCGGTGATCCAGGAGGCCTGCATCCAGGGCATCTCGACTCGCTCGGTCGACGACCTAGTCTAGGCGCTCGACACGTCCGGCATCTCCAGGAGCCAGGTCAGCCGGCTGTGCGAGGAGATCGACGGCCGGGTAAAGACCTTCCTGGAGCCGCCGATCGAGTGTGACTGGCCGTTTCTGTGGATCAACGCGACCCACCTGAAGGCGCGGCAGAACGGCCGCATCGTCTCGGTGGCGGTGACCATCGCCGTGGCGGTCAACGCCGACAGCCGGCGTGAGGTGCCGGGCATGGACATCGGCGTCTCCGAGGCGAGACCTTCTGGCTGAAGTTCCTGCGCAAGCTGAAGCGGCGCGGCCCGGCGGGGGTCAAGCTGGTGATCTCCGACGCGCATGACGCCATCAAGGCCGCCGTCGCCAAGTTGGTCCGCGCCACCTGGCAGCGCTGCCGGGTGCACTTCATGCGCAACGCCCTGGCGCACGCCGGCAAGAGCGGCCGGCGCGTCGTCGCCGCCTTTTTCGCCACTGCCTTCGCCCGGGATAGCGCGACCGCCGCCAGCGCGCAGTGGCGCCAGGTGGCCGGCCAGGTCCGGCCCAAGCTGCCGAAACTCGCCACCTTGCTCGACCAGGCCGAGGAGAATGCGCTGGCCTACATGAGCTTCCCGCGCGAGCACCGCGCCAAGATCCACTCCACCAACCCGCTGGAGCGGCTCAACGGCGAGATCAAACGCCGAACCGATGTCGTCGGAATCTTCCCCAACGAGGCCGCGATCACCCGCCTGATCGGCGCGATCCTGCTCGAACAGAACGACGAATGGGCTGTCCAGCGCGCCCGCTACATGACCCTGGAAACCATCGCCCCGCTGCGCCATGATAACCCCGTCAGCCTGACTGGAATGGCACGTGACCGAGACCCGGCCCAAGCCGGTGATCACCCTGGCCCAACCGCCAGTTACACCACCCCAAGGGATACGACCCACTAATGGTGAAGGATCGCGGAACCAGCCCCGCATCAACCGGCCCGGCGGGGGCCGATCTGGAGAGTAGTGTAGCGGCCCATTACCTGCTTTCAATGTTGATCGGAGTGGCTCCCGGCGGATTGCCTGGCACCGACATCCAGTCGATCACGCTACAGGCGGCAGACGAAGGTGCGCCTCTCGATGACATCTGGGTCAAGGCGATCGCTCAAGACGGGCATGCGGCCAGCCTGCAAATCCAGGTAAAGCGAGAAGTCGGGTTCACGAAGTCGAACCAAGCGTTCGCCAAGACAGTAGGTCAGATCATCACGGCTGTTTCTGTTCAAGGCTATTTCAACCAGAGGAACGAGCTGGCGATCGCTGTTGAAAGGGGACCAAAAAAGCTGAGCGGACCAATCCAGGACGTCCTCAAATGGGCGCGGGAAATCTCCGACTCCAAGGTCTTTTTCGCCAAGCTGCAGCGGCCAGGAAGCGCCAACGACGACATGAGAGACTTTGTCGATGCGTTCCGCGCTCATGCTTTCGCGCACGGATGCGAGATGGAAGATGAGTTCATTCATCGCGTTCTTGGCCGCCTCCAGATCTTCATAATGGATTTCGGTGTGAGCGGTTCGATCACGGAGCAACTGGTCGTCCAGCGTTGCCGAATGGCGTTGGAACCTGACCAATCGGACCGTGCCGAAGACCTGTGGCGATTCCTGAAGACGCGCGCTCTGGAAATCGCCAGCAGTGGTGGGGTCACCAACAAAGAGAAACTTACATCTGAAGTGTCAGAGGCCGGCTTCCCCATCCAACCTATCGCGCAATTCCGATCCGCCATTCGGATGCTCATGGAGGATGCTCACCACGTTCTGACAGACATTCGCAGAGACATAGAAGGCATAGAACTTCACCGGGGAGACCTTCTCGAATCAGCAAGGACAGCCTTGTCGATGAATCGATATGTCGAACTCCGCGGGGATGGCGGGACCGGCAAATCCGCGCTTTTGAGGCACCTTGCAGAGGAAGTTTCGCGGGAGAGTGCGGTTCTGGTTTTTGCTGCAAATCGGACGATCGGAGGTGGTTGGGCTGCATTGTCTTCGCGGCTTGACCTCAAGCGGCCCTGCAAGGAGCTGCTTGTAGAGGTCGCGGCCACAGGTGGCGCCACGATCTTCATTGATGGCATGGACCGTTTTTCGGAGGCTCAGCAAACCACAGTTCGTGACATGCTTCGGTCGGCGGTTGACGTACCCGGCGTGAGAGTATTGGCGACTGCGCGGAATGACTTCGGCGTCGATGGTTCCGGATGGTTGCATCAGGATATTGTCGACGCCTTTGGGGGACAACGCATTGTTCCTATAGGCGAGCTTTCCGAATCGGAGCTTCAGGAACTCGGAGCTGTCTCCACGCGCCTCCAAGCGCTACTCCAAAGCTCGCACCCGGCCCGCCCAATCCTCCAGAACCCTCTCCGCCTTGCAAGGGCAGCCGCCCTCGATGGCGATCCAACCGACTTGATCACCGAGACAAGGTTGGCGGCACATTGGTGGACAAGTGCAGACGGTCCCAAAAACGAGCATCGGAGGGCACGTGGACGGGTTCTGCGGCGTCTGGCAGAGAACGCTTTGTTGGGCCGGAACCAAGTGGATGTCGACGATTTCGATCCATCTGCAATCGAAGAGCTGAAAATTTCGAGAAGCATACTCGAACCTTCCAGTGACCGGGCCAGTTTCGCCCATGATGTGCTTCGTGAATGGGCAGTGTTCGTGTTGTTGCGGGATAGGCCGGAGTCTCTGGATAACTTGAAGCTGGATGCGGCGCCCGACATCTCGATTGCTCGAGCAGTCGAGTTGCTGGCGCGGCATCGGCTTGAAACCGAACTATCAGGCTCTTCCTGGAGACAACTCCTGGATCAAGTGTCGCCGAACGGCTCTCACCCAGCATGGCGTCGAGCCGTTGTACTGGCCCTTGTGCGCTCAGAGCTGAGCTACAGCGTGCTCAGAGAAACGAAACCCATCCTGTTTGCTGACGGCGGCAACCTTCTGCGGGAAGTACTGGCGTTGACCCGCTCGGTGGAATCCTTCTCTTTGAAGTTGGCTTTCGACGAGATTGCCGGTTCCGGAATCCTGAGATCGACAGGATTTGATCCTGCCGAACTGTCTGACGACATAATCGCCCCCAAGGTTACAAGCTGGATGCCCATCATCATTTGGCTGCTGGACAACGCCAATGAGACACCGGCAAACCTTTTGCCAGAGATTGTCGATCTGCTTTTTGCTTGGTCCAGCACAATGCTGATGCATGATCCATACAGAGCAGAGATTGCGGCACGATTCCACGTTTGGCTCATGATCATCGAGGCAGCGGAGTTGAGCCGAGATCGGGCGGCGCACCTTTATCCGTTTGGCGAAGCCCTCTCGTCGGACAAGACTGACAGGCTACGAGAAAGCCTTAGAGAGGGCTTCCTTCTCTCCTGCGCGGCCGCACCAGAACTCGCCCGTGACTATCTGAAGTTCAAGATGGACCACTCCAAGCGCGGGGTGCGGGATATCGAGAGGATTGTAGACCAACCCGGAATGCTGGCGCGGGCCGCACCGAAAGAGCTGGCGGAATTGACGAAACGGTCTTTGGTCAATGAACCGGAGAATCGTGGGAGACACGGCTCGCCCCTGTACGACCGCGGCTTTTCATTCTTGGACTCCCGCTTCCTGAACAAGTCTCCGACCCGAGGCCCATTCCTGAAGCTGCTGCAGAACGACTTCGACACCGGACTGTCACTGATCACAGATCTGGCCATTCATGCTGCGGAACAGTTCCCCGGTTTCGGCGATCAGGCGGATGAAGCTCTGGTCGTAGAGATGTCAGGAACGAAGTTCACATTTCCATATCCTGCGACCTATGTATGGTCCCGGCAGGCTTCTGGTTATTACAGCCTGACCTGTGCGCTGATGGCACTTGAGCTATGGGGACACCACCAGATTGAAGCCGGCGCTACGGTCAAGGAGGTAGTGGAGAAGATCCTCTGGCGAGATGGCATTCCAGCCGCCTTTCTCTTGGTAGCTGTCGACTTGGTCTTATGCCATTTCGAACACGCTGCCGAAACGGCAATGGACCTGATTGCATCGCCGGAATTGCTTGTCCTCGATCACAGCCGCTGGGCGCAGGAGAGATTCGTCACCTATAATTTTTTCCCAGGCTCAGGAGGTGCGATCCAGGATTGTAGAGCGTTGATCGACCTCAAGTCTCGCCCTTCCAGAGATCGCACGTTAGTCGATATACTCGGCCAATTTGTGCTCGGCGTCCACAATTCTTACCGAGAGGCCCTCTCCAACCGACTGGAGAGCCTCGCGGTCAACTATCCCGATTATGGCCCCGAAGCTGCAAGAGGTGATCCTTCATACATGGTCCGCCACGCCATCAATCAGTTAGCGCCCGAAAACTGGCGGAACAATGAAATCGTGTTGGATGGTGGGCGGCGAGCCAGCGGTTTCGTCTATGTATCACCGGAACCGGAAGCATCGCACATAGGTCGGCTTCAGGCGGAGTTGGTGGCCTCTCAGGCAGAACAACGGATGCCATTCGAGCTCACGATATATGTGGATGAGCCGTCTCGATCATCTCGGGAGTTAGCCGAAAGAGCGATCAAATGGGCCGACGGCCGGGCCCCGGACCTTTCCAGCGACGACCTTGACAATGAGCGTTTCAAGGATTTTGCGTTGATTGCCGCCGCAGTCATAGCCTTGCGAGACGGCGAAGAAAATCTTTGGCGAGACAATGAAGGCTGGATCCGGGAGACTCTTGAGGCGGCCGCGAGGCAGCCAGACAAGGGTTACATGTCTGGGACGGGTATGTCCTATGAGCCCGCTGCGATGGCGTTCGCTGGATTTGCGTATCTGTGGCTCGCTGATCGTGTCGAGGATGACCTCGAGGCGGTGCTGGGTTTAGCGGCTCTCCGGCGGGCGGCCGTCAGAGGCTACAAGGCGGTGGGGGCGTCGCTCTTCGAGGCAGAGCCGAGATTGGCCAAATCGTTGCTGAGGACGGGACTCCATGGCTGCATCCGCCCTCGCAAGGATTGGGAATCTTCAGACGACGAATGGAATAAAACCAAATCCGAACACGAAGGGCTGTTGTTCGCTCATGTGTCTGCTGAAAGGCTGTGGTTGATATCAGGTGGCGAAGAACCGCCTTGGCCGGAATTGCCGAAGATCGGCTCGAAGGAACGGAAAACAATACGAGTTAGTTCCACTGATCAACCACCCGACACAACGCCCGAAACAACACCTGCGAACCATTTTTTTGATCACGAGTGTGCATCTGGCTGGTTTCCGCCGAGAGGACTTTCGGTCAAGTGGTACGGCGAGTTCTGGGGCATTTACAAGGAATGGACGTTGATTGCGAACGGAGCCGAGGGAGCTTGGAACGTCGACTCCAATTCTGAGATCCTCTCCTGGAATTACGCTTGGGCTCATGGCGCCGTTGACTGGTTGGTTAGCAATCAGCCTCATAGATTGACCTCTGAACTCATCGAGCCCTTGCGCCGGTTGCCGGATTCTCCATTCCTGCGCATGGCATCGTTGACATTCCCGTACCTTGTTGAGGCATTTATTTCGGGACGACTACCAAAGAAAGTCGCTGTCGACGTTCATCAGACCTTCCTTGAACGATTGGAGCAAACAAGTGCCTGGCAGTCACTGCTTGTGCGGGACCGAAATTCATCTGAGGCTGATCTTGGGGCGGCGCTGGCCTGTCTCTTTTTCAACATCAAACCACTTGGTCAGACGCCCCAATCCTTTGTAGGTCCCGACGAGGTCGAAACGGTCGATCCTCTAGTTCCCGCTCTAGAGCAATTCGTATCCGCGAACGGGACGATCGCAACCGCCTTGAACGTCTGCATCCTCATTGAGCGCAAGCCACGGCGCGCCCATCTCCAGATGACTTTCAATCTGTTGGACGATTTGATCAAGCGGAAAGGGAATGATCACGAGTTCTGGATTGAGTTCGGGTTCGGAAGAAGGTTCTGCAAGTATTGGACGGCCTTGAATGGCGATGATCGCAACTCCCTTGCGGCTGGCTCACCAGATCGGACGCAACTCGATCACTTCCTTGCATCGCTCGTCAGCTTTGGCGTTCCGGAGGCAAGTCAACTGGAAGTCGAGTTGGCTCGACGGGACGAGTAGGGTCCTGTCCCGATTGAGGGTGTAACTGGCCGGTTCGCGCCGCCGCCCAAGCCGCACGGCTTCAATGAGGCCGAGGCGCGAACGCCTCGGATGGGTTGCGGGATGGCGAGGGCTGGCGGGTGAACCCGAATGCGGAGTGGTCAGACGCCCTTCTCGATCAGCCCGGCGAGAATGCGGCGATGGCAGTACGTACTGTCCTCGCAGTTGCACATCACGGTCAGGATCTGCCCGCTCTCGCTGAGCCAGTGCAGCGTGCGGATCAGGGATTTCTGTCCCTTCATTTCCTCCCGGTAGCGGCGCCGAAACTCCGGGTGCTGAATCTTTTCAGACTGATAGTCGGTCAGCAGGCCCTTCGACGGCGCGAGGTCGGGCAGGTAGAGATCAACCTGGTCCCTGGTCAACCCGCGTGGCCAGTAGCGCGTCGCCAGGATGCGCAGGCCGTCCTTGCGCGGCTGGCGCGTGTCCCACGCCGACTTCTCGTACATCACCGGCATTCGTGCGTCCCTGTCCCCGTGCCGACCAGAAGCATGTTCGAATGCTTCCGGTGACTCCACAACCGGTGAGTTGCCGATAGGCGTTGCCGGGCGAGCCCCGAACGTGCATTCTCCGCCACGAAACGGCGCCCCGGGCGGGTAGACGATCCCTCCGGGGATCGGAGCCAGGGAATGAGTCCCGTACGGCTCGCAGCACTACTGGCGGGGCGCCACCTTCTTTCCAATCCGTCGTCAGTTGTCGTTCAGGCCGTCGGGAAAGCGCGTGCCGAGCCTGACCTTCCAGGTGGTCTCCAGTCGCACGATCTCGTCGACCGGCAGGTCGGGTGAGGTGCGCTCCAGGATCGAGAAGCGGAAGCCGGCTGGATCGCGCGTCAGCAGGTGGCGATTGCCGCCATGCCCGGTCGCCGCGTAGTTCTGCCAGCGGCCGAGGATGTTGTCGGCACAGGCGGCCGAGCCGACATAGCGCCTTCCGTCAGTCGTATCGAGGATGTGGTAGATGCCGCGCCAGCCGGCCAGCGCTGCACGCCAGCTTGTGGGCAGCAACCGCAGCTCGGCCCAGTCGAGCACGATCTCCCGCCAGTCAGGCACGGGCGGAGCCAGAACAGACTCCTCCAGGATGGCATGTACCGGGAAGCGGTTGCGTCCGGCCCAGCAATACCAGGATCGCGCGGGCGGCGGCCAGTCGATGACGAGCCGGCCCTTCCAGGCGTCCCAGCGGCTGTCTGGCTGCAGATCGAAGAACCGGAACCGCTCGACCGCCCGCTCGGCGGGATCGGCCGCCATCCCGAGTTCCGCCAACGCCCTGACCTCGGGCAGGGCATCGTAGTCGGTCAACGCGATCGCGCGTCCGCCTGCATTCCGGTAAAGCCCCGCAAAGACGGCCTGGTCGCAGCCCCGCGCAATGAAGGAGGCGATCATCGACGCGTTGGCCAGTGCGGCCTCCGCGCGCGGACCTTGGGTCGACTGGTAGGCGTTGAACAGGTCCGGGCGCTGCTCGGCCAGCTGGGTAGGATGTTGGCAAGTCTCGGCTGCCAGGGGCGATGGCGCAGCACCAGCAGGCTGCTGTCGTCGATCCCGTCGAGGCGGAACAGGTCCGCGAGTTCAAGCCCCATCAATCGAGCTCCGGTTCGTCGTCGGGATCATCCGGCACCGGCGCCACGCGTCCGAGCAGGTCGGTGACAGCGGCGAAGACCGGCAAAGACGCCAGACCGGCGGCGTTTGCCTTGGGATACCGCGCAGCAGATGTCATCTGCAGTCCGGGGATGTCCGCGAGGCGCTGGCGCAGGTCGGCAACATCCTCGTTCACGGCCTTCGCGAGAGCCGGCAGGTAGAGTTCCAGTTGTCCCGCGGGCGTCAGGCCCAGCAGAGTCTGTTGATCGCCGCCCGGCACCTTGAACAGGATGCCGCCATTCGGCTGTTTGCCGAAGACAACCGACCATCCGCGAACACCGGCCCATTCCAGCAGGTTGTCCATCGCCCGCGCGGCCTCGGGGCCACGGCGTCCGCCCACCGTTTCCAGGAACTCCGGCCGGGTCCAGACCGGACCTGCCGTCCGCTCGACACCCTTGCGTTGCGCCGCGCGGCCAGTCCGGCCGATCAGCTCCGAACTCACCATGCGCATGCCGTCGGCCACATGCTGGCGCACCTCGACGGCCAGCACCTCCACCGTCTGCATCTGCTCGTTCAGGAACTCGACGATGGTCCGCAGTTCCGGCGGAATGACGTTGGCGGCGAAGACCAGGCGGATGTCGCGGGGTCACGTCCCGGCGTGTGGTGTAGGAGCGCTGGCGCCGGCACGCCCCCTCCCGGGACACGACCCCGAGGCGCGAACGCCTCGGATGGGGTCAGCGATGTGGTGCAGAAGATGCGGCTGCACCGGGGCTTCAATGAGGCCGAGGCGCGAACGCCTCGGATGGGGCCGGTGGCGCGTGTTGCGCTGGGAGCCATCCTGCCGGGCTTCAATGAGGCCGAGGCGCGAACGCCTCGGATGGGGCCGCCGCGAGTACGAACGCGCGCGGCGGGCGCAGGCGCTTCAATGAGGCCGAGGCGCGAACGCCTCGGATGGGGATGACCGCCAGCGCGCTGCTCCGTCGCAAGATCGTGCTTCAATGAGGCCGAGGCGCGAACGCCTCGGATGGGCCTTATGCGTTCATGATTCCTCGGCCTGGGATGTACCAGGCTTCAATGAGGCCGAGGCGCGAACGCCCCGGATGGGCTGACGGACATGCCGGCCGAGAACGCGGTCGTGCTGGAGCTTCAATGAGGCCGAGGCGCGAACGCCTCGGATGGGGGCGCTGTCCGCTCTTGTCCTTCCACCGCTCCGACGTTGGCTTCAATGAGGCCGAGGCGCGAACGCCTCGGATGGGCCCGGCGGACATCGCGGCGCTGCACGACATCACGGGCTTCAATGAGGCCGAGGCGCGAACGCCTCGGATGGGATCGCCAATTGGGAAGGAACCCCGGCATGAGCGAAGGCTTCAATGAGGCCGAGGCGCGAACGCCTCGGATGGGGAACTCGGCCTTGTTGATCGGGCCATACTTCGCGGTGCTTCAATGAGGCCGAGGCGCGAACGCCTCGGATGGGCCTCGGCCACGCCAACGGCGACGACATCCGCATCCGCAAGCTTCAATGAGGCCGAGGCGCGAACGCCTCGGATGGGACCAACTACCAACTACCAACTACCAACCAGATAGAAAGGCTTCAATGAGGCCGAGGCGCGAACGCCTCGGATGGGGCCGGGATAGGCCTCGATTCCAGCCGACAGCCCGTCATCGCTTCAATGAGGCCGAGGCGCGAACGCCTCGGATGGGCGGCCAGGGCAACAAGGTTTTCACCTCCGATGCGGCGGAGCTTCAATGAGGCCGAGGCGCGAACGCCTCGGATGGGCTGCGCAACCTGATCGCCAAGGGGCTGATCCCCGCCGGCGCTTCAATGAGGCCGAGGCGCGAACGCCTCGGATGGGTCGACCACGGCGGTTGCCGACGCTGCCACCGAGGCGCTTCAATGAGGCCGAGGCGCGAACGCCTCGGATGGCCGGCCACATGACAGCGTCCGCTGCTGACAGCCCCTCGCTTCAATGAGGCCGAGGCGCGAACGCCTCGGATGGGGCACACCGGGAGCGCGGAGCCGTCAGGCTGGGGAGGCTTCAATGAGGCCGAGGCGCGAACGCCTCGGATGGCGCGCGACAGGTCGGATCCTGGCTTTG
>WGMQ01000060.1 GCA_016125005.1 bacterium | reverse complement strand
TGGGACGGCGGGAATCCGCGGCGGATTCGCTCGTGATATGGTGCCGGATACGCCGTGACTGCGCCTGTGGAGACGTTTCTTGGAAGCGCGTTCCCTACGCCGGTGTCACCCGGATCAGGTTCAAAGGCTACCGGAGCGCACCCATGCGGGAACTCCGTCTCAGGGGCTTCTTGGCCCCGCACCCAGCGCGGAAAGGTTGCGGCGGGAGCCCCCCTACATGCAAGGGCGATCCGCGCCTAGTTCCCCGCCGCGGGCTTGCGATTGGCGGCAACCGATGCCCGCGCCGCCGCCAGAGAGTTCGCTGCCGCATCGCGCGCCGCGATGGTCAGCGTCGAGACCCCCTGGAACTCGCCCAGTCGTGCCACCGGCGCGCCGGCTTGGGCGCGGTTGGTTGCGATCTTGGCCAGATCCTTCACCGCACCCGCCCAGCGATCATCCAGGTGGCGCTCCGCCAGTTCAGCCAAGGTCATCGCCGATTCCACGATCAGATCCCGCTGCGGCTCGTTGTTGATCGTCTGGAGGCACACGGAAAACTGCATCGCGTTGCGTCGCTCCACCGCATTGAACACCTGCACGTTGGCAATGGCCGAGTCGATGCCGAGCCGCTCCGTCGTCATCGTGCACTCCGCCTGGAGGAAGGATACCACTCCCCAGCAGTAGGTCAGATTCTCCAGATGGGCGGGGAATCCGGCGATACTCACCGGGTGGAAGACAGCGGCGTTCTTCTCCAGGCAGTAGTCCACCAGCGTGCATTGGGTGGCCCACTCCTCATCGGTGGCGGCATTCACCTCCAACAGCAGTTCGTGCAGCGACAACAGCAGGCCCGTGTCGCCAATTGCTTTTGAGTTCGTCGTCAGGGCGATGGCCCGCCTCACGATGGTGGGGCTGCGGCGTAGCATCGGCAGGTCGAACTGGGGAATCGGATCGGCCAGTGGAGGCACAATGTCGGCCCCTGAACCGAGGTCGATCGTCCCCTCCGGCATGATGGCGGTCAGCACCAGCAGGTAGCGCAGCATGGCCGCTCTTTCGGCATGCGAGATCCGCGTGCCGCGTTTCTCGAAGGTCAGGATCAGGCGACTCCGCAGGAACCGGGCGAACTCCGGCCAGAAACCAACCTCAACTGTCCTTGGGTTCTTGTTCCACGGCGAGATGGCCACGCGGAACAGGTTCTCCTCCAGCGCGGTCGAGACTTCGTCGCCGTACTCCCACTTCCCCGTTTGCAGGCCGCGCAGGTACTCCATCAGCGCGAACTTGATCAGGAGCGGGTCCAGCGTCTCGAAGTCGTTCGTTGGACTCAGGAACAGACTGTACGCGGCCTTCACGCCTTCCGCGCGCTTGTCGGTTTGGTCACGAACGGCGCCCACCAGCATCATGCCAATCATCGCGCTCCGCAGATCGTCGTTGTCGAGGCGACGGGTGACCTCTGGTTCGATGTCCTTCAGCGCGGCGTCGATGAACGGCTTGAGGTTTTCCTGCGGGAAGAGGGCGATTGTCTCCAGGATGACGCGACGGCGCTCGGGCTGCGGGTCGGGATGGGCCCCACCGGCGCGCTGCACCACCAGCAGGTAGCGCTCGCGTCCGCGGAAACTCTGCGGCGACTTCTCCATTTCCTCGCGCGCCAGCCTGTTGGCCTCCACCCACTGGACGCGGTCCACGTACTCGGCAAAGCGGTCGACCTGCGCCGACAGGGTCACGTGACCCCCGAGCAGCAGCAGGGCTACCAGCGCGCTTCCAATCAAGGACTTCAGAGTGGATTTCCGCATGGGCACGTCACTCCTTTCCGATCAGGAAGCGGGAATAGTTGAGCACCTGATTTGCCTCGTGACGGATTGAGAGGTCCGCCTCCTTGTTGGCCAGGACGCGCCGCGCTGCCTCGTTCGACTGATAGGGGAATCGGGTCGTTAGGTAGTTCGCCAGGTTGAGGAATTGCAGGTCGCGCTCCATCTGGTCCTGCTCCACACGACGGCTATTGATCGTCACGTTGCGTGTCAGGATCGGGATGCGCTTTTCGGCGGCCTCGATCATATTCTGGTATTGGCGGATTTGTCCGTCATAGAATTCGGGCGGCGGGGAGTTGTCCTGGTTGTTACTCCGATTGTTGTTATTGTTGTTGTCGCGCTTCCGCTTCTCGGCCTCTGCGCGCTGCCGTTGCAACGACGAGATGGTGCTGCGGTAGGACTTGATGTTGCTCTTCTCGTTCGCCAGGCCGTCCTTCGCGCCGTTGAGTGCATTGAGCGTGCCTTCGGACCGACCATCGGCGGCGACCGCCGCGCGAAGATACGTCGCCATCGCGGCATCGGGAATCAGGTCCGGGTTGGCGAGAAGCACCTTCAGCGACAGCCCCTTCTGGAAGTAACGATCCGGGAAGCTGCCGAGGTCGGCCACCATCTTCTGCGCCGCGGCCCACTCGGTATCCGGCCGCATCGTCACCAGTGTATAGACAGGCGGCAGTTCAACCGTCCCCGGAGCAGCGGGTTTTTGCTCGCCCGAGAACACAAACTGGGCCGCCTTCGGTCCGCTGAGCGCGATCATGTACTTCGTGTCGTCGAAGCGCTTGCCGCGATGGAGGACACACACCATCGGCATCGCGCGTTGGTCCGTGATCCAGGCAGGAATATCCACGATCACGATGGCCTTGCGCGTGCCGTCCTCCGCCGTGGATGCCGACTCAATCTGGACCTGCGGGTTCGGCACGTTCCCCGCCGTTTCGTATAGACGCCCGAGGTCCGTATAGACCTCGCGGGTCATATTCTGGAAGTAGCCCGGGGCGTGATTGCGGAAGAATGTCTCCGCGGGGTCCGTCATTGGTTGCGCGGGGGATCCATTCGCAGTTTCCCCGCCGCCACCCGAGCCCACCGCCGCGCCGGGGGTGCCATAAACCCGTGCGAAGTCGCCGAGCCCCTGGCCCACGTCACCGTCGTTCTTCGCCGTGCGGGAAATCTCTCCCAGCAGCAGCTTCTTGAAAAGGAAGTCGCCCGCCCTGGTGAAAAGGAAGATCACCAGCATCACGCCGATCACCGGTAGCAGCCATCCAAGGCCTGAAATCGGCGCGAGGACCCATTTGACAAGGCGTCCCAATGCCGCCAAAGGCCGCGTGATGAAGTTCCCCTTCGGCTTGACGCGGCTGCTCTCCCACACGGGACCGTCGCGCTTCTTCCAGAACTTGAGTCGTTCCCTCAGCGGGAGCTTCTCCGGCTCGGGCGCCTGAGGCACGCTGGGTGTCTTGCGGTGCTCAAGGCCCCGCTCGGACACGAGGAATTGCAGCCGCTTGTGGATCGTCTCCACGTCACGGATGCGGTCGTCCGGATTGACGTTCACGCAGAGCGCGACGATCTGCTGGAGTTCCTTGATCTTCAGGTACTTCTCCCAGCCGTGGCCGAAGGCGCGCGTCGTGTCGCCCGACATCACCTGGAAGAAGGTCACGCCGAAGGCGTATATATCGGAGGCCGCGCTGGGTGGCTTCCCTTCGAGCAGTTCCGGAGCCAGGTATAGACGCGTCCCGAGGCCAATCTGCCCGCTTCCCGTCTTGGTCATCGTCCCCATCGTCACGCCGGGAATTGCCTCGGAGACGCCTCCCTCGATGGTGCCGATTCCGAAGTCCGCGAGCAGCGCCCGCTGTCCTTCCGTCGGCGTTTCCTCGATGAAGATGTTCGACGGCTTGAGGTCCCGATGCAGGACCCGCTGGCTGTGGGCGAAGCTCAGCGCCCCGGCGACCTGCGCCATGAAGCGGAGTCGCTGGGCGAAGGATATCTTCTCCATCCCGCCGACACGCTTCGCGTAGTCATCGAGGCTCCCCGCGGGATAGTAGGCAAACTCCAGGTAGTGCGGCGGCGAATCCAGATTCCAGTCGAGCACTCGCGCCACGCGCCCCTCGGAGAGGGGATTCTGATAGAGCGTGCGTAGCAACGTTACCTCGCGGCGCAGCGCGGCGAGGTGATTCAGATCGAAGCAGAACTTCAGCACCCGCTGCTGCATCGACTTGGGCTGCTCAATGAGCCATGCCTCGCCGAAGCCACCCTCGCCAAGCTTTCTGACCACCCGCCAGTTTTTCCGCCCCGGCATGGGGCTGCCTTCCACCGGTCGCCACTGGATCAGTTGCTCCAGCGTCAGGTTCATCGACGACGAATCGGATTCGCGATCGTCAGCCTGCGAGGCCTCCACGCGAAGTCGCACGCAAAGATCTCCCGTCGGCTGACCGGGCGTCCTCATTCCCTTCCCGGGGACGATCACCAGCGATCCATCCTTGCTCCCCGGGGGAATCGTCACCCCCACGTCACCATCCGGCAGCAAAAGCGGCTTGGTGGCGCCCTTGAATGCGTCCACCACGCTGATGGTCAGGTCCGTGGTCAGCTCGCCGTTTTCCATGCGGAAGCGATGGCCGACCACGTGGCGCACCGACAGGTGAATATCGGCGCCTCCCGGACCCTCGCGCGGGATGCGGACGATCTCGCCCTCGGCGGTCCAGCGCGGAATGCGGACTTCCATGCGGCGGATGCCGACCTTCGGCATCTCCAGCGCCACCGAGGCGAATCCCCCGGCGATGATCGTGTCCAGGTCCACCTCCACTTCCGCCTCGAACGGCGGAAGCGCTTGCCGCACGCCCGAGTGCGACGGGGACGAGCCCGGCGCGTCGCCGTGGCGTCGCTGCCACCACCCCACGAAGTCCTCGGCGTAATCTTCGCCCTCCACGTATAGACGTTCGATGCGCTTGAGCACCGCTGTCTGCTCGTCGCGGCTACCGCTGTTGATGACCGCCGTCACATCAGCCACCAACTCCTCGGAGAATCCCGGCCAATTGACCGCCTCCTCCATCAGGGACAACGCCATCTGTCGCTGCCCCTCGAAGGTCTGCACAGTCGCGCTTCTTTGCGCGGCGGCGTAGGCCTCCGGTCGGATCGCCAATGGCGGCCGCGAGCCCTCGCCCTCGAAGCTCGTCTGGATGCCACTGAACTTCAGCGTCATGTTGCGCTTCTTCTCTTCGCGCTCGATCCACTTGGTGATGAAGGCATTCGCGTAGTCAGCAAGCTGACCCGCGCGGATGATGCCCTCCGCGTCCGGCGTGGCAGCCCCGTTGAGTCCTTCCAGGATGCCGCGCGTGAAGACACCGTTCTTCGCCTCCTCGTCGTCGTAGGCCAGCCCTCCCGCGCCCGTCGCGGAGAACACGACCGCGCCTTCGAACTTCGCGAGCGCATTCGCGATGCCATCCGAGGCCTGGTTGCCGACGTTTCGCTTCGATGGGCCTCCCGTCAGGAGGAACTCGCGGCACGCATCCATCAGCAGGAACCGCCGCCGGCACTTCGTCGTGCCGAGGTCCTGTTCCAGCTCCGTCACCGTTAGGGCGCTCTTCGAGATCTTGTCCAGATACGTATCCGCCATCACGATGTAACTGATGCCGGTCTGCGGGTCCTGGAAGCCGTGGGTCGCCACGCTGCAAAAGAGCGCCCCCTCGGGCTTGGCGCGCTTGGCCGCCCCCTTGATTTCCTCGCAAACACGCCAGATATCCGCGTCGCCGACACGCGCCCCCTTATTCTGTAACTCGGCTAGACGCCGACGGCTTTCCGGCTTCTGCGGGTCGCCGGAGAGACACAGGCTCACCCCCGCGGCCTCGACGAGCCCCAGCTCCACGCTGAAGCGATACGCCATGTCGACCGCATCGTCGACGGCGTAGGGGACCTCCTTGAGTTCTTTGGTTTTCGTGAAGTGGCGAACGCCGATGAAGACACCGGCCGAGGCGCTCGGATCGAATCCGGCGCCCGCCATCGCTTCCTTGGGCACGGCGGGGGTTTGGGGCGCGCTGCCCTCGTCGGGCGCGTTGAAGGAAAGGTCGCGGGTGTTCAATGACTGACACTCCCAAGGCGGATGGGGGACTAATCACGACCGGTTTGGCCAGTTGAGTTGGCAGCAGAGTTTCTGTTATGCAACTCGACTGCAAGGTTTTTTTTGGAAACTTTCGTAACGGCAGAAGACCTAGCGGATGAACGTAAACCGGCGGCTGCCCACGTTGAGCAGGATGCCGAACATCACATAGGTCGTCACCAGGAACGACCCGCCGTAGCTGACCAGGGGAAGCGGAATGCCCGTGACGGGCACCAGTCCCATCGTCATGCCGACGTTCAGCACGATGTGCGTGAGGAAAATTGCGATCAGACCCGCCGCCACCAGGCCACCGAAGCGATCCTTGGCACGATCCATCGTCCGAACCATCCGCAGCAGGATCACCGCGAAGCCCGCCATCAGCAACAACCCGCCCACGACGCCGAACTGCTCGACCGTGCTCGCGAAGATGAAGTCGGTGTGGTGCTCCGGGAGGAACCGCTGCGTGCACTGCGTGCCTTCGCCCCAGCCCTTGCCAAAGACGCCGCCGCTACCGATGGCGATCTTCGACTGAATCACATTGTATCCCTTCCCCGCCGGGTCGGACTCCGGGTTCAGGAACACATGGATGCGCGCCTTCTGATAGGGCTTCAGCAACGGATAGACGCTCCCCATGCCCACCAGTGCCGATAGGACGATGATGCCCAGCCAGCGACGGCTAGCCCCCGCCATCCACATCATCGTGAGGAACATCAGGAAGAAGATCGCCGACGTGCCCAGATCCGGCTGCGCGAGGATCAGCAACGCGGGGACTCCGCAGATCAACCCCGGCACGATCAGTCCGGTGAAGCCCTTCAAGCGGTCGGGGTTCAGCGCCAGGTACTGGGCGCACACCAGCGCCGTCGCCACTTTCATGGTCTCGCTCGGCTGCCAGTTCACCGGACCGAAGTCGATCCACGACCGGGCGCCATTGATTTTCGAACCGCCCACCAGCACGAACAGCAGCGCCACCATGTTGAGCAGGTAGAGCCCCACCGCTGCCCGATTCAGCCACCGGTAGTCCACCATCACCGTACCGATCATTGCGGCAACGGCAATGCCCCAGAACACTCCCTGCTTTGCCGCCGAAGCCGCAAGAATCGGGATCGAGTGCGTCCCCCCATAGAGGACCATGAGCCCTCCGGCGGTCACGGCAAGCACCGCTAGGAGGAAGACATAGTCAAGCCTCAGGACTTGATCAATCCACGGCGCTCGAGTCGCACTGGAGGGCCCGGAACCGCGCTCGCGGCTGACGGGAAAGGCGGCCACGCTCATGCGCCGTAGCCTCCCAATGCATCCGCCGGACGGCGCCACATGCGCCACAGATGCCAACCGGAGCGAGTCACCTCGATCAGTGCCACGGCAACGAAAGTCACGGCCGCCTCGCTCCATGCGGCTTGGATCGGGCGCACCAACGAGCCAACCAGCGCCACGGAGAAGAGCACCAGAGCTCCCCCTGCCAGCCGCCCGGGAAGGAACTCGCTGGTCGCCGCCACCGAAGAAACCGTCAGGCCCAAAGCCAGCGGCAACACCGCCGCAATCGCAGACAGATCAGCCAGCACCGAGCAGAATACTGCCGAAGGGAGCACAAGGACCGCCAACGGAAACGGATCCAGCCGCGAACGACCCACGCAGATCGCCGCCAGATGCCATGCCACCAGTGACCCGCCGGTCAGCCCCATCCAGAAAATCGACCACGCCGCCAGCGTGGTGGCGAGGGCCACCACCATCAGCGTCACCGACTCTTCGCGTCGCCGGGTCATGGGCGCAGTCCCTCGACCGAGAGCCGTTGCTCCGGCAGCACCCAAACGGTCCTCAGCAGCGACGGGTCGGACGAGAGCTTCACCACCGCCATCGGCTCGCTCTTCCGGTTCTTGCCCAGGTCGACTATTTCGCCGAACGGCAGCGTCGACGGTGCGATGGAGCCTGCCATGCCCGAGGTCGTCACCTTTTGACCTTTCTCCGCCGCGGTAACCGTCCTGCTGAAATGTAGCTCCACCGTGTCACCGGCGCCGGTTCCAACCAATAGGCCCAACTCGCCGAGGCCCTCCACTTCCGCCCCCCACTTCGACTTTCGATCGGTTACCAGCCGCACCAAGGACATGCTGTCGGTGCAGCTCTCCACAATGCCCACGACCGTCTCAGGCCCAAGCACTGCCATGCCGGGAGCGATTCCCTCGCGGGCACCCATGCCAAGCCACAGTACTTGTCGATCTTGAGCGCCGCCAGCCGCCAGGACCGGCACCGTCAGCAACTGCATGCTTCCCACAGGGAGGTTACTCGACACCCGCTCCGTCAACTCGACCAGCGTGCGCTCTGTCTGTTCCGTCGCCACGTCGATGCGCGCCTCCATGAGGCGCCCCCGCAGCTCGTCGTTCTCGCGGCGCAACCGGTCGCCCTCGAAGAGCGCCAGCCAAACCGCGCTGGACTTCTCATGGATCCCTGAACCCAGACGCAGGAACGGTTCCGCGAAGGCCATCGACCCATTGGTCGTCAGCCCCGGCGCGCGGGTCAGCGCCAGGTGCAGGGCAAAGGTCACCGCCACGGTCAGCACGACCGCACCCAGAAGTTTTTCGATGGTGGATTTACGACGCCCAAGCGTGGCCATCAACATGGTCTCAACGGGACAACGATTCGCGCGCAACTACACGCGGGCTCCCCTAGAGCCATCCAATGGCCGGAAGACCGTCAAGTGCCGAGTGCACCGCTCGAAAGATTCGCTCTTTTCAGCTCTTGTGATGATGCTCCGGCTTCCCCATCCAGTCGGGAACCGGGTCGAAGCCACCCTTGCAGAGCGGCTGGCAGCGGAGGATCCGCCACACCGTCAGGAGCACCGCCCACAGGAACGGCCCGCGCTGGAACGCCTCCTCGCCATAGCAGGAGCACGACGGCACGAAGCGGCACTGTCCGCCGAGGAGCCAGCCGAGCCACCGCTGATAGCCGTGGATAATCAGCAGGGCGCCCTTGCAGAGCGCCCTGTCGATCAATCGAATCATGCCCAAGGTGCGATCACCCCTCGTGCTTCAGGAACACCGCGCCGAGGGGCGGGATGTTGACGTGCGCCGAGAAGCGGTTGCCGTGAAGCGGGATGTCCTGCGTCCATACCTGACCATAGTTCCCAACTCCTCCGCCGCCGTACTCATGGGCGTCGCTGTTGAACACTTCCTTGTACTTCCCGCCCGCCGGCATTCCGATGCGGTAGCCAAAGCGCGGGATCGGCGTGAAGTTGAACACGCACACCGTGTGTCCTTCGGGACCTTGACGGACGAAGGCCAGCACGCTGCTCTCGTGATCGTTGAAGTCGATCCACCGGAAGCCGATCGGGTCGTTGTCGAAGATCCAGAACTCGCGGTGGTCGCGGTATAGCCATCCCAGCGTTGCCAGGCACGATTCCACGCCGCCGTGCAATGGGTCGCCCGCCTCGTGCCAGTCGAGCGAGCGGTCGTAATGCCACTCGGCATTCTGGCCAAACTCCGAGCCCATGAAGAGCAGCTTCTTGCCCGGATGCGCGTATAGATAGCTATACAGCAGCCGCAGGTTTGCGAACTTCTGCCAGCGATCGCCCGGCATCTTTCCAATCATCGAGCCCTTTCCGTGCACCACCTCGTCGTGGCTGAACGGAAGCATGAAGTTCTCGGTGAACTGATACACGAGCGCGAAGGTCAGGTCGTTCTGGTGATACTTGCGGAAGATCGGATCCTTCGCGAAGTAGCGAAGCGTGTCGTTCATCCAGCCCATGTTCCACTTGAAGGTGAATCCGAGCCCACCCATGTAGGTCGGTCGCGACACACCGGGGAATGCCGTTGATTCCTCCGCCACCGTGAAGCGTCCCGGATACTGGCCGTGGACCACCTCGTTGAGCTGGCGCAGGAAGGCGATCGCCTCCAGGTTCTCGCGTCCGCCGTACTTGTTCGGCAGCCACTCGCCCGGCTGGCGGCTGTAGTCGAGGTACAGCATCGACGCCACCGCATCCACCCGCAGCCCGTCCACGTGGAACATGTCGAGCCAGTAGAGCGCGTTGGAGAGCAGGAAGTTCTTCACCTCCGGCCGACCGTAGTCGAAGATCAGCGTGCCCCAGTCCTTGTGCTCGCCACGGCGCGGGTCCGCGTGCTCGTAGAGCGGCGTGCCGTCGAACCAGCGAAGGGCAAAGTCGTCGCGCGGGAAGTGCGCCGGCACCCAGTCCACGATCACGCCCAGGCCATGCTGGTGCATGTAGTCCACGAAGTACTTGAAGTCATCCGGCGTGCCGAAGCGGGACGTGGGCGCATAGTAGCCCGTCACCTGATAGCCCCAGCTGCCGTCGAAGGGATGCTCCGCCACGGGAAGCAGTTCGATGTGGGTGAAGCCGTAACGCTTGCAGTGCGGGGCGAGGCGCTCCGCCAGCTCACGATAATTCAGCCAGCGATTGCCCTCCTCGGGGACGCGCATCCACGAGCCCAGGTGGACCTCGTAGACGGCCATCGGTTCCTCAAGGTAGCGGCGCTCCTCAAGACGCGCCATATACTTCGCATCCTTCCACTCGTAGGAAGTCTGGTCGTGAACCTTGCTGTGCGTGCTTGGGCGTAGGTCGAAGGCAAACGCGTAGGGATCCGCCTTGTACCGCAGGTTGTGGTCCTGGGTCAGGATCTCGAACTTGTAGCCCATGCCGGGCATGGCGCCGGGGACAAACAGTTCCCACACCCCTGAACTACCCATCGAGCGCATGGGATGAAGCCGCCCGTCCCAGTGGTTGAACTCGCCGATGACGCTCACCCGCCGCGCATTGGGCGCCCAAAGGCAGAAAGCGACGCCCCACACGCCATTCATCTCACGGTATTGCGCCCCGAATTTCCGATAGGCGTGCAGGTGATTTCCTTCCCCGTGCAGGTAAATATCAAGGTCACCCAGGGACGGAAGGAAGTTGTATGGATCAGGCGTCACCCACTCGGGGGCGTGCCGGAATGTATAGCGCAGCTTGTAGCGGAACGGGAAGGTGCGACCCGGGATGAAGAGCCCAAAAACACCCGGAACACCCAGCTTCTTAAGCAGCAACCCCTGCTTCTCGCCGTCGGGGATGACCTCGACGGTTTCCGCATCGGGGTGCCAGGCGCGCACCACGAGCCCCGGTTGGTCTCCCACCACGGCCGCATGGCAACCGAGCAGGCGGTGCGGGTCCCAGCAGGTGCAATGGACCAGCGCATAGAACTCGTCGATGTTCACACCATCGGCCAACTCAGGAATTCCGAACCAAACAGCGGGAGCCGGTGTGGGGCGGCGAGGAGGAGGGGCGGGTAGTTCATCCGACGGCGCCGCGGAAGCCTCCGTGGCCTTGCGGCCTCGCGGCTTCGCCGCCTTCGGGGCGTCAGCCTTGGCCCGAGGCTTTCGGGCCGGAGCCTTCGGCGTCTCCTCGGGCTTTGGAACGCCATCAAGCGGATCCTTCGCCGATTCGCTGGTCGCGGTTGTCTTCTTCTTGGCCATTTTCGAGCATCCTCGAAATTCCCGGTGACGACAAAAACGGTCGCCGCAGCGGTTTTTTGAAGCATCCTGAGAGTGACAAAATTCGCGGTGACGTGCAAAGGGATATTTCAACCGTCAGGAAGCGCAAACTTTGTGCAATCAACCGACCGCTTTATCACAGGACCGCTGATCAGGGCCCCGGACTCCATCGATTCCCCCCTCTCATTGCCCACCTTACTGGGAAAGGGCAGTTACCGAAAATGGGAAGAGCATTACACGGACTCTCCGGAACAGGTGGTCGCAGGAGACCCTGAATCAGCACCCAATTCCCCCGAACCTTTGAAATCGCTTGTCTTGCATCGGGCGCCTCGATCCCCTGAATTTCTGTCGATATGGCCCCTACTGTGCGTCCTTAGGCCCCGAGATCATCTAGGGGCCCCAAGATTGGTGCGCAATTGTAACCGAGGATTTACTCTTGTCGAGGTGATGACGGTCGTGGCCTTCATCGGCATCCTCATCGCCATCGCCCTCCCGACCTTCTTCCGTTCCCGGGAAATCTCACGCATGCGATCCTGCCAGGAGAACCTGCAGAAGATCGACGGCGCCAAGCAGCAATGGGCGCTCGACCGTCAGGCTGATGCCGGTGCCAGCCCCGATTGGACCGACCTCATCGGGGTCGAGGCCTACATACGAAAGTCCCCCAAGTGTCCGTCCAGCGGTGTCTACACAGTCGAAACGATCGCCAGCGACCCGCACTGCTCGCTTTCGACCACGACCCGCTTCCCCCACCTTTTCGACGCTGAGGCGACTGCTTCCCCGACGCCGTAACCATTAAGCCCCCACATCTTGATTTCTCGCATTGCCGCCGCCGCATATCGGCTGTGTGGTGGAGCGGTTCGATTTGACAAACCCGGCTTCGAGGAACCCCAGATGCCCGACGAGAACCCGATCCTTAGCTTCCCTTCCGCCGCGATCTGGGAACGCCTTGATCCATCGATCCCATTCAAGGGCGACTGGTTGGAGTTCCGGCATCGTCAGCAAGGTGAGTTCCTCCACGAACTGGCGAAGTTCGCCCCCCTCGACATCGGTCTTTCCCACATTGGCATTTCCGAGGAAGGGCGCGTTCTCCATACGCTGCGCTTCGGCAAGGGGCCGCGCAAGGTTCTCCTCTGGGCCCGCCAGCACGGTGACGAGCCCGACTGCTCCGCGGGCCTGGCAATGGCACTCACGGAACTGCTCCTGCATTCGGAAGAGCCCCACTACGCTTTGATCCTCGAACGCCTCGAACTGGGCGTGTTCCCCATGGTCAACCCCGACGGTGTCGCGCGTTTCACCCGCCGCAACGCTCAGGGCATCGATGTCAACCGCGATGCCGTCGCCGGGGCCACGGCCGAGGGGCGGGCCATCATGGCCATCAAGGAGTCCTTCAAGCCCGAATACTGTTTCAATCTCCACGACATGAGCCCACGCAAGACCGCCGGCGACAACAAGCTCGTGGCGATCGCCTATCAGGCCGGTCCCTTCGAGCCCCGCGATATCGACAATCCCGTTCGCCTCAAGGCCAAGCACATCATTGGGCTCATGAAGGGAACGGTGGACGAGCACGCGGCGGGGCATCAGGCGCGCTACACCGCCGACTACATGCACCGGGCCTTCGGCGACACCATGATGCGGATGGGGGTCAGCTCGATTCTGATCGAAGCCGGCGGTTGGTACGAGGACCGCGGCGGCGAGGACTTCGTGCGCCGCCTCTTCGCGTTGGCAGTCCTCAGGGGCCTCCATGCCATCGCAGCGGGCGAGGATGCCAACGCGAGCGGCGCCCTCTACGAGACCCTCCCCTTTGACGCCGGGAATCGCCTCGTCGATCTGAAGCTCTCCGGCTGCCATCTCATGAACGGCAGCGGCACGGTCCCCTTCCGGTCCGACGTGGCCATCAACGTCGACTGGCGTATTGGGCGCATCAACGAGCCGGTGACCACGGTCGGCCTCGTCGAGAACCTCGGCGACCTGGAAGACCTGTCGGCCAAGCGCGAGATTGCGCTCCCCGGTTGCATCGCCATGCCGGGATTCGTCGTGCTGACTCCGCATCCACTTTTCGCGCGGGACAAGCCTACGGTCGAGGAAGCGGCTCCCTTCGTCCGCGCCGGAATCACGACGCTGGTTTGCGGCGTCGGGCCCTTCGGCAGCAACCGCGCCCGCGAGTCCTGGCTTGAGGCCACCACCACCGCCCCTCCGCCCCTCAATATCATCGCTTTCGAGCGTGTGAGCTCGCTCCGGGAAGTGCGGATGCGCCACGGCATGGCGGAACTGGCGGGACTTCTGGTGCAGGACCTGGAAATCGCCGCCAACGATCTCCTCAACTTCATGCACCTGTTCCACCCGGCCCACGCATCGGCGCTCGGCACTGACCTCAGCGGCCGCACCGTCGGGCTGGACCTTTTCTTCCAGGGCGCCGCGTCCCCGACGGCCACGCACATGCACCTGCATCTTTCCGCCGTCCCGGAGAAGAGCGGTCGCACGCTCGTCCGCCCGGAGGAACTGCGCACGCTCGTCGACGAGTTCCTTCGCAGCCCCAGCCAGATCACCATGACGCTCGACCCCAAAGACGAGCCCATCGAATGGCTTCCTCTTCTTGTCGGCTACGGCGGCCTCAGCGCCGGCCGCGTGCCCGAGCCCGGTTTCCTCGGCCAGGTGCTGCGCCGCTACGGCGTCTCCGACGTCAGCGGACTCATCGCGGCGCTCAACATGCTCACGCTCACAAATGCTCGCGCTTTCCGCCTGGGCAACGTGGGGAAGGTCCAGATCGGCCAGCGCGCCGACGTCGCCGTGTTCGACGATCCGTTGGCCAATGGCTCGGCCAGCGCTGTCGAGGCCGCACCACGTCTCGTCCTCATCAACGGCAACGTGGCATGGGACAAATCGGCACCCACCATCACGCGCGACGGCCTGGGGACCTGGCATCTCGCCTCGGCACCACAGGTTCGCTGACCGCCGATGGGTCGCTCCTGTGCCTGGCTTCTGGACTTCGGCAATTCGCGGCTGAAGGTCCTCCACACGGAGGACGAAGCCCCCTTTCGTATCGCCGCCATTCCGCGGGAAACTGTCGAGCGTGGCGACGAGCTTTTCATCTCCCAGTTCCTCTCCGCCTGCTCGGGTCGGACGCCCGCCTCACACGTCGTCGCGGCCTTGGGCCGCCCGGGTGACGAGCAATTGCTCGCCCCGCTGGTGGCGCGACTCGCCCCCGGCGCCACGCTTGTGTTGGTCACGCCGGAGTCCCTCGCACCCGGCCGCGTGCTCTACACATCGGGACGCCCCGGTGCTGATCGGCTCGCCAACGTGCTGGCCCTGAAGGAAAAGGCTCCCGGCTGCTGGAGCGTGGCGGTCGACTTCGGAACCGCGACGCACCTGACGGTCGCCGACCCGGATGGGAATCTGGCGGGCGGCGCGATTCTTCCCGGCATCCGAATGCTGGCGCGGGCTCTCTCCCGCGAGACCGGCGGGCGGCTCCCTGAGATCGATCCATTCAAGGCCGTCCAGTCACCCGCCGCCCTCGGCAACTCCACGCAGGGCGCCCTCGAAGCAGGCGTGTTGCTCGGTCACGCAGGCGCTGTGGAGCGGCTGCTCTCCGACATCGAGCGCGAAGTCGGCGATCCGCTCGGCGCAGTCTTCGCAACCGGCGGCGCCGCCACAAAAGTTCTCCCGCTCCTTCGTCGCGAAGGCATCGCGCCTGCTCCGACCCTGACGATGGACGGCCTGCGGAGCCTCTTCGCGAAGATGGGGTGATTCGCCCTCAACACGGGATGGAATCGTTCGACCGGTGTCCTACCCGGCAAGGATATGGTTCACCGCGTCTCCATCCTGCCCCGGCCGTGTATGCAAAGGTCCGGTTTGCTATACATATCGTCCCGGTCATGTATAGAAAAGGGCACTTTCCTATACATATCACTCCCTCGCTCGGGGCGACTTTGGTCGTCTGACCCTCTCACTTCCCCGGCTTCCTTGGCAGGCGCACTTCCACGGTGTATAGATCCATGCCGGTCGTCTTTGAGACGGAGCGATAGGTCTGGGCCTGCTGCGGCGAGAAATACAGGTCCTTCCACTGGGTTTCGTCGCCCGTGGAAATGCCGCGCGAATCCTTGAACACGGTCCGCGCCTGGACGTGCAGGTTCTTGTAGGTCCGGTTGCGCAGATTCACCGAAACCTCCATCAGCCCGTCCTCGCGCACTTCGCCCGACTGCATCTCCGAGGCCATGCGGGATTCCAGTTTCTTGTCGAGCAGATTGACTGGGAGCTTGGACGCCGTGATGGCTTCCTTCTCCGAGCGGGCGGTGCCGGGGCCGCTCGAACGGCCTCCGCAACCGATTCCGATGCCGAGTGCCGCGCAAAGCAGCGCGATGTGCATGAGCTTCATGGGAGTCTCCTGGGAGTGGGATTGGTTGGAGCCACGATTCCTTGCTCCGATTCGGGAAGTGTCAGCACGACCGTTAGGCCCTTGCCCGGGGGCAGCAGCGGAATCGTCGCTGTCGCCGGGGCCGCGCGCCCGTATATCTTCAACTGCACGGAAGCCTCCTTGTGGCTGCCGGAGTAGATCGAAAGTGAGTCCGGGAGCGATTCCCACTCCCGCGTGTCGGCGCCCGTGCGTGTCAGTTCCGACGCGACCAGTAGCAACCCGCCTGCTGCCAGAACCACGAGGCCGGCCACCATCTGCCCCTCGTTGTTCGCCGAGGCCAGGATCGCCAAACCCGCATAGAGCCCCAGCGTACCCGTCACGCCTGTGGCGTCCTTGAAGATGACCTTCCGCTTCTGCACCGCATCGAAGGCGCGACCGCCGCGCGTCTTCGCCTGGTAGAAAACCGAGTCGATCAGCCACGAGTCGAAGGTCTGCGGCCCCACCGCCACGCGCGACGGACCCGGCTGATTCATGGGGCGCTTCACCGTCAGATACTGTCCCCGGTCTCCGCGACGAACCTTGTCCGGCCCGCGCCCCTGCTGGCAGATCACCAGCAGGTTGTCCTCCGGGTTCAGCGGTGGCAGTTCGCTTCGGATGCCCGACGGCGAGCCCACCACATCGCGGTAACGCGCGGGGAAACCCGAGTAGGTGGCCGCGGCCCGTTTCCATGATTCCTCCGCATAGCCGGGACGCCCAAGCTCCAGCTCGCAGCGCGCGATCAGGTAGTCGAAGATCACCCAGTCGTCGCGGTCCTGCTGCTCCTCCGCGAAGGCGTCCTGCAAGGCTCCTTGGCGGAAGCACGCGCGCGCGTTCTCGTAGTCGCCATCCTGCATGTACAGCACGCCGCGATAGAGGAACGTCATGGCCCGTTCGTAGGGATCGCCCTTGAAGAGCTTCACATCCTCGGAGAAGAAAACGAGCCGCGCCTGCTGCGCCTCTGGCGTGGAGCCGAAGACGTTGTTGATGTTCAGCATCGCCTCGGAGAGGGCACGCTTGGCCATCTCCCGGTCGCCGATGGCCAAGGCCTCGACGGCCAGCTCGTTCAGGTTGAGGACCCAGTTCCGCTCCCCCTCCTTCACCAGCTTGTCGTAGCGCGATTGCAGCGCTTCGGGAACCTGCACATTCGCCAGGCCGGGCGGTGGAACGCGGGGAGCCCGGGCACCGCAACCGACTCCCGCCAGCAGCAGAACCGCCAGCAGCAGGAGCTTGAGCAAGGTGGTGCGAATGATCGACGCTCTCACGACGTGGGCCTATCGGGGGAATGAAGTCAGAACCGGCCAAGACCTGCGGAAAACAACGAAAAAGAACTGACACCACAGAGGCACAAAGACACGGAGAAAAGCGCACAGAGGGGAGGCGGGAAACGCTCCGAAATAACCTCGCACAGCGACTGCGATCCGTAATGCGCACGACCGCCAGAAGTCCAACTGGGTGCCAACGCTTCCATGGAATCTGCGAAATCTGCGCAATCTGTGGTCAGGCTTTTTCCAGCGCCCTGCCGCCCGCCCTCAGCGGTAGATCACGTCGTCCTTGCCTTCCTTCTTGGTGATAAAGGTGTCCTGCCACAGGTCGAGCTGAGTCTCTAGGTCCACCAGGCGGAACTCGTAGACGATGGTGTCCGACTGACCCTTGGTGCTCACCGTGGAGAGGCTGTTGGCCGATCCGATCAGGATCAGGTCCGCCCCGGCCGGAGCGCCCGCGCGGAGTGCCGGATTGTAGTCCACCGCACCGGTGCGCTTTGCCTCGCGCTCTGCCGCCGCCTGCGCGTTGATGTCGCGCGAAACGAACTGGTACTTGCCGCCCGCCTGCTTGCGCAGCTCCGACTGGAGCAGGCGCGTGAACGTGTCGGTGTTGAAGTCATAGCGCGTGTTGTTCGACATGCGCTCGACCACGATCACCGGCTTGTCGCCGCGATTCTTGAGGACACCTTCCTCCTCGATCGACCGCACCATCTGGTCGACGACGGAGATCAGGTCCTGGCTTTCCGGTCCCAGCGAGCGCACCTTGCCCGCCGCCGCCGGATCCACGTCCCGCGTGTAGTACTTGCTGCAGCCGCCCGTCGTGAGCACCGCCGCCAGCACCACCGCCGCACCACCGATTCGCCACGTCACCATGTTCGTCATCCACCTTTCCTTTGGTCCTGCGCTGATTTCAGGGCGCGTCAGAGCGCCAAAACCTGCTTCTCCAGCTTTGCCATCCGGTCGCGAAGAGCCGCAGCCTTCTCGAACTCCATCGCCTTGGCCGCTTCCTTCATTTCCTTCCGCAGCTTCTCCAACTCACGCTCAAGCTGCGCCTTCGTCAGATACCCTTCGCTTTCCTCGGCCACCGCCGCAAGGAGCTCTTCCTCGGCTTCATAGGACGTCTCGATGATCGTGGCCACGCGCTTGCGGATCGTCTGCGGGGTGATGCCGTGCTCCTTGTTATACGCGACCTGTTTTTCCCGACGACGGTTTGTTTCCTCAATGCAATTCTTCATGGAGTCCGTGATTCGGTCCCCATACATGATGACCTTTCCATCGGAGTTACGCGCCGCGCGCCCCACCGTCTGGATCAGGGAACGGGTCGAGCGCAGGAACCCTTCCTTATCCGCGTCGAGGATCGCCACAAGCGAGCACTCCGGGATGTCGAGTCCCTCGCGCAGCAGGTTGATTCCCACCAGCACGTCGAACTTCCCCTCGCGTAGTTCCTTGATGATTTGGACGCGCTCCAGCACCTCCACGTCGGAGTGCAAGTAACGCACCTTGATACCGATTTCCGTCAGGTACTCGGTCAGCTCTTCCGAAAATCGCTTGGTCAGAGTCGTGGCCAGCACCCGCTGACCGCGCTCCGAGCGCTGCCGGATTTCCTCGATCAGGTCCTGCACCTGACCGCCCACGGGACGCACTTCGATCTGTGGGTCCACGAGCCCCGTCGGCCGGATGATCTGCTCGACGATGACGCCACCCGAGCGGGTTAGCTCGTACTCCTCCGGCGTGGCGCTCACGAAGACCACACGGTTGATCTTCGCCTCGAATTCCTCGAAGCGCAGCGGACGATTGTCTAGCGCCGACGGCAGGCGGAAGCCGTGCTCCACCAGCACCGACTTACGGCTTCGGTCGCCGTTGAACATGGCACGGATCTGTGGCACCGCGATGTGGCTCTCGTCGATCACCAGCAGGAAGTTGTCGGCAAAGTAATCGATCAGTGTGTAGGGCGCCGTGTCGGCCTCGCGACCCGCCAGGTGGCGCGAATAGTTCTCGATGCCGGGACAGGTTCCCATCTCGCGCATCATCTCGATGTCGTATTCGGTGCGCTGCTTCAGGCGCGCGTACTCGACCATGCGACCGTTGGCTTCCAGTGCGGCCAGTCGCTCCGCCAGTTCCTCCTCGATCTTCCGCACGGCCGCCTTCAGGCGTTCCTTCGACGTCGCATAGACACTGGCCGGATAGATCGCCGCGCGGCGGATCTTGCGGAGTTTTTCGCCCGTGAGAGAGTCGATCTCCGTCAGGCCGTCGATCTCGTCTCCAAAGAAATCCACCCGCAGGGCCTTGCGCTCTTCATAGGCCGGGAAGATGTCGACGCGGTCGCCCATCACGCGGAACGTCCCGCGATAGAAGTCCGCATCGCTGCGGTTGTATAGCAGCTCCACGAAGCGCTTCAGCATCTCGTCGCGCTTCATCGACTGCCCCACCTCCAGGTAGAGCACCATGTTGAAGTAGTCGTCCGGCGAGCCGATGCCGTATATACACGACACGCTGCTCACCACGATCACGTCGTTGCGCTCCAGCAGAGAGCGGGTCGCGCTCAGCCGCAGCTTGTCCAGCTCGTCGTTGATTGAGGCGTCCTTCTCGATGAAGGTGTCCGACGACGGGATGTAGGCCTCGGGCTGGTAGTAGTCGTAGTAGGAGACGAAGTACTCGACCGCGTTGTTGGGGAAGAGTTCCTTGAACTCGCGATAGAGCTGTGCCGCCAGCGTCTTGTTCGGCGCGAGGACCAGCGCCGGGCAATTGCGCCGCTGGATCACGTTGGCGATGGTGAAGGTCTTGCCCGTCCCCGTCGCTCCGAGCAGCACCTGCGCGGGGAGATCGTTCTCCAATCCCGCGACCAATGCATCGATGGCCGCAGGCTGGTCACCGGCGGGGCGATACTCGCTCACCAGTTCGAATGTGCCCTCCCGCTGCTGCATCCGTTCAATCCCCTTTGACGACCCGGCTCTGGTGCCGAAACCTGTGCATAGTCTAGCCCGGAACCCTTCCCCGTGAGCAAAAGGAAAACGAACCAGCCCATTCCACTTCGCGGATACGCGTTGATGATCGCGATCGTGGCGACCGCGCTCGCGCTGGTTTACGCCACGGCGCAGTGGGTGGCGCTTAAGGGGAGTTACTTTGCCACCGGACTCCTCCCCATCCTGCTTACGATCTTCGTTTGCTTCTGCCTGGTGTGCGTTTTCGACGCGATCTTCGACCGCGTCTCGGGCCGCATCAAGGCCTCGAAGGCGGGACCGTCGCGCGAAGTCCCCAAGCCCTGAGGTCCTGTCCCATCAACCCCTTGCGTCTCCGGCGGGGGAGCGCCTTGCATGGTCCCGTCAGGTTCCACCAAGGAAGATGCCCATGCTTTATCGCCGATTCGGACGCACAGAACTCAGGATGCCGGTCTTCAGCACCGGCGGAATGCGCTACCAGCAAAGCTGGAAGGACATCCCCCTCTCTGAAGTCGAGGAGGCGGGTCAGCGCAACCTCGATGCAACCATCCGCCGCTCCGTCGAGGTCGGCATCAATCACATCGAGACGGCGCGCGGTTACGGTTCCTCCGAACGCCAGCTCGGACGCATCCTGCCCACTTTTCCGCGCAAGGACCTGATCGTCCAGACGAAGATCGGTCCCACCGACACGGCCGAGGAATTCCGCAGCAACTTCATGGAGTCGCTCGAGCGCCTCCAGCTCGATCACGTCGACCTGCTGGCCATCCATGGCATCAACGAGGAGGTGACACTCGACCAGAGCGTCCGCCCCGGCGGCTGCCTGGAGATGGCTCGCCGCCTCCAATCGGAGGGCCTCGCCCGCCACATCGGCTTTTCCACCCACGGCCCCACCGACATCATCATCCGCGCGATCCAGACGAAGGCCCATGGCGGCTTCGACTATGTGAACCTGCACTGGTACTACATCAACCAGCGCAACTGGCCGGCGGTCCTCGCTGCCCGCGCCGAAGACATGGGCGTCTTCATCATCAGCCCCAGCGACAAGGGCGGCATGCTATACCGTCCGACGGAAAAGTTCCAGCGCCTCACCGCACCCCTGCACCCCATCGTCTTCAACGATCTCTTCTGTCTCAACGCGCCCGAGATTCACACGCTCAGCCTCGGCGCCTCGAAGCCCTCCGACTACGATCTTCATCTGGAGGCGGTCTCTCTCTTCGAGAAGCGTCACGAGCTGCTTCTGCCGATCCTCGCGCGGCTCAACGAAGCGATGGAGCAGGCCCTGGGTGCCGATTTCGCCCACCACTATGAGGAAGGGTTGCCGCGCTGGCAGGACACGCCCAACGAGATCAACGTCCCGGTGATTGTCTGGCTGTGGACCCTACTCAAGGCCTTCGACATGGAGGAGTACGGCAGAATGCGCTACACCCTGCTCGGCAACGGCGGCCACTGGTTCGCCGGCAAGCAGGCCGACGGCATCGAGTCCATCGACCTGCGCCCGTTCCTGACCAAGTCACGCTTCGCCGACCGAATCCTGGAGGCCGTGCACGAGGCGCACCGGCTGCTGAAAACCGCGCCGAAGAAGCGGCTCTCGGAGAGTTGATTTCAGGGCATCGCCCGACAAGATGAAAGCTTCACCACGGAGGCACGGAGACACGGAGAAAAGCGCACAACGAATTGATTGCCAGAGCCCCCATTTGCGAACGTGGCAAGGCCTGAAAGGCCGGTAGAGCCAAGCCCGGTAGAGCCAAGCCCGGTCTGACCGAGCAACGCGAGGGAGGGCCGGGTAGTCGGAAGGTCGCATCGCGGTCTGAAGGACCGCCGCCTCGCTTGCTCCGAAGCACCTCGGGGGGGCTGCTGGAATCGACCCGCGGCGGTCCTTCAGACCGCGGTTGGCGTCGGGCCTGACCAGGCCTCCCTCGCTATCGCTCGGTCAACCTGGGCTTGGCTCTGGTGGCCCTTCAGGCCACTGCCAGTCGAGCGCTAGTTGGTGAAAGATTGAGCAGCTCGCCGATCGCTTCCTTCTTCTTCACTCGCAACCTCCGGGCTGAGGCAACCGCATCACGTGCCTCTGTGGTAAACTCCGTTGGGGGGAGTTGCCGCACGCTGTGCCGAGTCGCGCTCTCCTCCCTCAGTCCTTCACCAGCTTGCTGATTTCGTCGCGGAAGTCGGCCAGATCGTTGAACTGTTTGTAGACCGAGGCGAAGCGCAGGTAGGCCACCTTGTCGATGCCGAGGAGGCTCTTCAGGACAAGAAGTCCGATCTGCTCGGTGGTGGTCTCGCGGGTGGTGCCGCGGAAGGCTTCCTTCTCGACGTAGGCGATGATGCCGTCGATCTGCTGCTCGGTGACTGGGCGTTTCTTGCAGGCCTTCTCGATACCGCGGAGGAGCCGTTCGCGGGAGAAAGGGACGCGCGATCCGTCCCGCTTCACGACAGTCTGGAGCGATTTCTCCAGCGTCTCGAAGGTGGTGAACCGGGCGCGGCACGTCTCGCACGCACGGCGGCGTCGGATGCTTTCCCCGCCGTTTGCGGGGCGCGAGTTGATGACCTTGGTGTCAGCGGCGTTGCAGAAGGGGCACTTCATGGCGGAAAAAGAAAACTCCAGAAGGTCGTCGTCGAGCGACCTTCTGGAGCGTGACCTTGGCGAAACGGCGCCGCAAGGGCGCTCTTCGACGATTACAGGTGCTTGTCGATGAGGCGGGCCATCTGCTCCTTGGGGAGCGCACCCACCACGGCCTCGACCGGCTGGCCGTTCTTGAAGACCATCAGCGTCGGGACGCTGTTGATGCCGTAACGCGAAGCCACATCAACGGCCTCGTCCACATCGATCTTCGCCACGACGGCCTTCCCCTCATAGTCCTTCGCCAGTTCCTCAACGAAGGGGGCGATGCGCTTGCAGGGGGGGCACCAGGTCGCCCAGAAATCCACGAACACGGGCTTGCTGGAAGAAATCACGGTGGACTCGAAGTCCTGTCCTGTTACTTTGACGGCTGAACCTGCCATTTGGGTATCTCCTGTGTACTGGGCATGGGCGTCAGCGCCCAGCCGAAATATCTGTGGTCATACAAAGCGGTGATCGTGCCAAACTCCGATCACTCGGATGCGGCGGCTCCAACAATGACCTGACCGGCGTCGACAAAGAGCGTCTGCCCGGTGATGCCCGAGGCCAGGTCACTGAGCAGGAACATGGCGGAATTGCCCACTTCTTCCGTGGTGACATTGCGGCCGAGCGGGCTCTTCTTGGCGCCTTCGTCGAGCATCTTCGAGAAGCCGCTGATGCCGCGTGCAGCCAGCGTCTTGATCGGTCCGGCGCTGACGGCGTTGACGCGGACGTTCTTGCGACCGGCGTCCCACGCGGCGTAGCGCAACGTCGCCTCCAGCGTCGCCTTGGCCACGCCCATGAGGTTGTAGTTGGGGAAAACCTTCGTGGTGTCATAGGTCAGGGCCACGACCGAACCGCCACCCGCCTTCTCGAAGAGCGGCATGGCGGGGCGCATGATCTCAAGGAGCGTGTAGGCGCTCACCTGGATGGCCGTGTTCCAGCCTTCCAGCTTGGTCTTCACGATGCCGGGGGTGAGGTCTTCCTTGGGCGCAAAGGCGATCGAATGCACCAGGCCATCGAGCTTTCCCCAGCGGGCCTCGATCGAGGCGAAGGCAGCCTCAACGGTGGCGGGGATCGTGGCGTCCATTTCGATGATTTCCAGCTTGGGGGAAACGCTCTCGGCCAGTTCTGCGACCCGCTCCTTCAGCCGCTCGTTCTGGTAGGTCAGGATGACCTCGGCGCCCTCGCGCAGTAGCGCCTCGGTGATCCCCCAGGCGATCGACGCCCGGTTGGCGACACCCACGACGAGCACTTTCTTATTCTTCATCAGCATGGCGCGGAGAATCCTTCCGGCATTGGGATCGGAGAGCCATCGAATCGACACAGGTGGCCAAGGGCAAGCGTGAAGCAACATCGCTTACCCATTGGGTGCAACTCGGCAGAATGCAGGGCCATGCCACAAGAAGTTAACCACGGAGGCACGGAGACACGGAGGAAGAATGGCAAGGAGGCTGATGAAGATAGCTTTAGGACAACCTGTGGCAACCCACTTCGGGGGCAAGGTCAAACGCTGTTGACCAAAGCAACGATGCCCTCTGAAATCAGTTCACTACACGCTTTTCTCCGTGTCTCCGTGCCTCCGTGGTGGGCCTTCATTTCGAAGATGCTCCCCACCCGGCTGTGACTCAGATCCCCGGTTCGAAGCGCAACTCGTACAGAATCTCGCCTTTGGGTCGGAAGGCCGTGTTGTAGCGGACGATGACACGCGGCACATCCCAGTCGTCCTCGACACTCGTCGGCAGGTCGTTCGGTTCCAGAAGCGACTTGGAGGCGAACTGGTAGGCGAAGCGACTGTCCTCGGGGAACGCCACGGGGTCCGTCGGGAGCGTCAGGGTCCGGATGGCCTCGATGGTGTCCGCGGCGGTGGTGTCATCGCGGCGAAGTTCCGCCACCTTGGTCTGCGCCAGCAGCGTTGCCTGGGCGCGGGCAGAAGAATCGGCGGAGGCGCGCAGCGTGGCGGGGAAAAGTTGCAGGATTCCCACGATCCCGATGATCAGGATCGCCATGGCGACGAGGACTTCGACGAGTGAAAAGCCGCGGCGTTGAACTCTAGCGGCGAACATTAGGCCAGACTTTCGGTTCGGCGGAAGTGGGGTACATCTGCACGGAATAATAGCTCGCCGGGTCGGCCGTGTCACCTTGTTCGCGCCGCAGGATCACCGTGATCAGCGGACAGCGCCCATCCGGCTGGAAAACTACCTTCCGAATGTCGGTCGAATAGGTGGACGAGTTGACGCGCAACTCCTCCAAGACGGTCTCCAGCGGGAAGTATTCGGGGGTAACGACCTTGGGGCTGCGGATCGTCTCGTCGCTATTCAGCTCGTCCACCCACATGACCTGATTGGTCAGGTCGAAGGTGGCCGACGCAGGGGCGTTTTTCGCGATGGCGCGGGTGCGGGCCTCGACGAGCAGGGCCTTCACGCGCTCGGCACTGGAGCGGACGCTCGCTCCCTTGCGGTAGTTCGAGTAGGCGAGCAGTGCAATCGTGGAGGCAAAAATGACAATGACCAGCACGACCAGAAGCTCTGGCAGCGAGAAGCCACGCCGACGGCGGGGCAGAGGGCTGGACAAAGATTGAACCATGACGGCCAGAATACTCCTACACTCTAGCGCACAGTATCGGCGGAAAAATCCGGGACGTCAACCAAGGATGGAATTGTTGCACAAAAAAGTGCGCAGGAAGGGGAACGAATCCTGGTCACGAGCCTATTGAACAATCGGGCTCCGGGAAATGCGGATCAGGCTGGCCGCGTATTGCCACTGACGGGTATCGCCAGCATCAGGCGGAGAACAGCAATCGGGTGATGAGCGCGGGTTGGCCCGGCGGCGTGATTTCGTGGACGAAGATGCGCTCAAGTCCGTACACCGGGACCGTGCTCATGACCGCCTGTTCGTAGGTTTCATAGATTCCCACGATTTGGTCAGCCACGATGACCACATGCTTGTGGAGGTGCTGCTGAAGCTCCTCCTCGTGCTCGTGGTACGTCTTGAGTTCGAGGGTAAAGTCGCGATCCAGAGTCATGTCTCTCTCCTCTATTCCACAGAGGTCGGTCGTCTCTTGCACCACACATCTCAAAGTCTGTCACGCCCCACGCCACCTGTCTACCACTATCGAGCCCGTCCGCTGCCTCCCGGTCGGCCGCCGCTGCGTCTTTCGCCGTTCGGGGCGCCCTCACCGCCGGGGCGGCGAGTTTGTTCGGGTTGCTTGGGAAGCTCCGGCTCCGGGATTTCGATGGAGGGAGGAGTAAAGTCGAGCTTGGGTTCCGGCGGGGTGAACTCCCGCAGGTTCTCCTTCAGGTTGTTGTCCGAACCGGTGTAGTTGAAGCTGTACTGCTGGCCCGTTGCCATGGGCCAGGTTCCCCAGAGCGGGGTCGTGGACAAGGTAATGGCAGAGTCGCTGTCGACCCGCCCCAGAAGCTGGGTCAGATCCCGCCCCGCGGCGTCGCGCCCAGTCGGGACGATGGCAAACTGATAGGTCCCGGCGGGGACAACAAGCGGATCGCCCGACTTCACGCCCGCGCTGCCATAGGGAGGCAGTTCAATTTCCAGACTCCGGGGGCCGGAAATCAGGACACGGACCAACTGGCCTGTGCTGTTTGAAAGCTGGAGCTGTGACTTGTCCCGCTGGGAGGACCCGCTGACACGCGGGATCGGCAGGTCGGGATAGGCCTTGTCCTTGGCGATTGCGGCGACTTCCGCATCCACGGCGGCCTCTTTGGTCTGCTCGGCCGCTTCGATCCAGCGCCCCTTGAACTCAACCAGTCCCTTGGCGGCCATGTCGGCGGCAAAGCGCTCGTCCTTCTCGGCGGCGGTCATCCAGACGTCATTGTAGAGCACCAGGCCCTTGTCAAGCTGCTCACGCCTGAAGGCTTCGTCGCGCGGGAGAATCTCGCCCTTGTACTCAACCAAGCCATATTCCTCCGGCTTGATCCAGTCGCCCCTGAAGAGGACATAGCCCTCGGCGCGAAGCCGCGCGGCGCGGACCTCAGGGAGTTCCTCGAGGGTGAAGCGGAGGGTGCTGCTGCGTCCAAAGTAGAGTTCGACAGGCTTGGGAAGTGGGCGCCAGTACCCGTCCTTCTGCACGGTGACAAACACGGTGTCGCCAAAGGTGCCCTTGGCGCGCAGCGGCGTCACGGTGGAATCGACGTCCGCATTCGCTTTCCAGGCGCGCGGGGGCCATGGCTGCCAGTTGGACTTGCCGTCCGCGGACCAGAGAACCCTGGCGCCTGGCGGATTGGATTCAACCTTCAACGTGGTGCAGCCCGCGGTTGCGAGCGCGAGGCCGGCAAGCAGGGCGGCGCGCAGACAAGACCACTGGCGTGCGGGCTTCAAGTCAGGCTCCCGTGTGATCGGTCGGGGTGTAGTTCTCGTCCTCAGAGAGGATACGCCCGCAGTTGGGGCACTCCACGATCTTCGACTCGCGACGCACCTGCACCAGCACGTCCGGAAGCAGGCCGAAGTGGCAGCCGCCGCAGGCGCCGGGACGAACAACGTCCTTGCCGGCATTGCGGGCCTTCTTGGCAACGTTTGGATCTTCATGGGCGGAGCGAACCGGCACCACGGCGGTGCCAGGGTGGCGGCGGTTGATGCGCTCGTAAACCTCGATCAGTTCGGGCGAAACCTTGGCCATGATCTGCGACTTGGCCTTCTCAACTTCGGCCAGACGCTGCTTCTTGGTGTTGAACTGAACGCGGATGCGTTCCTTCTCTTCCTTGGCGTAGGCCTCGTACTTCTTGAAATCTTCGGTCGCCACGTCGGCGCCCTTGTCGACGGCCTCGTCATTGCGGAGCAACTCGACGCCCTGTTCCTCGAGGGCGCTCAGCTTGGCCTTGACCTGTTCGATCTGGCGGTTGATCGCCTCGAACTCGCGCTGGGTCTTGATGGTGCTCAGCTGGGCCGCGTACTTGCGGTGGTCGTCTGCGAAGAGCCGGATTTTCTGCTCCACGCGACGGCGTTCCTTGCTGTGGCGCTCCTTGTTTTTGACCGCCTCCTCGATGGCAGCCTTCTTCTGGGCCAGCTTCTGCTTCACCTCGTCCCAGATTTGCGGATAACGGGCAAGCTGGCCATTCAATTCGATCGCCTCCTGATCCAATGCCTGCACTTCAAGGAGGTATCTGATTTCTGCGTTCATACGAGGAAGCCATCCTGTCGGGGGTTACTGATCGGAGCGGTGTTTTTCGCCGTTTTTTGGGGACAATAAATCAGTGGAGGCGGTCCACTGACCGCCAACCAACGGGGCGAGTAAGCGTCCCCCACCCGCCCAGCATCAACCCAAATCGTTGAGGCACGGCAAATTGCAGCCCTTCGTTCGCGCTCCGACGGCGGCGAAATCAATACGTCATCCAGAGTTCCGACCGAGGCGTCGTTGTCCCGAGACTTTCGATCCACTCGGCCACCACGGCGGTGCCCGCCTCATCGACCCGCGATGTGGCCAGACGCGGCATGCGAACCGACGGATCGGTCGACGTCATGCGCAGGTAGAGGGTGCTCTTCGTGGGACTTCCCGGCGAAACAATGCGAGCGTCCTGCACGCCGAGCGTGTTGCCCGGGATGCCATCGATCATCCCCGTGGCCTCGTCCGCGACATGCCAGCGCAGATCCATCGCTCCGCCCCCACCGCCACCGGGCTGGTGGCAATGGGCGCAGTTCGCCGCCAGGTAGGCCCGGGCACGGTCGCGGATCGGCGCCGTCTCGTCGAACGGGCTCGGCATCTTCGGCAGGTTGGCCGGGGCATCCGGCAACCCCGGTGACGCGAACAGGCTGATGTGGTCGAGTGCCCTCAGCTGATTGTCCAGCACGCCGGAGCGCGGGTAGGTCAGGTTGCTGTTCAGCGCCGCCGTCGTGACGCCCAGCACGTTGTTGGCCGCGTTGGTGTGGCACTGCGAGCATTGGTCGCGGCTCGGATAAAGCCAGTTGTAGGCGAACTCGCTCCCTTGGGCGTCGATGATCGTGAACGGACGCGACTTTCCGGCGGTCAGCAGCACCGCGTCCGTCTCCTCCTCATTCCATTCGAAGGAAAAACCGAACCATTCGTCGCAGTTCTTGATCATGACGCGGGTCTCGATGCGCTTCAGCGAACCCTCCGGGTCGCGCTCGTCCAGCGGCAGGGAGAAGTTCTTGATGAGGACCGCGTCCTCGCCCATATCCCAGCCACCGATGTCCGTATAGCCGACCTGGTCCAGGTGGGGGAGCACCAGGAAGCGTTCCTTGTGGGCATTGTCGGACCAAAGTTGCGCGCTGGGCTGGTAGGGAATGATGCCGAGATCCGTCTGGTCGATCCCCTTGCCGGCGTTCAGCAGGGCAGGGATGTCGCTCAGGCGCGTCGGGAACGGAGTTGAGCCGTTGCACGCGTCTGCAAGTCCCTTCAGCGCGGCCAAGGTCATCGACTTGGCCGAGGCCACGTTGATGTGCCAATCCGCCGAGTCGTTGTTGTCCCAGGTACCCGCCCCGTTGTTGAAGACGAAGTCCAGCACCGTGGTGCCCGAGGGGACCGTGTAGGTGTACGAGAAGCGGTTGTTGCCGAGGCTGGTCAGTTGCGGATCGGGGCTGATGATGTTGGTCCAGCCGTTCCTCCCCAGGTGGATGTAGACGTTCGACTGACCCGCCAGCACGCGTCCCGTGGCGTCGTAGGTGATGGTGACGGGCTGTCCCTGGACCGGCGGATTCGGTGAGGTTGTGACGGCATTGGTGACCGGCGTCGATCCGGGTCTCAGCACATACACGCCGCCGGATACGATGTACAGAAGGTACACCTCGCCGCTTTTGTCCTGACCGAAGCCCGCCAGTTCGTTGCCCGGCAGATCAGCCAACTGAACCGGAGTCGCGGCAACGCCGGTCTCGCGATTGTAGTCAAGCGACCAGACCCGCCCCGAGCCATAGTCCCCGTACAGATAACGCCCGTAGAGCTGCGGAACCTCCGACCCATAATAGACGAAGCCGCCGGTGATCGAGTTGCCAAAGGAGTGCGAGTACTCGGCGATGGGGAGCACCAGGCCCGTTTGGTTACAGTTCGAGGGGATGTAGCAGTTGGAGCCTTCCATGAGGCGCCAGCCGTAGTTCCCGCCGCGCGTCAGGATGTTCACTTCCTCGGTGTTGTTCTGTCCCACGTCGGCCACCAACTGGTGACCCGTCTGGGCATCAAAACTCCAGCGCCACGGATTGCGCAGGCCGTAGGCCCAGGTTTCCTTCCGCGTCGAGGTACCTGCCGGGCCGGTGACGTAGAATGGATTGTCTGTCGGAATCTTGTACGCGAGCCCCGCATCAGGCGCGGAACGCACGTCGATGCGCAACATGCTCCCCAGCAGCGTGGCTGTGTTCTGGCCGTTGTTCTGGGGATCATCGGCGCTGCCGCCGTCGCCCATGCCAATATAAAGCATCTTGTCCGGACCGAACGCCATCATGCCGCCGTTGTGGTTACTGAAGGGCTGGCTGATCTCGAGGATCACTTCCTCAGTCGCCAGGTTGATGGAGGCCGCGCTCGGCGGGTTTGCGGTGAAACGGGAAATGCGCGACCGTCGCGTCCCGGTCCTCACCGAGTAGTAAACGTAAAGCTCGCCCGTGGTGGCGAAATCCGGATCGAATGCCAGGCCCAACAGGCCCTCCTCACCACCCCCGAGGCCGTTGAACGGGCTCCGGATCAGCGACGAAGCATCCAGATAGGTGGTGTTCGTGGCGGGAGCCGGGTCATCGGACTTCGGGAATACCTTCACCAAGCCGTTCTGCTGAACCACAAAGAGCCGTCCGCTGGCGTCCGGCGATTCGAGCAGCAGGACCGGATAGCTGAAGGTCAGTCTCGGAAAGACGCGCACCGCCTCCATCTGGCCCGGGTCCGTGGGTGGAATCGAGTCCAGCAGGAGGGTCGTGTTTTCCGTGCGATAGGGAATGCCGTAGGTGCCTGCCTGCGGATCGGGCATGAGCGTCGCCCGCCCCCAGTTGGACTGGGTGCGGTAGAGCGAATCGTTCGTTCCGCCTCCCCACCAGGCGAGCTGGTTCTCGCGGTCTCCGCCGTTGTCGTCATCATTGACCAGCACCGAGAACCCAAAGGTGTCGCCGACCTTGAGAGCCTCGAAGCTCCCCTCGCCGTCCGCCGTGTCGATGCCGCTCAGGAGGAAGCGATACTCGGTCCGATAGCCGGTCGCTGTGCGGCCGGTCGCGGCGAACCACGACGTGCCCTTCGTGCCGGAATTGTTGTCCCAATGGTGCTGCCCGTTGACGCCGAAGTGCGGCTGCATCCCCTCGCGCCAGTCCTGGTCCCCCGCGGGCGAGCCCGAGGCGCTCTCCGTCACGTCGCGATCCAGGTCGCCGTCGATGAAGACCTCCGTGCAGTCGTCGTTCCAGACCTCGGTGTGATCCGGGCGCGAGGCCGTGTAGTCGTCGGATACGTTGTTGTCGGTCACATCGAACGCGATGTACAGCGACTGACCGTTGTGCATGACCGAGACGTTGTAGGAAAGGTTGCTTGGCTGGATCGCCGCGCCGTTCAGTGGGTTCCAGCCGGGGTTCTGCTGCGGCGTGGTGCCCTCCACCGCGAAGGTCAGCGCCCCCGACCACTCCCCCGTGCCGAAAGTGCCGTCAATCGTCGGCGCCGCATTGACGAAGGGAATCTGAATGTCCCCCGCGTCGGGCTGCGCGGAAACATCCATCGCAACCGAAAGCACAGCGACTGCAAACAAAGACAGGTCAATACGATGTCGGCTCATGAGCTATAGGGATCCCCGTGGGTTGAAGCGCCCCATCAAGTGCCTCTTGGTGCCGTCGCAAGTCGAGGAAAACATGAATCAGTGTGCGAAGGATTGACCTCTCCTTCCCGGTTTGCTTGGATCGCGGGGAGTTCAACCAGAGGCAAACGCACATGCATGCGCTCATCACCGGTGCAAACGGCACCGTCGGGCAGGCCCTCACACAACTGCTGGGTACACTGGGGCATCGCGTCACCGCGTGGGACCGCGCGCGCGTCCCCATCGACGATTACTTCGCCATGGAGCGATTCGTCACCGAGGCCAAGCCCGACGTGGTGTTCCATCTGGCCATCGCCTCCAAGCCCACGGGCCGGGACAACGAGGGATGGCTGGTCAACTGGCACTGGCCGAGCGAACTCGCGTGGATCACGAGCCGCGCCGACATTCCCTTCGTGTTCACCAGCACCGTGCTTGTCTATACGAACAACGTCGCCGGACCGATCACGCCGGACACACAGCCCGACGCCACCGAAGGCTACGGCGGCGACAAGCGCCGCGCCGAGGAGCGCGTCCGCTACCAGAACCCGGAGGCGCGCATCGCCCGCCTCGGCTGGCAGATCGGCGAGGCCGCCGGATCCAACAACATGATCGATTTCTTCGAGACCACGATGGAGCGGGAAGGCGCCGTCACGGCGAGCACCCGCTGGCTCCCCGCCACTTCCTTCCTGGCCGACACCGCCGCGGCCCTGCTGGAGGTCGCCCGACTCGCCCCCGGAACCTACCTGATCGACAGCAACCACTCCGCATCGAACTTCTACGAGCTTGCCTGCGCCCTCAACCAACTGCACGGCAACAAGTGGAAGATTGAGCCCAACGACGCCTTCACACTCGACCAGCGCATGATCGACTCGCGAGTCCCCGTCGCCCCGCTCTCCGCGCGACTGAGCAGTCTGGCGCGCAAGGGCGATTAAGGCCCGTTGCATCCCCGCCTCACCAATACAATCTGCGCTTGATTCGGTCTGATTGCACGCTGGACCATTCGCCCGTTGCCTTGGGAGGCTCTCCGATGAACCTGCTCCGTTTCGTCTCTGTTGGCGTTGTGTCAGTCATGTTCGGGTTGGCCAGCGGCGAGCCCGGGGCCGATGCCCCGACTTCGTCCACCTTGGTTGTATCACAGGGCGCCGCAGCGTCGCGTCAGCAGGCGATCGAGTTCCTGACCCGCCTCGAGAAAAAGAACGAGGGAACGAAGACCCTCTCCGCCGAGTTCGACCAGGTCCGCATCGACTTCACCTTCGATGACGAGGTGAAGAGCAGCGGGCGTTTTTGGTATCGCGCCCCCTCCTCCTACTATGCCGAGTATGAGTCGGAGCACTCCTCGAAGGTCTGGAGCGACGAGAAGCGCTTGGTCGAGTACATCCCGTCCCTGAATCAGGTCGACGTGGTCCCCATGGAGGCAGGTGAGGAGGCGCCGGTGACGCAGGTCCTTCTCGGCTTCGGCATCAAGGTTGACCGCATCCTGCGCCTGTTCGACGTACAGATGGCCGATTCGGAGGAAAAGGGGTTGGTCAGTGTCGACTTCCTCTCGAAGGATCTGGACAAGACGTTGAACTTCAGCCGCATCAAGGTGGCGTTCGACGAGAAGGGCTTGGAGCCGCGGGTGATCCTGATGGAGGACAACACCGGCACGCGGACGATTCGCCTCAAGAAGGTGAAGTTCAATCCGGTGGTGAAGGACTCGATTTTCGAGATTCCCAAGTTTTCGCCCGACAAGGTGGACATCAATGGCGCGGAGTACCTTTGACGTGTGGGCGTGGCGACGGCTGCTGATGGTGGCCATGCCGGTGGCGCTCCTGTTGCTCGGCGGGTGTACGCCGCTGGTGCGCCAGCGCACGCTGCCCCCCTCGATCCGGGCCGTCCATGTACCGATGATCCTCAACCGCACGTCCCAGCCGGGCTTGGAGGAACGGCTTACCGCAGCCGTCCAGACGGAGGTCCTCGCGGATGGGCGCCTGCGTCTCGTGAAGCGTCGCGAAGCAGACGCCATCGTGATGATCGAACTGACTGACTTTGACCGCGTGGGGTTTACCTTCGACGGTGACGAGTTCCCCACGACCCAGCTTTTCCGTGTGGAGGCCACGCTGGAGATTCGCGAGAACATCCCCGGCACGCCGCTGATCGGCGGGCGCCGACGTCTCGTGGTCGAGCAACCCTACGATGCGGACACGCGATCCATCGCCTACAACGCGCTTCCTGACTCATTGGAGTTCTTCTACGAGGGCTTCGGCCGCCAGGTTGTCCAGGAGTTGCTGACAGGCGACTACAGCGGCGTGAACGATGATCGCGGCGACGATCAGCCGGAGGCTCCCGCGCCAGCCGTTCTTGTGCCCGGTCGCTAAATCATGCCACCTGCCCGCCACCCCCAGACTGTGCGCCGGTGGCTCCGCGGGAAGCTTCTCATCGCGACAGCCTTCACGCTCTACCTGACCACGCTGATCGCGACGTTCGCCACCATTGACGTGGCGTATTACCAGCCGGCCAAGTGGAGCATCGTCGCGGCAAAGGCGACCTCGCCCGGCTACATGGATGCGGACTCGGCACAGAAACTGGCCAACGCCTTTAAGGGCTGGGTCGAGACGCACAGCCTCCCTCCCGGCGGGTCCATCTCCCCCGGCATGCAGGCCGTCCAGCGAGCCCGCTTCGACGAGGCCAAGCGCTACGCCGCTCTCCTCGTTGACCTATCTCCCATTGTCACCCGTGTCACGCTTGAGGATTACGACGGCGAAGTGCTTTACGAAGTCGGTCGCCCCGAGCGAATGGCGCGGCTCAACACCTTCAGAAATAGCCTCTTCGATCGCGGCTTCGAGCGGGCCGTCCAGCGTCAGTTCGGTCTGGGGAGCAAGGAGGACCGGCTTTGGCGCTTCCGGGTCCACCTCACCTCGCCGCTCCATGACCCGGAGATCGCCAGCCTGACATGGCTCTACTGGCGCTATGTGGCCATCGCTTTCATCGCGCTCACCGCCATCCTGCTGGGATTGATTCGCTGGGTATTGGCTCCGCTCAGCCGCGTTACCTCGCTCATGCAGGACCGCGGCGAGGGCGCGGCCCAGTTCATCCTTCGTCCCCGCTCACCAATCGAGCGCTCCTACAACGACTTGGCCCGCGATGCGGCGCTCACACGGTTCTCCAAGGAACTGCGCGATCTCATCGCCACCGGCGGCTATTCCTACGCCGAGCCGGTGCTGGAGCGAACCCCGATCCTCTTCGAATCGATCATCGGCCTTGAGGGATGTGAAATCCACACCTTCAGCCGTCGCCGCCGCGCTCCGTGGCGCCACGAGAAGACCTTCCGCTGCGGGCCGGCAGGCTCCGCCGAGCCCGCCTTCGCCGAGCACCTGGTGACCATGCTCTCGCAGGCCAACCCGGAGGACGCCCCCGCCCAGTGGACAGCGCGGATTCACGGCTGGAATCCGCCCGGCGGCGCTCCGTCACCGTTCTTTTGCGATGTGCTTTCGCGCACGTCCGAAACGCTGTGGCTCCTGGTGGTACACCGGCGCCTCGGCGAGCCATCGCTCAACGCCTGGTGGGACCAGTTCCTTGCCCGCGTTGCCCAGGAACTCCGCTACGCGCTCGACAGCATCGAGGAGCAGCGCCGCCTCATCCTGCAGGAAAAGTCCAAGGCCAACATCTCCCTCTCGCGCAACCTGGGGCATGACCTCACGAACATCATCGCCACCAGCAAGCTCGAACTCATGACCGTCCGCACCTTCCTCGCACTCCCAGCAGAGGAAATCGCCGCCAACCCGATGAAGCAGCGCATCTTCCGCGAGTCGCTGGAGGCGCTGCTCAACAACACCCGATTCCTGCAGGAAATCGTGAATCTCTACCGAAGCTTCAGCTTCCTGCAGAAGCCCAAGTTCGAGGCGGTCAGCATCTCCGAACTCGTCGAAGACATGGTGAAGCTCTATCGCCCGTCGCTCTCCAAGGATTTCGAGTTCCAGCTGGACTTGGCCAAGGATCTGCCCCCGCTCCGCGTGGAGCCTCGCCTGCTGAGGCTGGCGCTTTTCAACCTCATGACCAACGCAACTGAGGCGATTCGTCGCTCCGCCGCCGAGGACAAGGTGAAGGGACGCATCACGCTCTCCACCGGCTTCGGCCCGGACCAGTCCTCCATCGAAATCACCGTTGCCGACAGTGGGCCCGGTATTCGCGACTCCGAAGGTCGGCTGCTGGCGGAAAGTTCCCTCTCGGAGGTCTTCCGCCTCGGATACTCGACGAAGAAGAATCAGGAGGGAGAGGGGCTGGGCCTCAATTGGGTGCAGTCCATCGTTCGCGAGTTCCACGGTGGCGAGATCATCGCCTCGAATCGCGAAGAGGGCGGCGCTGCCTTCACCATGCGACTCCCACGCGAGTCCATCTCCTCGTCCTCCAATGACAGCAATCAGAAGATGCCCTCACCCCACCCGGAGGAACCAGCGCGATGACAACCAAGGTTTTGATCGTCGACGACAACGAGCTATACCGTCGCGCCTTTTGCCGAAACCTCATGCTGCTCAACTACGACGTCGTCGAGGCTGAGAACGCCGACGAAGCATTGGGCGTCTATGACCGCGAGAAGCCGGACCTGGTGATCACCGACCTCAGCATGCGAACTCCCACCGAGGGGCTCGATGTCATCCGCGCGATCAAGCGACTCGATCCGCTGATTCCCGTCGTGCTCATTTCTGCGGTCGGCACCTTCGAGGAAGGTTCCATGGCGCGGGAACTGGGGGCCGATCGCGTCCTCATGAAGCAGAAGATCGACGAGCAGCTCGACGATCTATACAAGGCCATCGAAGACGCCAAGTCCACCGGCGTGCGGCTGCGGGAGCTGCGCGAGGAGATCAACTCACTCTCCTCCATCGTCGGCGAGCCCTCCTCCGAGGCCGTCTCACGGCTTCGCGAGATCATCGCCGCGCCGCGCCAGCATCCTCTCATCCTCGCGGAAGCATACGACGCCCTGTCCGTCGTCAACGAACGCGAAATCCGTGCATCGCTCGAGGCGGAACTTCGCAACGACGAAACACCCGTCGACATGGAACCGACCAAGCTGTCCCTGCGCCAGTACTTTCCCGACCTCGAGAAATTCGAGCCGGAGACGCTCAAGGAACTATGCGTGGCCGAGTACTTCTTCCAGCGCCAGGGCGGGGACCGGAAGCTCCGCGGCGACTTCTCCCGCAACATCGGTTTCTCCTACTGCTTCGCCGTTGAGAACGAGGCCAAGGCGCGGCTTCGCAAGAAGCTCCAGCGGTTTCTCAGTGACCAGCAATCCGTCAAGCTGATCCGCTCGCTCATGGATCCGCGAACAGGTCAGCTCGACCTTTTTTATCACCAGTACCTGCTTCGCCTCCAGCAGATGTACATGTTCGACTTCACAGTCGACAACGTGAAGCAGGTGTTCCAGCGCATCCTCGAGCACGAGTCACGGTACAAGCCGGACGGACTGAAGGCCCTCGGCATCATGATCGTTTGCTTCGGTCGCGATTATCAGGTGAAGAGCATGAAGAACACCATCCGCGTCACGAACCCGCTCGGGCTCAAGGCCTTCGATCGTGACGAGATGGTGCTCCGGTTCGCCTTCCTCCTGGTGTCGCTCCAGCATTATCGCAACCCGTATATACACCCGGAGATCAGTGAAATGGAGAAGGTCTCGAAGATTCGCGAGACCGCCATCGAATGCCTCAAGGACATCGCCCGCGTCTCGTGAGACACCTGTTCCTTGCGCTGCTGCTACTCGTTGCCGTTTGGGCGCCCGCGGAGGAAACCGCCGCGCCCAAGGTCGACACCCGCTGGCTCTCCACTTTCGAGCAGAGCTACGGCACCGAGGGGCTCTACGTCCTTGAGGTGAAACCGACGGACCCCGGCGGCCAGAGCCGTCTCGACCTCCAGCTCATCAACGCCGCGGCCCAGCAGTATCGCCTTCAGAATCCCGGCAAGGCGGTCACCATCGCGGCCCTCGATGAGGCAAAGCTCCTCGCCGAAGTCCACGCCGACCGCCGCGCCGATTACGTCTGGAATGCTGAGCAAAAACTCTTCGTCTCCTCGCGCGGTCCCGCCTTCTCGCCCGCCATGAGTGTCGTGCAATTGCTCGAGGGGAACGACCGCATTCGCCGCCGCCTTCTGGAGCCCGACACCTTCACCCGCGAGCGCTGGAAGAAGCTCTACAACGACCCCGAGTCCCCCGAATTCCTCAAGCGCGAGGTCCTCCTGCGCGAGTTCATTCTCGACAACACGAACTTCCCCGATGCGCTCCTCTATGAGCGAAGCCAGCAACAGCTCACCGCCATCAACGATGCGGTGCACATCTACGCGCTGGCGCAAAAGCTCGGGCCGAACGACCCGGTGACCTTCGCCGACCTGCGCGACTCCGGCATGTTCGATTCGCTGGGACCCGTGCCGGACAACGTTGAGTTCAACATCACGACCGCCGGCGCCAAGGCCACCGGCACCATCAACGGCGTCCCCATCGTCGAGGACCCCTCCGGCCCCGCCGTGGTGCGCCGCAACCGCGCCGAGCGGCTTCTCAAACAACGCCCCGACTATCCCCCGGCGCTTGCCTTTGCCGCGCGGTTTCGCCCCCCCGACGAGTCCATCAAGCTGCTGAATCGCGCGATCGAGATCTGGCCGGACGTCCCCGGCCTGCGCGTGGAGCGACTCGCCGCCCACGCGCGCCGCCGCAACTTCGCCGCTTGGACGCCCGACCTCGACTTCCTGCTCCGCCGGTTCCCCGCCGCACCGCTGCTCATCGAAGTCGACGTGGCCGCGGAGAACGGCCGCATCTCCGACTCGCCCAAGGTCCACGCCGACATCATCCTCATGCTGGCCGACGTGCGCCCCGACCTGCTCACGCACCAACTCATGGCGCTGCGCCTCCTCGAGAAGGCCCAGCGGCTGGATGAAGCCCGTACTGTCTATGATCGACTGGTTTTTGCCAACCCGGCCTGGCGCGTGGCACTCACGCCACCGGCGGAGACCAAGACTCAGTGAAGGTCCAAGTCCTCGTCGCTGAATAGGTTCTTCAGCGGATCCACCTTGTTGGTTTGGGGAGGAGGAAGGGGAGAGTTACGCCGTGGCGGTTCCGCCATGGGTGGAGGCTGCTGCGAGCGATCGCTGATGGGAATCGGAGTCGTGTAGAACTTCGGTACCCCATCCATCGAGCTAAAGTCGCTCGTCACTCCATTCCCGTCGTCGAAGGACTCCATGTCATTATCCAGCCGCGATTCGCGCTGGATTTCGTCAACCTGGCGCGAGCCCTCCAGCAACGCACTCATGGCGGGAATGCCGATGGTCTTCTTGTCCGTCAGGCAGCCCTTGTGGACGCGAATCTCCGGGTTGCTCAGCGAGATCAGGTGGCGAAAGGCATCCATGCCCTCCTCATCATCCATCGTCTCCGCGTGGACCACCGAGCCATTGTGCAGGTAGATGGAACCGACGCATCCGGCGCCCGTCAGGCGGATCGTCTTGGGCATCCGCTTCTCGCCGTAGAGCTGAATCAGATCGGAGACTTCCAAGCCAAAGGCATCGCTCTGGATGCTGGAAAGCGTCCTCAGCAACGAGCGGAGTTCCTTCTTGGTGGCCTCCAGATCCTCCTCCGGGTGGGTCAGGACCTTCGCGGCGCCCTGAGCCAGCAACGCCACGGAGTAGTAGGAAAGGACCGCGGGAATGCACACCGCCACGTCCCAGTAAGTCGTGCGATTCTGGATCAGTTGGGAAACACGGACCAGATCGGTCTTGGGGTCCATGCCGATGATGAGCAACCCCGTGCGCGCCGTCTGCCACGGCTCCTGATTCAGGCCCGCCGTGATGCGCAGATCCCCCGGCAACCCGTCATCGCCCATCAGCGAGATCACCGTCGCCGCCGTGGTCGGGTCGAAGCCCGCGAAAACCAGAGTGTTTACACTACGATGAGCCATGAAATGCTACCCTTGCACATCCCCGGGTTGTCACGCCCCCCAATGACAACTTGGCGTCCCCACTGGGTCAATTGAGAACCACGCGCGCAAAATGTGGGGACCGGGCGGTTTCCGCCCAGGCGGTGCATGCGCCCTGGCCACCTCATCACCGCCCCGTCGGATAGCTCGCGTGTACTACTCTTTGCTTGCTTCGGAAGTCTTGTGATTACACAGAATGCTTCAACGTAATTAGGCTTCGTTTACCTAGGCGATTCAGATCTCTTGAAAGTTGATTTCAAATGAGTTGGACAAAATCTATCTTGTTGGGGTTGATCATTCTTCTGGGGGGCACGGTCCCCGCAGCGACCCTCACTATCGCCGCTTCCGATGCCGAGTACGATGACGACGGTGGCGTCGTGGATCTCGGGCAGGTGGACGGCAGTTCCCCCTACTTCTTCGGCTGGGAACAGACAGCGCCGTTCAACGCCGGCAACTCTTTCGTGTCCGACCTGGCCGCCAGCAACGGCGTCTCCAGCCTGATCGAAAGCTCCAACGGCGAAGTGCTCATGCTCCGCCATGTGCACCCAGCCACGGATGGCATCAGCGTCAAGAATACCATCCGCTCCTCAGCTCGGCCCGCCGGGATGACCGTTTCCCTCGATCTGCACTATGCGACTTCAGGCCCCATCGCCACCCTCTTTGTCGGCGGAATACTGATGACCTTCAGTGATTCCTTCGGCGTGGATTTCTCCGATGAGAACGTCACCTTCCAAACGATCCCGGGCCTGGCTCCCTCCGCCCCCATGCGAATCCAGCTCCTCTACAACGGTGATGGAACCGCAGACCTCACCGTGACCCGGCTCACCGACAACACGGTCTTCTCCTACACCAATCGCACGCTTTCCCCCACAGCCTACGGCCTCTTCCTGCTGCAGATTGGCGATGACGACAGCGACATCGTCATGGCCTTCAATAATCTCTCCATCGACATACCGAACCGTGCACCGACCGACATCGGTCTCTCCCCGGCCTCCGTCGACGAGAACGAACCCGCCAACACCGTCGTCGGAACGCTCAGCACCACGGACCCCGACAACCCCGCCGCTGCGCAGACCTTCACCTATGCGCTGGTGAGCGGATCAGGCAGCACCGACAACGCCAGCTTCGCCATTGTCGGCAGCGAGCTGCGGACCGCCGCCAGCCTCGACCACGAAGTCGGAGCCACCCGCTCGGTTCGCGTCGAAGTCACCGACAGCGGATCCCCCGCCCTTACTTTCGAGAAGGAACTGACCATCACCATCGGCGACGTGAACGAGACGCCGCCGCTCGTTGCTGGTACGGGACTTTGGACGGTTCAGGACGACACCGCCACCACGATGACAGTCACCCAGCTCGAAACAACCGACCCCGAGGACTCTCCCACCGGGATCGTCTATACGGTGATCACGGCTCCCACCATCGGATCGCTGGAACTCAACGGCACGCCCCTGTCCGCCACCGACACCTTCACCCAACAGGACGTGAACAGCGGCGCCGTCGTGTTCGTCGCCGACCCGGGAGCCAACAGCGACTCGATCCGGCTGGAGGTGCGCGACAGCGGCAACATCACCCTGACCGCCTTCGACCTACCGATCGACATCCTCGGCCCGACCTCGGTAATGGATTGGACGTTGCTGGCGGAAGAGTGATTCCGCCCAGACCACTCAAGACTACGCGCCCCCCGTCAGCAATGACGGGGGGCGCGGTGGACGGGCAGAGCGCATACCTCTCTTGGAAGTTCTGCAGATTCTCCTTGCACTAAGTCTGGATACGATTATACACATGTGACGTCGGCTGGTTATACAGCCGCAAATCTACAGATTAGGGGATCTATCATGCAGAAGATTCGAGCAAAAGTTGTGGCTACGGCGTTCGTTGCCGTCTTCGCTCTGCAAGGTGGCATCGCCTCGGCAGCATGCACGATGCAACTTCGCACCGAGTGCGCCAATTGGGACTGGTACGAGTTCACGTGCGAAGTATATCACACGGTGAACTCCCACTGCGCCGGCGTCTGTGATGACAAGGGGACGCCAGTCTGCTTCACGATCACCAATACCGCGGGCCAGGCGACTGGCTGCGAGTGTGTCTGAGAGTCTCATGACACGAGGTCTCGATGCCATCATCCTGTTTCTCTTCGTTGCCTCGTTGCCAAGCTTGGGGTGGGCCGACCTGCCCCAAGCGCTCTACGAAGAGGGGGAGGTCGTGCATCTCATTTTCGATGCGCGTAAGTCTGGAAGCAATGATCAGGCGTCGGTCTCGACTTTCACAATGGGATACAAGTTTTGGAAGTTCGGGGATGAGTATCTGACGTTCACTGAGACTCCCGGTGGTGCGAAGGAATTGATCCATCGTAGAGGAATGCGGATCGTCGAGACTTTGGTGAAAAGAGGGGACTCAAGCCAGCCACTCTACTTCAGGTCGCTGGGGTTCAATCAGGGCGCGGTTCCGGACATGGGGTGCTTGTATGGGGTGGCGGAATTGCTTCAGGATCTTGCTCTGAGTCGGACAGGAGCTGCGTCCGCCAAGACCGTCGAAGAAACAGGTGGGATTCGCACGGAATCGATCAGTTACACTGAACGCTCGACGAGTGAATCCAAAGTGAGTTATCTGGGTGACCGTATCGCCTCGCTTGAGCACTATGGATCCATTGGAGGTGTTCCCATCCAGATCCTCGAAGTCGTTTACTCGCAGGATTCTGACGGAACTTTTGGATTGCCTAACTCGACCGATGTGCTAGTTTTTTTATTCGCCATGAATTCCGATGCTCAAGGGAAACCGCTCTCAAACTTTGATGGGCGGGTTGTTACGCACCAAGTGACCACAACCATTACTCACCGCGCGGTACCTGTTGAGTCTTCGATCAGTGAAGTCAGGAGACTCTATGGTTCGGGGATGGAGTCGATTGGGCGCCTCGGTGTTCATCAGGCGATTTTCTCTGAAATGGCCGGAGTCCTTCGTCCTACGATGACAAAGGCTTCCTACGAGTCTTTCAGCGAGATCCCAAAGAGATTGAGTGCTGCGACAAACCCGCCAGCTAAGGTTGGAGTGCAGCTCCCGAGGCAATCGCTCTTTCCCATGCTGGCAGTCGTCTCCGGCTTCCTGCTTCTTGTAGGAGCAGGTGTTTGGTTTATGCGGAGATCAGCGTGATCAAATCATTCTCAAATATGGTACCGCATCATGACACCTGAGAATCCGCTTCTCCTTCCAAGAACAATTTGGATGACCGCACTTGTCTTCACCCTTCTCCTGATTTGCTTTCGATTCGCTATCATCTACTTTAGGAAGAAGGCGGCTCCCACTAGTATCGACTCAAGCCCCTCCCCTGTTCGGCTGTCTGATGCCGATTCGGGAGTGGAGGATCAACGAACTTGACAAAGATCAGGAGATGGCTGATTTGTCTTTCAATTGGAGGGTGTGTCATTTCCTTTTTAGGGCCACACCTATTGACCCGATACCTCCAGCCGAGTAGCTCCTTTACATTGGAAACTCCAATGAGCGCCACATCCACCGCAGTCCAACCCGAAGACTGTCAGTGGATCCTGTTGGTCGCCCGGCGGAACGAGCGGACTTCGTTGGAGGATCCGACGCCTCACCGCAATAGCCTTGTTGGGCTCTATCGGCGTGAAACCGCTGGCTGGAGGCTTGATGTCAAGCCGCTGCCAATTCGTTCCCATTCGACAGCGCAATCGGCGCTGCCGATAAACGATTTTGATCCCGATGATCCGAAGCAGTGGGGTTACGTTTCTGTGCCGTTTGGCGTCTTCATGCTGAAGCAGGGCCCGTGGCGTGACAATGTCACACCTGCTTTCTTGATCTCCGACTGGGGACGCACCGATGGAACGATTACTTTGCAGGATCCTCAGGTCATCGCTCAGTATCAATTAGTTGAAATCGACGGTCAGCGCGTGACAACGGAATCAGTTATCAGAAGTGGTCTCACAAAGACCGGATCTTGGCTCCATCCGACCCACACCAGAATCTGGTCTGCCGGGGATAGCAGGGGATGCCTGAATCTCTACCGGTCCGACAAAGGCGAGCCTCCTGATCAGTACGGTGAATTCCTGTCCTGGCTGAAGGAGCGCGAATTGGAGTTCTCCCCGGAGAGTCCTCCGGTGCCGATGATACTGGTTCCCTTTGAATGGGTTACGGCGGATGGTGACACACTTGTTGAGATTCTTGTTCCTGAGACTATCACTCGGGCTCGCGAGCTGCACGGAAGCTTAATCGCGAGTTCAGATCCGCAAACAACTGACTCCTCCGAGGATCTAAACCATGTTCCGTAGCCACCACAAAGGGCTCACCATCATCGAACTGATGATCGTCGTTGGCATTATCCTTATTCTAGCTGGAGTCGCCTCGGAAAACTACATCGCCGCGTCTTTCCGCGCGAAGATCGCTCGGGTTCAGTCAGACCACCGTACCCTCAGAGTGGGCATCGAGGCTTACTCAGCCGACTATAACCGGCCACCCCGGATGGCTCATCAACGATACGGGGATTCCGAGTTCGACTCGATTGGAGGGGTTCAAGTTTCCGGGGTGATGAGCAAGGCGTTATCCACCCCCGTTGCCTATGTAACCTCTGCCTATCTCCTCGATCCTTTCATGGAAAGGAATACTACCGCTCCGCTCGACCAACGGCTCTACACCTATCAGGTCATCGCAGAATACGTCCGTTGGAATCCCAAGTCGACGTTCTGGCCTGCGGCCGAGAAATTCTACGGTGATTGGAGGCTCGCAGGCGTTGGTCCGGACTTGGTCTTCGATCACAAGTTCGCGAACAGTGCCCAACTCCCCTATGATCCGACGAATGGCCTCATTTCTCTGGGCAATGTTTGGACTGGGCAGAAGAAGGGCACAGATTCAAGTCTCCCTCCCATACCAGATTTGCTTGGGTCCCACTAAACGTAGATTGGCTCCGTGGGACGGCAGATGACTGCCTACGTGGCTTCGTTCCCCTTCGCCGCTGCCTCCGCCCTTTCCCGTCGGAGTTCGTCGGCAGTAACCCAAACGGTCTTGCCATCGCGTACCATCACGATGGCGGTGTTGGTTTGGATGGCGATGTCTCGGGCCAGTTCCCCGGCCCGTTCCATGGCAGCGAGGGCGCGGCTGGCCAAGTGCTCGAAATCTTCGTCGAGTTTCGCCTGGCTCTTCCGCTCGGTCTCGTTTTTCTGCTGTTCGCCTTCCATGGTTCGGTTCCCCAAAATCACAATGGCGGTGCCGGGTTGATCGGCACCGCCATCAGTTGGTCGGGGATTGGTGTTCAGTGCAACGCGTTTGTCTTACTTCGCGTTCACGTTTTCCGTGGCGGCGGCAAGGCTGCGGGCGTTGCCGGAGAACTCGGCCAGTTCCATCGACTTGAGGAACACGAAGCCGCGGGCCGCGCGGAGGCGGGGGCTCTTGTTCTCGATGAAGAACCGCTCGCCGAGGCACGTTTGCAGCATGCGGAACTGTTCCACCAGGAGCGCCTGCGCCTGGTAGCAGAAGGGACCGTCGTACTCGTAGCTGGGGAAGCTGGCGTTCTTCTGCGAGCCGAAGCAGTGCATGAACGAGTCGTTCATGATGGCGATGGTGTTGAGCGTGGCGGGGATGAAGATGTTGGCTTCTGCCGGGTGGTAGCGGAACCACACGTTGCGGTAGCCCCAAACGATCGGGGACTTGCCGGTCTTCTTGTTGTACTGGATGAGGGCCTCGTGCAGGACCTGGAGCACCTTGTAGTGGGTGTCGGGGCCGGAGCCTTCCGGGTCGAAGGCGAGCGAGACGATGGTCGGCTGCAGGTCCTCGATCATCTTGAGGACGGGCGCCACGTCGCGGTTCATGGTGGGCTGCTCGGTGAAGATGTCGCCCGTGTAGAAGCCGAGGCGACCGTGGAACACGTCGTGCGGGGAGGTGCCGACGTAGCCCCAGATGAGCTCCTCTTCGTACTCGCGCTGCATGCCCTTCAGCTTCTGGATCTGGGGGATGTCCTTCTTGCCGGGGTACATGGTGCGGAGGTAGTGGAGGTTCTCCTCAATGCGCTGGACCAGGTTGCCGAGATCCTCTTCCTCGTAGACGTTCATGAGGTTGAAGACCATGCGGCGTGCCTGTGCCTTGCGGCGCTCCTCCTCGGACTGGGAGGCGATGCCGTCGAGGAAGCGATAGACTTCGGCGGCGCGGGCGGCCTGGTTGTCGG
>WGMQ01000024.1 GCA_016125005.1 bacterium | reverse complement strand
GGCGAGCTGACCAAGCGCGCCTGGGACTTTGACGTGCAGGTGATGAACGAGGGCCCGGGCCACGTTCCCATGCACATGATCCACGAGAACATGCAGCGCCAGATCGAGTGGTGCCACGAGGCTCCCTTCTATACACTCGGACCGCTCACGACCGACATTGCCCCCAGCTACGACCACATCACCTCCGGCATCGGCGCGGCGATGATCGGATGGTACGGCTGCGCGATGCTGTGCTACGTCACGCCGAAGGAACACCTCGGCCTGCCGAACAAGGACGACGTGAAGGAAGGTGTCATCACCTACAAGATCGCCGCCCACGCGGCAGACCTAGCGAAGGGGCACCCCGGCGCCCAGTACCGCGACGACCAGCTCTCCCGCGCCCGCTTCGAGTTCCGTTGGGAGGACCAGTTCAACCTGGGCCTGGACCCGGACACCGCCCGTGAGTTCCACGACGAGACCCTCCCGGCCGACGGAGCCAAGGTGGCCCACTTCTGCTCCATGTGCGGCCCCAAGTTCTGCTCGATGGAAATCACCCAGCAAATCCGCGACTTCGCCCAGCGCGAAGGCATGACCGCGGAATCCATCGCCAAGGCCATGGACGAGAAGAGCGTCGAGTTCCGTCAGGGAGGCGCGGAGATTTATTCCTGAGCAGGAGCTTTGGAAGTCGAATTGTACAAGAGTGGTTGCCAAATACTACGCTGCGGCGCCAAGAATCCCTGTCCGGTTGGCGCGAAATGGAAGGCCGACCAATGCCACTGACGGGAAAAGAAATGGTGAAGCTCCTTGTCCGCCATGGATGGACCATCAGTCGAATACGCGGTAGTCATCACACGATGGTCAGGGATGGATTCGCAGGTCACCTGACTGTTCCAGTTCATGGCAACAAGCCGCTTGGCAAAGGGCTTGAACATGACATCCTTAAGAAGGCCGGGCTGAGGTAAGTCCGGAAAGGAGCGGCGACATGAAGTATGTGCTGGAGATCAATGAGAACGAAGGTCCAGACGAGATCCGCTTCTGGGCCACCGTGCAGGGGCTGGACGGGTGCTTCATCGCCGAGGAAACGCTGGACGAGCTATTCGCGAGCGCACCCGAAGTCATCCGTGACTTCGTGGAGGTCGGCAACGAGCGCGGAGGCAGTTTCGCCCTTCCCACTGAGGTTGAATTTCGAATCTGCGTGAAGGTCTGATCGCGCAAAATCGAGTACGGATAGGTCTTGGGCCGGAATCAGGGAAAGGGTGGTAGCCGAGGAGGGACTCGAACCCTCATGCCTTTCGGGCACTCGATTTTGAGTCGAGCGCGTCTGCCATTCCGCCACTCGGCCACACGCGGGGATTCTTTTTCGCGCCCCACGGTGCAGAGCAATGATTTTCGCACGGACCGCGGCTTGGAGTTGCCCGGGATGACGGCGCTGGGCATGTTCCCGGTTGGAGGCTGCCATGCTGGTTCCGCGATATTGGGCTGAGTGTCGGTTGAAAGAGAGCCGGGGACGTCGTCGCTTTACGGTGCGGCGCTTTGGGTGGTCGAACGACAGCCCCGAGGCCGCGCAGGAGATGGCCGATCGTCGCGCCGCAGAGGCCATGCAGGAAGCGCTGGCGGACAAGCCCGTCGAGCGTCGCGAGCCCCGCGTGCCGTACCACGGCGCGGAGGGCGTTCCCATCCGCGAGGAAATCCTCCAGGAGCACGGCGACACGATCATCACCCGGAACAGCTACGGCGCATGGTGCCTCAACACCCCGAATGTGCTGTTCGTCGATGTGGACTACGAGGGGGTCGGAGGAATCGGCGTCTTTTCCATGTGTTTCCTCCCGGTTCTTGGGATAGTTGCCTCCATTGGGTTTGGCTGGTACCTGAATTCGTTGCTGCTTGGGGCGATCATCTTCGTCGCGCTGACGGTCGTCGCACCGGCGCTGTGGCAGATAGCCTATGCGTTGCGGGTGAAGCTGGCGGGCGGGCGCCGTGAGTTCTGCGTCCGTCGCTTCGAGCGCTGGGTCCAGCGCAACCAGAGCTGGCGGGTGCGTCTATACGAGACCCCGGCGGGGCTGCGGGCGCTCGCGCTTCATGCCACGTTCGATCCGAGGAGCGACGAGGTACTGGATTTCTTTCGCGCGATGAATGCCGATCCTGTCTATACAGCCATGTGCATGAACCAGCAGTGCTTTCGCGCGCGGCTGACCGCCAAGCCGTGGCGCATCGGCATCAACGCACACATGAAGCCCCGTCCCGGCGTGTGGCCGGTCGATCCGGCGCGATTGCCCGAGCGCCAACAGTGGATCGAGGCCTACGAGCACGCCGCCCGCAGCCACGCGGCGTGCCGCTTCCTGAAGGAGCTTGGAACAGGCGCCGTGCATCGCGACGCGGACGCGGTGCGGTGTCTGCACGACGACCTTAGCGGTGCGTTGGGTGGGCGCTCGATCGCCTAGTAAGTCACGTTCTCCGGCGCGGCGAATTCGCCGCGAAATCCGAAGCACGGATAGACAGTGAACTCGGCCATTTCCTGATCGTTGATGGTGACGGTCAGATGCTTCGCCTCGCCCACATGGAGGAAGGCGTCGCGCACGATCTTGTTCGTGAGTTGGGCGTCTCCGCTACCATTGAGGACGTAGAGCGCGTCCTGACCTTCCAACTCTGGGAAGCCACCCCACAGGTCGAACTGATTCATGCGGCGCCCGGTATTCACGTTGTAGGTACGCGGCTGGCCGGGGACGTAGAATTGCAGGAGTGAGGCCTCCTGATAGCGCTTGGCCACGATGAAGGTGCGCTCGGGATGGGGCATCTCGGCGCGAATCTCGCCGACCCATTTGCCCAGGTCTCGCCCGCCCGCGAACTGATACATGGGACTGGCCTTGGCAGGCATCTCGAAGCCGACCTTGCGCGCCGTGTCGACGACGCTGGCGTAGGCGGATGGCTCGTGGAAGACCAGCAGCGCACCGACCGGCAGCACCACGGCGAACGCCGCCACACCCGTCAGCAGGCGGCGCCGAAGACGGTCCTCGGCGAACTCGTCCCACAGGCGCAGGAAGACCCACGCGGCGGCGATGGACCAGGTGTAGTAGGCGGGAGCAGCCCAGTTGCCGAGCACGCGCGCCTGGATGCTCTTGACGGCAAGCCCGAGGAACACCGGCACGCCGAGCGACAGCAGGAAGAGCACGCGCGGATCCATGCGCAGGCCCTCTCGGCGCCACGGAACCCAGACGGCCGCCAGCATGACGAGGAAAATACCCGGGCCGACGACTCCCGCCTGGCCGCCAAGGTACTCGAAGAACGTGGCGGGATTGATGGAGAAGCCCTCCCCCGCCGTCGTCTGGGTCGCCACATGGCGGAAGGAAACCCAGTTGTTCGTCGCGTTCCAGTAGATCACGGGCGCAAATCCCATCAACCCGATGACGATCGCAAGCCACGGCCCCACCGTCTTCAGCAACCCGCGATGACGCGGCGAGAGCGCGAGATAGATCAGCAGGCAAATCGGTAAGTAGATCATGGCGTACTTCGCCAATAGGCCGAGGGCGATGGCGAGTCCCAGCAGGAACCAGCCTTCCTCAAGTTCCTCGAAAATAGCCAGCCACGCCATCAGGCACGCGAGCGACCAGCAGAAGAGCATCGGCGTGTCCGTGGTGGTGACGATGGCGCCGATGGAATAGAGAATCATCAGGTTGAGGCCGATGAGCGACACCGCGGTGAGGCGCTTGTCGTTGAACATCCGCATGGTCAGCACCCAGGTGACGATGGCCATGCCGACGGAGGAGAAGAGAGCCACCGAGCGGACGCCCAATTCCGTCGTGCCAAAGATCGACGTGCCCAGCGCCATCAGGTAGGCGATGCCGGGCGGCTTGCTGTAATAGGACCAATCGAGATGCCGCGACCAGCACCAGTACTGGGCCTCCTCGGCGGCGAGTGGGAAGTGGCCCTTCATCACGATGGCGAACCGGTAGAGCGTGAACACGAGCACAACGAGCAGACCGAGTCCGCCCCAGTTGAACTGGAACCGTTTCTCGTCCTCGAACCGGAGCACCGGCTCGCGCACGTTGAGTCCAAAGAGCAGGCCCGACACGACGGCGCCGATCAGCGCGCCGCCCAGCACGTCGGACGGATAATGGACCCCCACATAGACGCGCGACAGCGCCACCAGACCTGCGAGCAGGAACGCGGGAATCGCGACGACGAGGCGCGGAAAGCAGAGCGTGAGCATCGTCGCCATCGCGAAGTTGTTGGCGGCATGGTTCGACGGAAAAGAGCCGGATTTCGACCGAAAGGACGGACCGCCCGCGATCTGGCGAACGTCCTCCAGCGTCCAGTAGGGACGCGGGCGTTCGAAGAGTTCCTTCAGCGCGCCGCCGATCAGGTCCGTGAGCCCCATCGCGAGCAGCACCAGCAGGAGCGCGTAGCGGGTCCGGGCGGAGCCGCGCACCGCCGCGATGATCGCCAGGATCGCCACGGGAATGGTCAGGTTCCCTGCGTCCGTCACAAAGGCAAAGAGCGGGTCGAGCACGCCTCCGCTCCAGTTGCCATTGATCGCGCGGAACACCGTCCGGTCCAGTTCAGTCAACCACTCCGCAGCCATTCAGCACTTCCTTTTCGCAACGCTTCGTTGGGGCGAATAGGGCGTCCGCCGCCGCGGAGAGTCAAACGGTCGTTGGTTCGGGAACGTCGATATCCGTCGGGGCTGTCGGCACCGACCGAATCGCAAAGATGACCCCCAGCGCGAAAACAAGGAGGGCAGCGGGGAGCTTGAGCGAACCAAGCACGAGCCCGATGCCGCCGCCGAAGGTCTCGAAGCGGACGTGCCAACTGATAAGCGCCACCGCCCCGGCAAGCAGGATCAGGCAGAGTGCCCGTCGCCTGCCCGTGTCGAGACTCATGGCGGCAAGCACCAGCACGGCGGGGAGCAACTGCACCAGATAGTGATCCCAGCAGATGCTCGGAAGCAGGAGGGAGGCGCCGAGGCACGCGGCCCAAGACGCAGCACCACCGACGGATCTGTCGCGCCACGACGCGAAGGCGAAAGCGGAGAGAATCCCCAGCGAACAGACCCACGTCAGGCCGTTCGCAAGGGCCGGGGTGCCGGTGAACAACGGAGCGACCTCGCTGCCGGGCATGGCGACAAGGCTGCGGTGAAACAGCGCATTGAACGATTGGTTGTAGGCATCGCGCCAGAACGTGTGCCCGAACTCGGCCCAGGTCGAACGGCCATAGCCCATATCTTTGAGCACCGGAAGGAAGTCCAGATGGACGCGCACGCCGTAGACACCGACGGAAATCCCCATGAGCACCGCTCCAGCGACGGTCATCCAAAGAGCCTCCATCCAACGACGCCGCAGCAGGAACCAGAGGATGAGGATTCCCGGGGATAGCTTGAAGAGCGCACCGAACGCGGCAACGACACCCGCGACGGCGGGGTGCCAGGATCGCTTCTCCGCTGTATAGACAAGCGCCCAGCAGAGCATCAGCACCACGTTCAACTGGCCCGCATTGTTCTGCCGAAAGAGGGCGGTGTTGAAGGCAACCGTCGCGAGCGCGAGCGCGATGGACCAGCTTCCCCAGCGACTCCAAAGTCCCGATGCCCATGTCACCACTCCGAGTGCAACAAGCACCAGCAGATGGTTGACGAGTTGGAAGACGACCACGCTCTGGGCGAATGGGAACAGCGACAGCGGCCTCATGACAAGGCCGGTGAATGGTAGATAGACGTAGGGAAGAATCGTGCGAAAACGAGGGTCGTCATTGACGGATGCGGCACCGGCGACCGTGAGCATGTTCTGCGGATCGTAGGGCGAGAGGCCCTCTGAAAGGAGGACGGAGCTGAGGTAGACGTGCTTGTAGTCGTTTGCGTGGGAGGCGAGCCCGACCACGCCGGTTTCACCGTCGGAAAGAAGCGGCAAGACCTGTATAGATAGATAGCAAACTAGCAATATAGACGCGACCAGCCAGCCAAGCGTCTGGGAAGTACCCGGCTTCATGGCTTCGCCGCGTTGACGAGGCGGCGAGCCGACTCCCAACGTCCCTCCGCGGCGACATTCTCTGGCGTGGCGCGAATCCAGACTTCGAGATCGTTCTCAGGAAAGCTCGCGAGGCCAAGCCACTCGGCGGAAGCACCTGCCTGTTGGTGCAATTCGTACCAGAGGGCGGTGTTCTGCTTGGCGATGACCCAGTCGACGTCCGATAGGGCCGCGCGCCAGAAGGGCACCTGCTTCCCGTCGTGTTCGACAGGCGTCGGATCGGCGCCGACGATGCGATTCTCCAAACGCATCAAATCGCCGCCAAAGATGTCGAAGCGCGAATCACTGAAGACACGCGAGCGGTCGGGAGAAAGGCGCCAGATGAGATATCCGGCGTAGTAGTTCTGGTTAAACATGGGGCCGGAAATATCCGCCAGTTCCACGAAATCACAGAGTCGGGCTGGGAATGCCTCGCGGACGTAGCCCTCGGGCTGCGCTGCCCACTGGAGGTTGCGCCCGGGGTAGCTGCGCTCCGTGAGTGGCTGGCTCCACATGCCTCCCTCGCGCGGATTGATGAGCACCCATGAGGCGAAGAGGCATCCAATCGCGGCGGTCGCGATGGAAGGAGTCCGAAGCAGGCGCGGCCAATGATCCCGGAGCGCCGACTCCTTCATGTCCAGCGCGGCGCCGAGCAATCGCGACGCGACCGGCACCATCATGATGGCGAACAGCGACAAGTGACGAACGTGCTGCATGGCCTGGTGGAGGAAAAAGAAGAAGATCAGGATCTCGAAGATCGAGACGCGGCGTGAGCGCACCATCAGCGCGATGGCGAATAGCGCCAGCGTCCAGAGTTCGAAATCGATGACGAAGAAGAAGTTTGGCGACGCCAGCTCGCCGATGGATTGGACGAGAAGCGCGTCCGACAGCACCCGCTTGGGCAGCTCGTATAGATGGTAAATATACGGATTGCAGAAGGTCGCGAGCAGACATGCGGGAAGCAGCGCCGCAAGAGACGCAAAAGAGAGCGTGACGGGCGGCGGATCGATGGGAACGCGGGGAAGCCGGTCCTTGAAGATGGCCATCGCTTGCCCGATTGCCCAACAACCCAGCACCACGCCCCCGGCCATCCAGCCGCCGTGCAGGTTGGTCCACAGTGCGATTCCGGGAACTAGAAGCCACAACCATCCGCGCCTGATGCGCCCTTCGTTCACACCGATCAGGAGCATCATCTCCAAGACCAGCATGAGGTTCGTGATCGTTGGCGGGCGCACATAGAACATGCGCCTGCCGATGGCAACGCACGCGACCGAGACCAGGAATGCCACGACCCAGCGCCCGGATAGATATCTAGACATCGTATAGACAAGGGTTATCGTGAGCCAAATGATCAGTGCGTTGAAAAGGATCGCACCGCGAATCTCTCCGAGGCCCATCCGGTCCAGGACGTGGGCGGCCTCATAGAGGATCACCTGGGAGAGCCACTCGTGGTTGTGCCACTCGAGGTCCTCCGCCTTGAAGTTGAAGACGTCGTGCTTGGGGATGCCATTGGCGGCGATATACTCGCCACTCTTCAGGTGCCACCAAATGTCGTTATCCGAACGGACCGGCACAATGGCAGCACTGAGTGTATAGACAGAGAGGACCAGCCAGCCGAGCCACGCGGCGAGTGTCCCGGAGAACCACGGCTTGGAGGCCGCGTCATTCGTCGTCATCGGATTCCCGTTCTTCCTCTTCGCCGGAGACCGCGCGGAGCACGTCCTCCTCCACATAGATGGGGACGCGTTCCTTCATGGCCAGCACCATCGCGTCGGAGGGACGGCTGTCGACGCGCAGGACCTCTCCATCACCGGTGCGCACCAGCAGCTTGCCGAAGTAGGTGTTGTTCCTGAGCTCGTCCACAAGGACCCCCACCAGCTTGCCGCCGAGGGTATCCAGCACGTTGACGATGAGGTCGTGGGTCATGGGGCGCTCGTGGATGATTCCCTTGAGTGCCTGATCCAGATAGATGAACTCGAAAGTCCCCACGAAGATGGAAACGATGCGCGCGCCATCCTTCTCCTGAAGGATGATGATCTGTTGCCCTCCGTTATCGTGGAGCTGGATTTCGACCATTTCCATCTCGATCATCATGGCCACCACGCCGTCCTTTCACCCGCAACCTACGGGTCCATGGGACCCAGGACGACCCGCGCGCGCAAGATGAACCCTGCTCGCGGATGGGGCTTGCGCTTGATGGTCCCGCGATTGAGTTTCCTCGCGGCTTCGATCGGCCACGTCCCCCGAAGCCCAACAGGCGGGTTTCTTCGTCATGCTGGACTTCCTTCATTCGCTTCATTCCTCAGAGGGCATCGCCCAGATCATCCAGACCGGCGGGGTGCTGGCGATGACCGCCATCATCTTTGCCGAGACCGGTCTGTTGGTGGGCTTCTTCCTGCCGGGTGATTCTCTGCTGATCACGGCGGGCGTCCTCGCCAACCCGGCGAATCCGAATCACCTCGCTGCGCTGAACGTCCTGACGCTGAATGCAATTCTGATCGTGGCTGCGATCGTTGGCGATCAGTTGGGGTTTTACTTGGGCTACCGGAGCGGCAACGCGATCTGGAATCGGCCCGACGGGCGTTTCTACAAGCGCCGCCACATGGAGGAGGCGCACGCCTTCTACGAGAAGTGGGGTGGGTTGGCGGTCGTCGGCGCGCGTTTCGTTCCCATCCTGCGGACGTTCGTTCCGTTCGCGGCGGGCGTGGCGCGGATGCCCTACAAGAACTTCGTGTGGTGGAATATCTTCGGCGGGATTGTCTGGATCACGTCGCTGCTCTGGGCGGGATACCTGCTTGGCGGCACCAAGTGGGCTGACCGACTGGACAAGATCATCGTGATCGTTGTCCTGGTCTCGGTCCTTCCGCTCGTGGCAGGTGTCGCAAAGAGGATCTTCTTCGGCCAGAAAGCGGCGCCTTCCGGGGGCTCATGATCCCGTCTCCAGCACGCTGAGGTACAATTCCAGCGATGCGATCAGACGCTCCTCCACGAGCGACCGAAAGTCGTGCAGATCGCCAGTGGTGTGGGCCTTGTCTAGCGCCTCATAATACCGAAGCCGATCTTCCTTACGGATGATCGCGGGGGGCCAGCCATTCCGCATTAGTATCAGGTTCATCAGCAGCCGTGCAGAGCGTCCGTTCCCATCGGCGAACGGGTGGATGCGCACCAGTTCGGCGTGGGCCCAAGTGGCAAGCTCCACCGCATCACCCTTGGCGTGGTGCGCCGCGATCTGGCGGAAGAACTCCTCCATTTGCGCCGGCACATGAAGTGAGTCGGGCGGACGATGCACCGCCCCGGCGATGAGCACGTTCCCGGTGCGATAGCGACCCGCAATGCTGTCGTCGATGCGGCGCAGCACCATGCCGTGGAGTTCGCGGAGAAGGCGCTCTGTGAGAGGTTCCCCGCCGCCAACGATTTCCTCCAGCCAACGAACGGCTTCGGCGTGGTTGATCGCCTCCAGGTGCTCGCGAACCGACTTCCCGCCAACGGTGATCCCTTCGAGGACCACCTTGGTTTCCTTGAGCGACAGCGTGTTTCCCTCGATGGCGTTGGAGTGGTAGGTCCACTCCAGGTCGACGGTCTCGCGCAGCGTGCGAAGCGCGCCGGTCGGCAGCGGACGCAGCGCGTCCAGCCGCCGACGCAGCTCCGCCAGGCGACTCACTTGTAGATCCGTTCCAGCCGCACGCCGATGTAGTAGTGCAGCAGGATGGTGCGATAGTCCTGACCCTTGAGGGCGCGACCCAGCCCGCCGATCTGGCAAAGCCCGGCGCCGTGGCCCCAGCCCGCGCCACGCAGCGTCACTTTCTCAAGGCGCCCGTCCGCCGAACGGTGGGGCGTGATGCGGAACGCCGAGCTATACAGGAACTTCATCGAGAGTCCGGCGCGGACGTAGTATTCGCGGCGGATCGTGTGGGTCTTCTCGGCGCCGTTGCGGTCACGATAGCGAACGTCGAGGAGGGAAATGCGGCCGCTGCGGCCACGTTGCGTTACCTTGAAGTCGAGCACCTCAACCAGATCGGTCAGGCCACCACGCTTCGTCAGGGACTCGACCAGATTGGCCTGCGTCAGCTCCAGATCCCAGCGGAAATACTCGCCCACCTCGTCCACGCGGCCGAGGTAGCGAGTGATGGTAGCCTCGGGGACCACGTTGGGGCTGGCGAAGGCATCCGTAGTCTTCAGCCATTCGCCGTCGAGGTACTCGTCGAGATTCGCCTCGGTGACGGGGAAGAACTTCTCGATGGGAGAGCCAGCGGGAGCGTCGATGACCGAGGAAAGGCCCTCGATATGGACCCCCCACACGGATTCGGAATCCTCAGAAATGCCACCGGTGCTCTTGCTGTAACGGGCGTCGCAGTAGTGACCGGAGGGGGTGATGAGGACTTCGCCGCGGCACTGATCGATGGCGCGAATCGCCAGCTCGTTCCAGCCACCGGTGCCCTGATAGCGCTGGCAGCAATCGTCGTTGCACCAGAGGAAGGGGCGGTCGGGGTGCGGGGGAACCGGTTGGCCCAGCAGCCAGCTACGCGCGGCGACGGCCTGTGCCTTCATGTACTCGATGGGACACTCGTTGCTCATCTCGCCGGTGATGACGCCCGTCAGGTAGGTTTCGAGCGGCAACTCGTTCACCATGACGACGTTGCCGTTGGCGGGAATGAACTCAAGCGTGTGGGTGAGAGTCTGGTCGATCTTCTTGGCCCAGTGAAAACCGCGGCCGGCGATGATGTCGCGGACCAGCGTGCCATCTCCGGCCCCAAGCGGGCGGGAGGGTACGGGCGGAACCAGGCGGATGGTGAGCGCGTCAGCGACGAGGACGCGACCATCGCGGCTGAGGAGCTGAAGGCGCGTGCCACCGGACGTGCTCTGGATGCGGAGCGCCGCGGTGGACTCGCCAGAGAGGGTCAGCGAGGCCTGGCCGGGGACGTCAACCGTGTAGCCATCGCCGGGCAGCTCCACGTCGACACCCGAGGCTCCGTCCTCCTCGAGGATCACCCCGATGCGAACGATGGGCTCTCGTTCCATGGTGTACTTGCCATCGACGATCGGAAAGGGGGCACTCGAGGACACGGCTGGGACTCCGGGGGGGATTTAGTTGTCAATCGTTGAACAGAAGCATCGTCCGTTCGCAAAGGGTCAATGGGCGATTCCCGTTGTCATGGTGGTCGGGAGGGAGCGACATAAGGGTATGTGAGTTCCAAGGGAAAGTACCAAATGGACATCGACCTGACACTTCCGTCGCTTACCTTCATGGGCATCGCCTACGCCGCGGCCGCCGTGCTGGCCATTGCGGGCGTGGCTTCGCTTCAGGGTAACTTTCGTGTGAACGGCGCGGCTAACTGGATCTTGTTATTCGTGTTCGCGCCGCTCCCGGTTCTGGTGGGTGTTCCGCTGGCGGGTCTGGTGGCATTGGATCCCTATGCCGCCCTGCCTCCCGTGGCCATGGCGACGATTCTGGCGCTCCCTTGGATCTATCTGATCCTTCCCTCGCTGCTGCCCGACTTTCAGGTGGACTCGTTCACCTCGGCCCTCGTCCCTGCGGCGTTGGTGGGCGGTGGCCTTTTCATTGGCGGCTTGGTCACCCAGAGCTTTCCCAACGGCCTCCTGCTTGGCGATACTGACAGCAAAGCGGTTTTTGAGGGCCGCAGCGCAGGGCTAGACCTGAGCGCTCCGAACGGGAACGAGGAATAACCCAAAGCCACCGGCGATCAACCACAGGGCCGCCAGCAGACCGGCGACCGCCAGCGCCAGATTCCCCGGGCGAAGACCGATCCGCTCGAAGCGTCGTTCGACCTCCCAGGTACCAGCGCCGGGAAGCTGGATGGAACGTCCGTCCTCACCCATCAATACTTCGCCCGAAGGCCCCGTCGCGGTCACTTCCCATCCCGGGTAGGCCGGCGACGAGAAGTGCAGCCAGCCGGGCTTCACCGCAGAGACGACAGCAGTCCAGTGCTCGGCCTCGCGCTCACGGATCGTCACAGCACCGATGGATGGATCGGGTTCCGCCTCCAGAAAATTGGACGACTCGGAAAGCCACGCATACCCACGCGCTCCGGGATTGACCAGCGCTGCCATGCCCAGTTCATCGGCGGCCTGCGGCTCGCCGAATCCTTGCGTCGCCAGGATCGGGAGTTCGCCCGGCTGCGGGTGGGTCAGGAACAGCGTCACGTTGTACGCATCGAAGAAGCGCCGGTCCACGACCTGCATGGCAGAGAGCATCGGCGTATTGGTACCAGACGCGGATGGCATGTTGGCGGAGTAGTATTCCTCGGCGTAGCCCGCCAGGCGCAGTTGCTGATAGCCGCGCGTGATCTCCAGCCCGAGCGCTGCCGGGCGTTCAGCCTGCAGGCCTGGTGAGTCCTGGTCGTAGTAGAAACTCACCGGCGTGTCGGTGAAGTGAGTGCGACCCTTCTGCGACCGAATCAGCGCGACGGGCTCGTTCTCGGTGAAGAAGTGCGACTCGAAGATATCCGCCGGACAGCGGTGGTAGGGAGCATCGGTCTGCGGGGCGTTGGGAACGTACCGCTGGCCGATCGGCACGGTGAAGGGGAGCCAAGCCTGATACTGATCGGCGATCCCCACCAGCACAACGCAGGCGGCCGCGAGGCGATTCCAGCGGGGCCAGCGCACGGCAAGCGCCAGCGCAAGCATCGTGAGTCCCGTGGCAATCAGGGCCGCGGTCGCTGCGGCGCGCGTAAAGGTGACGAAGAGCTGGTTGATGCCGTCGTCGCTCTGGGGAACTCCGAGCGCCAGCATGATGGGCCGCAGGAAGACGCCCTGCACCAGAATCATCGCGAGGAGGATCGCGCCCATGACCGACCACGCCGCGATGGTTGCAGGGCGGGTCCGCGCCGACGGCGCCAGAAGCCAATCCACCATGCGGCAGCCGAAGAAGATCGTGGCAATCACGCACCATAGCGACCAGCGTCCCGGCACGCGGAAAAGTCCGAAACCGGGGACGAACTTGACGAGCAATCCAAAGATCGGCGTGGTCGAGCCGAACGCCACCAGCAGGCCGCCGATCCAGAGTAGCAGGAACATCGTGTGGAGTCGGCGCGTCTCCCCATCCGCCTTC
>WGMQ01000015.1 GCA_016125005.1 bacterium | reverse complement strand
CGCGGGGCCGATGAAATGGACCTGCGGCGGTCCTTCAGACCGCACACGCGATGTCCTTCGACCCGGCCCTCCCTCGCGCTGCTCGGTCAGACACGGGCTTGGCTCTGTCGGCCTTTCAGGCCTTGCACGACCGCCGAGGTGACATGGCACACAACGCGCAAAACAGACAGGGAGTTGCGTCCATCCCGCGTTCTCGGTGCGCTTTTCTCCGTGTCTCCGCGCCTCCGTGGTGGATCTTTTTTTTCGTCCTACGGCGTCTCACAACACGGCCTTTCAGGCCATATTGCGCGGGCGGATGGCTGTCGTCCTTTGAGGATAATCCCCTCGCGCATTCCCATCACTCGTCGCCTCAAATGTTCAACCTTTGTCGATTGAACTTGCCGTTGTTCCCGAGGCACCTGAAAGGCTGCACCGTTGACTGGATTCCTCTTCCCAAGAAACGGGCGCTGCTATGCAGGATGTCACTTATTCCCCACCCGGGTCCGCCGAACAGAACGATGATCGGTCGGGCAGCCTTCTCATTCGCGAAACGTGCGCGGTGCTTGTGGCGCTCGCGGGACTTTTCGTGGCGGTGTCGCTTCTTGGCGGAGGCGAGGAAAACGGCCTGACCGGTCCCGTTGGCGGGGCGCTCGCGTCGGTCACCATTTGGCTGCTCGGCTTCTGGACCAGCTTCGCGATTCCCGCCTTTGTCCTCTGGTTTGCGGTGCAACTCTTCATCGGGCGCCCCACTGGCTGGAGCCTCTCCCGTTTCGGCGGGATTGTCCTGCTGCTCATGGGCATCACGGGCGCGATCGCGTTGCCGACCGCCGACGATGCGGCCTGGGCCGAGGAAACCTTTCGCCGCGCCGGCGCTATTGGCACCTTCATGGTGGAGTGGGACGGCCTGCGTCTTGTCGGCATGTTCGGCTCGCTGGGCGCGGGCATGGCGCTCTCCGGCATGATGCTGATCGGCGTCGTGATGATGACGCACCTGCGCGTGACCACGCTGGCGCTCATGGTGGCGGCCCGCTTCCGCAAGCAGGACGCCGAATCGCCCGCCGAGGAACCGGTCGCACCGACCCAGCCTGCGGCCCGCGTCCTGTCCCCCGTCATCGACACCCCCGAGGCCTACCTCCCCGAGGCCGAGGAGGAACGCCCCGGCTTCTTCCGCAGCCTTTTCGGGCGCCGCGAGCCTGTGCTCGTGGAGCCCGATCCCACCGAGGCAACCGAGATTCCCCTCGCCGAGTTCTCCGAGAGCTACGACGCCGATTCCCTCGCCGCCGCGCGTGCCCTTGAGGAAGCGCGCATCGACGAGGAGTACGAGCGCGCCCTCACCGCCGAGGCCGAGCGCCGTGCCGCGCCCGTGATCGAGGCCCAGCAGGAAATTGTCTTCTCCGACCACAGCGCTCCGCTCCCCATCGCTTCCGGCAACCCCGCCAACAGCGAGCACGCCGAGGGCGCCGCCGCCGTGGCCGATGGACTTGCCAAGCTCTTCCCCAACCGCTGGGAGAAGAACGGCGAGGGCACCGTTCGCCGCGAGAAGAAGGCTGCCCCGTCGCTCGACGCCGCCGAGAACCGCGCGTTCCGTCGTCTCGACGATGGCCTCGGCATCGACGGTCTTCCCGACGCCGACGAGGACTTCTCCGAGTCCGGCGCCGACCCGCTCTTCGACCCGAACCTCGAAACGCGCCCCTCCGGCGTGGAGGGTGCCATGCGCGCCCGCGAGATGAGCGCCGTCGCCGCTCAGGAGGAGGACGAACGCACCCGACGCAATCGCGAGCTGGCCAGCTATCGCCTTCCCGACATCGCTCTTCTTTCCGACCCGCCCAAGGTCGACAACCGTATCTCCCGCGAGGAATTGGTCGAGATCTCCAACACGCTCGAGAAGACCTTCATGGACTTCGGCATCGAGGTGAAGGTCGTCGCTGTGACCCAGGGCCCCACGGTCACCCGCTTCGAACTCAAGCCCGCCCCCGGCGTGAAGGTCTCCCGCATCGTCTCGCTGGAGCACGATGTGGCCCTTGCCATGCAGGCGGACAGCGTCCGCATCGTTGCGCCGATCCCCGGCAAGGCTGCCGTCGGCATCGAAGTCCCCAACAAGAAGCCGCAGGGTGTCTACTTCAAGGAGCTGGTGAGCTGTCCCGAGTTCTGGGACCACCCCAGCCCCCTCGCCGTGGCCCTCGGCAAGACGATCGAAGGGAAGCCCTACTTCGCCGACCTCAAGCGCATGCCCCACCTACTCATCGCCGGTGCCACCGGCGCCGGCAAGTCCGTGTGCCTCAACACCGTGATCTGTTCGATCCTCTATCGCATGCGCCCCGACCGCGTTCGCCTGCTGATGGTCGACCCCAAGCGAGTGGAAATGGCCGTCTACGGCGACATTCCCCACCTGGTCTCCCCGGTGGTCTGCGACGCCAAGCGCGCCGCTGCCGCCCTCGCGTGGGCCGTCGAGCAGATGGAGGAACGCTACAAGAAGCTGGTCGACTACGGCGTCCGCAATATCGACGGCTATAACGAGATCTGCAACGACCCAGCCAAGCAGGCCCGCTTCCGCGGCAAGAACCTGGAACCGATGCCCCACATGGTCATCATTGTCGACGAGCTGGCGGACCTGATGGTCGTCGCCAAGAACGAGGTCGAGGAGAGCATCCAGCGCCTCGCCCAGATGTCCCGCGCCGTCGGCATCCACCTGATCCTCGCCACGCAGCGCCCCTCCGTGAACGTCATCACCGGCATCATCAAGGCCAACTTCCCCACGCGCATCGCCTTCCAGGTTTCCCAGAAGGTCGACTCGCGCACGATCCTCGACGGCAACGGCGCCGAATCGCTCCTCGGCCGCGGCGACATGCTCTTCGCGCCCGCAGGCGCAGGGAAGCCGATCCGCCTCCAGGGCTGCTTCCTGAGCGACGACGAGGTCGGGCACATCACCGAACACTGCCGCACCCACGCCGAGCCGATGTACGACGTGGAGGAGTTCGAGCCGATCCTCAGCGAGAAGGAACAGAAGGAACTGGCCAAGCTCATGGGCGCGCCGGTCGACATGGACGACCTGGAAGCCCAGGGGAACATGATGGCCCGCGGCACCAACAAGACCATGGGCAAGGTTTCCGCCGGGCTCTTCGTCCCGCACGAAGGCGGCAGCGCCAACGCCGGTGACGACGAAATCGACGAGGCGCTGGTCCGCGCCGCGGCCCGCACGATCCTGGAAGGCGGCAAGGGCTCCACCTCACTCCTCCAACGGCGCCTCAAGGTCGGCTTCGCCCGCGCCGGACGCCTCATGGACATGCTGGAGGAAATGGGCATCGTTGGTCCCTATAAGGGAAGCAAACCCCGCGACATCATGGTGGACTGCGATGCCGCGCTGCTCCAGCTCGATAAGCTGGAACAGCAACTCGGCGCCAGCGGAGGCAACTCCCGTCGCGCCGCGGCGATCCTCGACGGTGCCAGCGACGACGCCGAAAACCTCGACGACGACAACGATCCGCCGTTCGATCTGGATGATGAGGAGCGGTGAGGGGGGCGCCCTTGGCTAACCTAGATTAGGCCTGAGCCGTAACAGAGGTCCGATCTAGCTGGCTGCCCCAAGAACAAAACGGGCCTTCTCCGCCCTGAGCATATCAAAAGGGGTCATGAACTTGACGCCTAGACCGAGGCACGCGTCGGGGATTTTGATGATCTTTCGAGAGTTTCGAGGGTGCTCGTGCGTGACCAGAATGTGTGACCCTTGGAGGGCTTGAGCGACGAGGTAGAAGTCCGCGACGTCGAAGAACTCGTCACGGGCCTCCTGCCGGTAGTCCTGACTGTAAGCCCATTGGGTCACCCGCCCGAAAAAACTCGAAGTTTGGGAGTCGGGCGAGACGAAGAACCGCTCTTCTTTACCTCGAATCCAATCGGCAAGGACATCCTCGCGGCCTTCGATTTCGAACCGCACCTTCTCGACGCTGTGGACCTTTCCTTTTCTATTCTGCGCGTCCAGCCACTCCCAGAAGGCGGGGCAGAAATCGAACCCATAGTGGAGGTTCTTGGCGGCGATGAGGACGTTGGTATCGAGTAGGTAGCTCATCTAGGCTCCGATCCCCAGACGGCGGGCAAACTCGTTGAAGTGTGAGGTTTGCGTCACCCCAAGAAGTCGGAAGGCGCGGGTGAAACTCCCTCGCCCTTCCAGCGTCGTGGCGATCACCGCCCTCGCGAAGCGTCTGCTGGCCCGGATGCCGAGCGTGTTGTAGAAGTCCCCCCCTCCACTACTGTCGCCCTTCTCCTCAGCCAGCTTCTTCAGTCGGGCCAGTTCCGCGTGGAAACGCTTCCAGAACTCTTGCCCGTCAATGATTCCCATGTCGTGGATGCGCCGCAGGATGACCAGCGTACTTACTCTATAGTCACGCGCCAGGCGCTGGGTTTCGGAATCCAGTTCTGCGCTCGCATTGTAGTCCTTCCGGAGTTGAGCCATCGGCACGAGAAACTCCGCCGACACCCGATTGCACCACTGCTCAAGTTCCTTCTGTGGAACATCGGTCATTGTCGCATCGGAGAGGGCCGATTGTCCGGCCCAGATATGGACAAGCTCGTGGGCGAGGGTGAAGATTTGGGCCGCTTTCGTGTCCGCGCCGTTGATGAAGACCAGGGGCGCGTGGCTGTCGGCGAGGGCGAAGCCGCGAAACTCCCTTGGGTTCAGCTTCCGGTGAGTATTGCTCCCAACGATGCCACTGACCATGACAAGGACGCCCGCATCCTCTGCGAGGCCGATGAATCGCCGCAGGGATTCCTCCCAGTTCCTCGATTCCTTCTTGCGCCCCTGCACGTCGAAGCCAAGGCGAGTCCGCATCAGTTCCGCGGTCTCCTCCACCCCGGCGCCGACGCGCACCGACCCGACGAAGTCCAGCGCGCCTTCTCCCGCGGTGATCGCGTATTCGCGATACCACTCCTGACGGTGCTGGCACTGATGGATCGTGTCCAAAAGGTCCGGACTCGGGCGTCCGACTTCCTCGTTGGCGATGGTCCGATAGTCGGGTACGGGGAGGTTCTCCACGGGCGGAGTCGGGAGAAACAGGTAGCCGAAAGGGACATGAACGGTCCGCGCAAAGTCCTCAAGCTGACGGAGGGTGGGCATGCGCTCACCCTCCTCCCAGTTGCGGAGCTTGGGAAACTTCTTGATCAGGGAATCCTGATCGCGACCCGCCCGCTCCCGCGCCCAGATCAGCAGCTCTGGCTTCACCTCAACTCGCGTCATGGCCTCGGTCCCTCAAGTTATCATGCCCACAAAAGCCCACAGCCGAGCACGCAGGCAAGGCATACCTGTCGTGCCAGGTGCCCAGACCATACTACCCGCTCCACGACGCTTGAGGTGGGCTCTGGAGTGGTGGTGGAGCCGTACAGCTTCGCGTCGTTTGCCTTCGGCGACGAGTCGGTCGCCGATCGAATAGAGCCTGATCACGGGCTCGTCGTCGGCCCTGCGCCCCGCCAGGTTTTCCCACCTGATGCCCAGCGCCCCTCCCCCCGCCCGTCGCCGATTGCGCGTTCAAATGCCGCCTGAGCGACGGCGGGCACAATGGACCTGCTTCCACCTCATTTCCGGGTTGAGTCCTTGCGACTTAACGGCGAACCCTTCCCGCCAGTGAGGTGAGCGGCTCCATGTCGGATTTCGAGGCCAAACTCGAGTTCCCCATCCTTCGACAGCCAGATCTGGAAAGTTGCGGTCCAACTTGTCTCCACGGCATCTTCTCCTTCTACGGGGAATCGGTGTCGCTTGGCGACATTATCGCGACGACTGGCAAGTTGAAGGAGGGTGGGACGTTGGCGGTGCTGCTCGGCATCGCCGCCCTGAAGCGTGGCTACCGGACGCGCATCTACACCTACAACCTGAAGGTCTTCGACCCCACCTGGTTCGAGCCGGGCGTCGATCTGCCGACGAAGCTGCGCGGTCAGGCGGCCCACAAGCACGACTCGAAACTGAAGCAGGCGACGGCGGGTTACTTGGAATACCTGTCGCTGGGCGGCGAGGTTCGCTACGAGGACCTGACCCCCAAGCTGATCCGCAAGTTCGTCAGCCGCGGCACTCCCATCCTGACGGGACTCAGCTCGACGTACCTCTACAAGGAAGCGCGCGAGATGTCCGACAGCACCCACGACGATCTTCGCGGTTCTCCCGCCGGGCACTTTGTCGTGCTCTGTGGCTATACAAGGGAAACGCGCGAGGTTCATGTCGCCGACCCCTACGCACCGAATTCGCCCGGACCGGGGCGCTACTACAACGTGCCGATCGAGCGCGTCGTGGGGGCTGTCTACCTGGGCATTGTCACCTACGACTCCAACCTGCTCGTCATCGAGCCTCATCAGAAGTGACCAGGAGCGCCGCGAATGGCCTCGAATCTAGTGGTAGTGGACAACCCGAAGGACTGGCCTGATCTTCCGGGAAGCGAGGTCGTTTCCTCGCGCGATTATCTGACCCAGGCCCGCTTTGGCCAACTGCGCAAGGTCCGCGTCTTCAACCTGTGCAAGAGCTACCAGTACCAGTCTGTCGGGTACTATGTGTCGTTGCTCGCCGCCGCGCGCGGGCATCGGCCCCTGCCGAGCGTTTCCTCCATCCAGGAAATGAAGTCCCTCACGATCATCCGCTTCGTCTCCGACGAATTGGACGACATGATCCAGAAGAGCATGGCGCATATCCAGGGCGACCGCTTCACGCTCAGCATCTATTTCGGCAAGAACGTGGCGAAGCACTACGACCGCTTGGCAGCCCATCTCTTCAACCAGTTCCAGGCTCCGCTCCTTCGCGCCAAGTTCACCCGCCAGCCGAACAAGTGGGTGCTCCAGAGCATCAAGCCCATGTCCACCTCGGAAATTCCCGACGAGCATTGGCCGAGCGTGCTCCTCTTCGCCGCCGAGTACCTGGAGAAGGGACGCCAGCCCGCTTCGCGCCACAAGAGCGCCAGTCGCTACGACATGGCGATCCTTCACAATCCCGGCGAGAGCCACGCACCGTCCAACGAGAAGGCTCTCAAGCGCTTTGTGAAGGCCGCCGAAGAGATTGGCTTCGCCGTCGAGATGATCACCAAGGAGGACTACGGGCGTCTGGCCGAGTTCGACGCGCTCTTCATCCGCGAGACCACCAACGTCCACCATCACACCTACCGCTTCGCCCAGCGCGCCCAGGCTGAGGGACTTGTCGTGATCGACGATCCCGAGTCGATCCTCCGATGCAGCAACAAGGTCTTCCTGGCCGAGTTGCTCGAGCGAAGCGGCGTCGATCACCCGAAGACCCTTATCGTCCACGAGGGGAATGTGCAGGACGTGGAGCCACTCATCGGCTTCCCGTGCATCCTCAAGAAGCCCGACAGCTCCTTCTCGCAGGGCGTCTTCAAGGTTTCCTCCGCCGAGGAGCTTCAGAAGGCCCTCAAGGACATGTTCGAGGAATCGGACCTGGTCATCGCGCAGGAGTTCCTTCCCACCGACTTCGACTGGCGCGTCGGCATCATCGACGGCAAGCCGCTGTACGTCTGCAAATACTTCATGGCCAAGAAGCAATGGCGCATCCAAGTCACCGATGCGAAGGGCGAGACCGACTACGGCAACGTGGAGACGTTTCCCGTTGGCCTGGCACCGAAGAAGGTCGTCTCGACGGCGCTCGAAATCGCGAACCTGATCGGCAACGGTCTATACGGCGTCGATCTCAAGCAGATAGACAAGCGGGTGCTTGTCATCGAGGTGAACGACAATCCAAGCATGGATTGCGGCTTCGAGGATCGCATCCTGAAGGACGAACTTTACTCGCGCGTGATGGAGGTCTTCCTCAAGCGCGTCGAAAATCGGACCGCACGGAGGAATGAATCACAGTGAGTCGGCTCGGGCTGTTCCAAGGTTTTGGTGTCGAGTTGGAGTACATGATCGTGGATCGGGCCACGCTGGACGTGAGGCCCGTTGCCGACGCGATTCTGCGCGATGAGGCGGGCGCCATCGTCTCCGACATCACCCTCGGGGAGATCTCCTGGTCGAACGAGTTGGTGTCCCATGTGCTCGAGATGAAGACCGAGGGGCCGGCCAAGTCGCTCGATCATCTTGCTCCACTCTTTCAGGAAAACGTCCGCGAGGCCAATCGTCGCCTGGAGTCCGTGGGCGCCATGCTGCTTCCGACCGCCACGCACCCGTGGATGAATCCCGACACCGAGACGGTCCTCTGGCAACACGAGTACAACGAGGTCTACGAGGCCTATAACTGCATCTTTGATTGTCGCGGCCACGGTTGGTCGAACCTGCAAAGCACCCACATCAATCTCCCCTTCGCCAACGACGAGGAGTTCGGGCGCCTCCACGCGGCCATTCGCATCGCCCTGCCGTTGATCCCCGCGCTAGCTGCCAGCTCGCCCATCATGGACGGCCGCCGCACCGGCCGGATGGATTCGCGCCTCCACGTCTATCAGGGGAATCAGGCGCGCGTGCCCTCCATCATCGGGCGCGTCATTCCCGAACCTGTCTATACAGAGGCCGACTACCGCCGCGAGATTCTGGAGCGGACCTATCGCGACATCGCACCGTTCGATGCCGACGGGCTCCTCCAGTCGGAGTTCCTCAACAGCCGTGGCGCCATCGCGCGCTTCACCCGCGGAGCCATCGAGATTCGTCTCGTCGATATCCAGGAATGTCCCGCGGCGGACCTCGCCATCGTCCAGTACCTTACCACGCTCGTTCGCGCGCTGGTCGAGGAACGCATCGTCAGCTATGAGGTGCAGAAGAGCTTCCCGACCGATTCCCTCCGCACGGTCCTGATGGCGGGAATCGACGAGGCGGAGCACGCCATCATCGACGACCGCGAGTATCTCGCCCTGTTCGGCGTCACGGCTTCGCCGCGCAAGCCGGTCATCGATCTGCTTCGCGCCATCCACGATGAACTCGGTGTGTCCAAGCTCTATCCCGCCTCCGCGCAGCCCCTGCGCACGATCCTGGGTGAGGGCACGCTGGCGCGCCGTATCGTGAACAGCCTCCGGAACGACGACTCGCGCGAGGCCATGACTGCGGTGTATAGACAGCTTGCGAAGTGCCTCGACCGCGGCGTGATGTTCTCTGGTGGCTAGGAGAAGATCCAGTTCCGCAGCCCTTCCGCAGCGTGGAGAATTGCTCTCGCAGGAGGTGCCAACCCCACTCGAGCCGGGGGGCCGGTCCGAGGTGGAGCGCACCATGCGACTCTCCATCTGGGAGGGCTCGGCCACTGTCTTTTATCTCAACTGGACGACCGGTGCGGTCCTTGTCGGCTATTTGCTCTACCTCGGCGCCACGCCGGTGCAACTCGCGATGGCGAGCAGCATCCCCGCGCTGGCGCAGGCCATCAGCCCCATCGCCGCGTGGATTTACTCCCACTATCCCTCGCCGCGGAAGCTGGTAACCGTTGGCGGTGTGCTCGCTCGATGCATCTGGATTCTCCCCGCGCTGCTACCGTTCTTCATCACCGCAACTGCCGCCGAACCCACCGAAGGCAGCGCCGCCTCGCTGGTGCTTTGGCTCATTGCATTCTCTTCGATTTTTGGTGCAGCCATCGGTACCATCTGGACGTCGTGGATGGGGAGCGTCGTGCCCTCCGAACGACGGGGCCGTTACTTCGGACTCCGTAACGGCATCCATGCGGTGGTTGGACTCTGTGCCAACCTTCTGGCTGGCGTGATCCTCGATGCGCTCGCTCGCCCCTACAACTATCAAGCTCTGTTTTTTGGCGCGTTCGTCGCGGCGTGCATCGCTCTCTCGACTTTTCCGCGGCACTACGAGCCCGTCCTGCCCCGACAACCAAGGAACCTGCGCGATACCTTCATCGTGCCGCTTCGCGACAGGAATTTTCGCCGATTTCTGGGCTTCGCATTCTATTGGCAGTTCGCCGTATTCATCGGCTCGGTCTTTGTCTATCCATACTTGATCGGGCACCTAAAGCTCACGTATACACAGATAGCAATATATCAGGCCATTGCCGCTGTCACCACGCTCGTGTGCGGACCGATCTGGGGACGTATAGCCGACATGGCGGGCAATCGATCAATTCTGTCCGTAACCACGGTTCTGGCCGGTTATGTGATGATTGGTTGCTGGATGCTTGCCAGTCCCGGCAATCCCGAGATGGTGTACATCAGCGGATTCGTCGACGGCTTGGCGTGGAGCGCCATCAACGCGGCGATTTTCAATCTCGCGCTCGCGACCGCCGAACCGGTGAATCGCATCTCCTACATCGGCGCCTACAGCATGGTGACTGGCATCGCTGGGTTCCTTGGTGGAACGCTTGCTGGTCCCATCTTGGAACTGGCCGCCAAGTTCGAGTTCACTGTCTCGGGATTTCAGTGGTCGGCCTTCCACTGGCTCTTCCTCATATCCGCCACACTCCGTTCCTGTGCGTTCCTGTTTGTGAAGGGCGTGCGCGAAACGCGTTCGTGGAGCACGCGCACCCTCCTGCGCCATTTGGTCGGCATGAAGTCCTCCGGCTTCGGCTGGCGTTGATTTTTTTCCAACCGCTGCGAGGCATCGATCACCATAGGGCAAAGTGATCGAGGAGAATCGCCATGAAGCAGTTCCTCTGGATTGTCGCCATCGTCGCCAAGTGGCTGCTGATCTTCGCCGCCGTCGGACTATTTCTCGCGCCGGGAGTCGCCCGCTGGTATCCCAACCGCGAACGCGGCGGCGCAATACGCCGGGAAGCAGCGACGCAGTCCCGCACGGATCAGACGGCAGGAAAGGAGAACTCCGATGGAACAGAGCGTAAGTGAGAAGCTCCGTCGTAGCCGAATCAATTCGCGGCGAACGCTGATCGAAGCGCTGATCGTTCTGGCCATCGTTACTGTCCTCGGCGTGATCTTCCTCAGCAACTTCACTGGTGATCGAAGGTCTAGCTGGGGGATCGCTCGATCGAACCAGAGGTCTGTTCGCTTTGCACTGGAACATGAGTTTGTCGAGAAGGGTAGCACGCTGGCCACCATCGGCGATGCTGCGGGGAATGTCGCGCCAGATCAATCGACGGTCCTGGCCGATTGGCTCCGCTCGCGAGGGCTACCGGAGAGGGACGCGCGCGACCCTTTTGATCCAAACGGCAATGCACTTCGGTGGTTCAATCGAGGGAGCTACGGCCTGCTGGTTTCGGTCGGGCCGGACCGCGTGCTGTCTATACGTCCGCAGGACCTGCCGGATGGCGACCACAAGGCGGTAGTGGCATCGCTGGTCGGGCCGCAGTGCTACGACCCAACGAACGGAACCATCAGCGGCGGCGACCTTTGGATGTACGTCGACTTCGCGCCCGTGCCCAAGGGAGGCGACAGCGAATGAAGATCAAGCCGGAGTGGATGATGGCTGCTGCCGTGGCGATTCCGATTCTCCTTTGTGTGGCGAACCAGGCGGCGCGCTATCCCGAGACGATGGCGTGGAAGCGACGCATGCGAGCGAAGGAGGTCCTTGTGAGCCTGAGTACCCGAGCGGAGGCAATGCACCGGGAGACAGGGGCGTCACCGAGGACCATCGAGGAACTCGGTACGTCGGAGGAAATCGCCGATCCGTTCATGGCGGACCAGAAGCCGCTGATGCTCCTGCCGGGAGGTGTATACAGCCTCCTCGTTTCCCGCGGACCGGACAAGACCTTCGAACTCTCCACCAACGACCTCAAAACGACCGACACGAGACTCCTGCCTCAGCTCCTCGTCTCGCGCAGTTATGATCCAACCAATGGGACGCTGACCGGGGGGGATATGTGGATAGTCCTCGGAACCTTCTCGGAGGGGAGTAGGCGATGAACCGCGCGAAGCTACTGAACCGGGGCGCCGGGATCGTTGGCGTCATCTTCCTCCTGTTATGCTTTGGCATTGAGGCAGGACGCACACGCAGGATGCGAGCCATCAGCCAGAGGAATGATGCAATGGAACGGGTCGAGCAATTGGCGCGAATACTCGAGGACCGCGGCCAACAAGGCCTTGAGCTGCCGCCATCGAACGTCGACAGCGCAGGGCACCTACACGGTGATGCGCTGGATACTTGGAATGAGATGCTCACCGAGAAACAGAAGGTCGCTCATCTCGCCGAGGATCCTGCCTACTGGCGTGCGACTGCCATTCGTTGGTACCGGGTCGGAGATGGAGGCGTGTTACTGGCCGTCGGGCCTGATGGGAAGCTGGACCTGAACCCTGGCGACATCCGGATGATCAGGGGCTCAATCGACGAGAAGGTGCTGAGTGTCCATCGCTACGATCCCACGAATGGTCATGCAAGCGGCGGCGACATCTGGATCCACGTGGTGCCAAATCCGAAGGAAGGGGTCTCCCCATGATCCGCACACGTCCCATATTCCTGTTCCTTCTCGCCTGGTACGCCATCGGGACCGGAGTTGCTGCGATGCGCTTCGTCACGACGGATGCTTCGATTTTTGACCCACTTTACCAGTTCAAGTACGAGGCCAACATCGGTCTCGTCATGACACACGGTGCCAGTGCCATCGCGGTCCTGTTGCTCGGCCTCGTGGTCTTTGCCGTGCCGATGCACTGGAGTCGGAGATTCCACCGCATCGCGGGGCGTCTATACGCGGTCCTGCTGGTGGTGGCCGGCGTGACCGGCTTCCGCATGGCGCTCATGGCCTATGGCGGGCTACCGTCGGTGCTAGGGCTTGGGTCCTTGTCGATCCTCTGGCTCTGGACCCTTTGGCGAGGCATCTCCGCTGCACGCACGGGACACTTCTCCGAGCATCGGGCCTGGATGATTCGGAACTATGGACTAACCTTCGCAGCGGTGCTGCTGCGCGCCCTAGTCCGCAAGGCGGGGGAGTACGACCTTCCCTACGAGATCGTCTACCCGGTTGCCACGTGGCTCTCATGGGCGCCAGCGCTCGTGATCATCGAGCTATGGCTGCGGCGCCAGTCAGTTGCCTTCTACATTGATAGATTGAAAGCAATCTATCCGTCTATACGGAGATTGGATCAGGTGATTTCGAAGGTCTCGCCCCTCTTGGGAACGACCACCTTCACATCGAAGTGAGTGCGGATCCACTCGGCAAAGGGCTCCTGCGCCTCCGGCTCACCGTGCACGAGGAAGATGCGTTGCAACAGATTGCCTGAGCGCGCATGCACGCGGAACACGTAGTCATGCAGCTCGTTCATGTCGGCGTGGCCGGAGAAGCCCTGCAGCGACTGGATCTCGCACTGGACGATGTGATCCTCGCCGAAGATTTTCACCCGCTTCTCGCCGTCGATCAATCGGCGACCGAGTGTGTTTTCTGCCTGATAGCCGACGAAGAGGACGCAGTTGCGTTTGTCGTGGACCGAGTTCCGCAGGTGATGCAGGATGCGACCCGCTTCGCACATACCGCTCGATGAAATGATCACGCACGGTCCGTTGTGGTTATTGAGCGCCATCGACTCCTGCACGTTCCGTATATACGTCAGCGAGGCGAAACCGAACACGTCATCGTCGCTGCGCAGCGCTTCCACGGTCGGCAGGTTGAAGCACTCCGGGTGCTTGCGGAAGATCTCCGTCACGTTCGCCGAGAGCGGCGAATCCACATAGATCGGGATGCGAGGGAGCTTCCCTTCGTTGAACAGGTTGTTCAACTGATAGACGATCTCCTGCGTGCGCCCCACGCTGAATGCGGGGATGATGGTCTTGCCGCCACGAGCGGCGACGCGTTCGACGATTACTCGCAGCGACTCTCGCAGGTTCGCGGTCGGTTCCGAGACGCGGTTGCCATAGGTGCTCTCCAGGATCAGCGTCTCGACCTCCGAGGGCGTCTCCGGATCGCGAAGGATCTCGCGTCCGCCACGCCCGATGTCGCCGGAGAAAACGAGACGGTGATCACGCCCGTTGTCGAGCTTCACATCCAGCTCAACCTGCGCACTGCCTAGGATATGTCCCGCGTCGAGGAACTTGCCGCAGAATCCTTCCGCAAAGCAGAACCACTTATAGTAGCCGATACCCACGAACATCTCGAGGGCCTTCTCAGCATCCTCGACGAGGTAGAGGGGTTCGACCGGCGGAAGGTCGCGCTTCTTCCGCTTCTTGTTTACGAACTCCGTGTCCTTCTGCTGGATGAAAGCTGAATCCAGAAGAAGCGCACGCGCCAGATCCATGGTCGCATGAGTGGCGAAGGCACGCCCATTGAATCCCTGACGGACGAAGTTCGGGAAGTTCCCGATGTGGTCGATGTGGGCGTGGCTGAAGATGACCGTCTCCACGTCCTTGGGAGGGCAGGGGAAGGACTGGTTGCGCTCGTAGAATTCGGAGCGACGCCCCTGGAAGAGGCCGCAATCGAGGGCCACCTTGGTGCCGCGTGTCTCCAGCAGATGGAAGGAGCCGGTTGTCGTTTGCGCGGCGCCCCAGAAGGTGATCTTCATGCTAAGCTCCTCGTGCGTGTCTGGTATAGAAATCTATCTGTCTAGATCGACTTTGCGATGGGCATCCGCCATCCGTAGCCGAAGGCTCGTCCCGTCACCTTGAGGGTCGGCGCCGACTGTCTTCTCTTGTACTCATTGATGTGAATGAGGCGCAAGACTCGCCTGACCGTTTCCTCCTCAAAACCGCGCGCGACGATCTCGGGACCGTCGAGACCTTCCTCGACATAGGCGCGGACGATGGGATCGAGAATCTCATAGGGCGGAAGCGAGTCCGTGTCCTTCTGATCCGGCGCAAGTTCAGCTGAGGGTGGCTTGGTCAGCGTCCCATGCGGGATGATCTCGCGCCCTGCGCTTGTGTTGATGTGCTGCGAGAGTTCATAGACCATGAGTTTCGGCACGTCGGCGATGGGCGCGAGACCCCCGCACATGTCGCCATAGAGCGTTGCATATCCCACCGACATCTCGCTCTTGTTGCCTGTGGTGAGGACGAGTGCGCCGCTCTCGTTGGAGAGCGTCATCAGCGAGAGTCCGCGGAGCCGTGACTGGAGGTTCTCGAAGGCGATCTTGCGGTTTCCGCCGACAAAGTGCTTCTCGATCTCGGCGGTTGCGGCCGCAAACATGGGCTCGATGGGAAGCATCCGGCATTCGATACCCAACGCCGTGGCGAGCAGTTGCGCGTCGCTCTTCGAGTGATCGGAACTGTAGCGCGACGGCATGGCCACGCCGGTCACGTTCGCCGGGCCGAGTGCCTCGACTGCCAGCGCCGCGACGAGCGCCGAATCGATGCCACCGCTGAGCCCGATGAGCACCTTCGCGAAGCCGCACTTGCGCACGTAGTCCCGAATCCCCAGCACGAGCGCGCGCCGAAGTTGCTCAATCTCAGGAGCGTCCTTCTCGATCCGGTTTTCCGCGCCCGCAAAGTCCACAATCAGTAGGTCGTCCTCGAAGTCCCGCGCCTGGGCGATCTGTCGACCTTCACTGTCAAAGGCCATCGAAACACCATCGAATACGAGGTCGTCATTGGCTCCCACCAGATTCACTTGGGCGATCGGGAGGCCGTGCGTCCGGGCGGCACTCGCCATCATGGCCTTGCGGACGCCGCGCTTCGCCAGCGTGAAGGGAGACGCGCTGATGTTGAGAAGAATCTCCGCACCGGCCTTCGATGCGGCGGCGATGGGGTTTCGCTCGTATAGACGATTCGACCAATATAGCTCGTCGTTCCAGATGTCCTCGCACACGGTGACGCCGAGTCGTCGCCCGCGCACCTCGATCACGAGGGGAGTCTGTCCTTCGTCGAAGTAGCGATCCTCGTCGAAGACGTCATAGGTCGGCAGTAGCCACTTGCGATAGCGGTCTGTCACCGCGCCACCCCGACACACGGCGGCGGTGTTGTATAGACGATGCCCGGGGCCGTCATGGCGCTCGGGATAGCCGACAACCGCAACGGGTCCACTGCTGGTCAGTCGTGCGAAGGCCTCCACGATCTCCGCATTACGTCGAATGAAGCCGTCCCGCGTGAGCAGGTCTTTGGCGGGATAGCCTGCGAAGGTCTGCTCGGGGAAAAGGACTACATCGGCGCCCTCGGCACTTGCTGCATCGTAGCTGGCCTTTGCCTTCTGAAAGTTCCCCTCCAGGTCACCGACCCGGGAATTGATTTGTGCAAGGGCTACGCGCATCACGGCTCCTGGGAATGCTGACGGATGAAATCGATGACTTCGTTCCAACTCTCGTCGATGATGTTCTGGTGGTCCCCACCTGGGATTTCTCGATACGTCACGATGTGCGGCGCGCGGGCTGCCAGTTGTCTGCCCATCGTCACGGGAATCACCGCATCGGCGTCGCCGTGGATGATGAACACCTCCGGTGGATGGCGACGAGCAGCCATCTCACGGAGACATTCCTTGTTGTCGAAGCGGTGCACCAAGAGCCAGTCGAAGAAGGGACCGACCATGCGTCTACCCATGTCGGGCGTCGACGTGAAGGGCGCGAAGAGCACGGCTCCTCGAATCGGATGGCGTGCGGCGAATTGGAGGCCCGTCGCGGCGCCGAGCGAATGCCCCAGGATGTTCAGGCGCGGATCCAGCTCCGATCGTGGGACCGCAAGGGCCTCTGCCAATGCGTCTACTGCCCCTTCCGTCGCCTCAAGGATCCCAACGGGATTGGGGCGTCCCTCGGAATCGCCATAGCCGGGATAATCGATCAGCAGGACGCCGACATCTTTGCCGAGTGGCGCGGTGGACATGCGGCGGAACCAATCGAGCCCCAGACTGGCGTTTCCGGGAAAAACCAGCCAAACCGCCCGCGGGGAGCGTGCCTTATCGCCTATGTACCAGGCGGTCTGCTGCCCCTGCTTGGTCTTGAATTGGAGTCGGGTCAGGCGCTCCTGTGGCAATTCCTCCCAGTCCACCTCGTAGCGGCGTGGGTGGTAGATCACGAGTGACTGCCCGAAGTACAGCAGCGCCGCCAGCAGCGCATAGCAGATGATCGGGAAGGTGATGGCGGCGTAGAGCAGGGATCTTCTCCAGCGCCAACGAGGCGCGCTTGGGTTTGGAGGCTCTGATCCGGCGACAGGTTTTTCCAAGGAGCGACTCCGTTGGGGCGACTTGACTCGCCACGAACCGAATCGTGTCGCTGTTCAGTCGGTCGGAGCAACACTTCCCTGCACACCTCCAACAATCGGCCTCCACGCTTCCCCTCGGGCCGGAGGGCCACATAATCGCCCCGTTGAATTGGCTGGTCCCTTGCGTCTTGGATTGCGTCAGCTCAGAGTGGGGCAAATCGGGACCTGTCGACGCGCCGCATGCACCAAGTTTGACACACGAGACCAAGGAGAAGGCCTGCGAATGAAGACCCAAGTGGCAATTATCGGTGCAGGCCTGGCGGGCCTTGGTTGCGCCCTGCGGCTGCAGGAGGCCGGGATCGAGGCAGTCATCCTTGAGGCGTCCGATGAAGTCGGCGGTCGCGTGCGCACCGACTTGGTCGATGGCTTCCGTCTGGATCGTGGCTTTCAGGTCCTCCTCGAGGCGTACCCCGAGGCCCGTCGCGTTCTCGATTACGACAGCCTGGAACTCCGCCCGTTCCTTCCCGGAGCGAAAGTGCTGGTCGAGGGTCGACTTCACACCGTCGCCGATCCGCTCCGCGCCCCGCTTCACGTGCTCGATACGTTGAATGCACCCATCGGCTCCCTGGCCGACAAGCTCCGGGTTCTGACCCTGCGCAATCGCGCGATGAAGGGAACGCTCGGTCAACTCTTCCGTCGGCCCGAAACCACAACGCTTGAGGCCCTGCAGCAGATCGGCTTCTCCCGACAGATGATCGAGTGCTTCCTCGCCCCGTGGCTCGGGGGCATCTTCCTTGGCCGCGACCTGAGCACCTCCAGTCGCATGCTCGAGTTTGTCATGAGAATGATGGCCATGGGCGACACGTCGGTACCGGCTCAGGGCATGGGCGAGATTCCTCGCCAGTTGGCGGCCCGCCTGGCAGAATCCACGACCCTGAGGCTGAATACCCCGGTCTCCCGAGTGCAGTCGGGTACGGTTGAACTTCAGGATGGTGAGATCATCCACGCCGAGCATATCGTCGTCGCTGTCGAGGCCCCTGCGGCGGCGCGTCTTCTGGACCGTCCCGGAATCGCCGTCCAGGGACGCTCCGTCCGCTGCCTTTACTACGCCCTCGATGAAACGCCCGTGGACGGACCCTGGCTCATCCTTGATGGGGATCGTAGCGGCCCCATCAACAATCTGGCGTTCATGTCACAGGTGTCCCGGGACTACGCGCCTGATCGCTCGGAACTCGCGGCAGTCACGGTGCTCGACGATGGTGGCCGCAATGAGATCGGGCTGCGCAAAGCCGTCGAACGCCAGTTGCGCCGCTGGTTTGGCGGCTCGTCGCAGGAGTGGCGTTTCATCGCCGACTACAAGATTCCCCATGCGCAGCCTGCTCAGGCTTTGGGCTTCCGCGAGGAGCGAAGCGGTCCACTTCAGGCCCTCCCCGGCGTCACGTTGTGCGGCGACTATCGGGAGACTGCCTCGATCAATGGCGCGCTCCGCTCCGGCAGACAGGCTGCCATCCTCGTCGCGCGCACTTTCGGAAGGGAAGCGGTGACCTCGTGAAAAAGCTCTCTTCCATCGGCCTGACGTCCGCGGCCCTTGCCTGCGTACTCCTCGTCTCGTGCTCCAGTTCCACTCCCAACCGAATCCCCCTAGGCGAGACCTTCCCCGAAGTTAGCGGAAAGGCCCTTTCGGGCGATGAGATCACCCTGCCGAACGACCTACCCGACGGCCCCGCCATCCTGATCGTTGCCTATAAGCAGCGCGCTCAATTCGACTGCGATCGCTGGCTGAACTCGCTCACGCAGTTTCAGACTCCGGTAACGATCCTCGAGGTCCCGACCATCACAGGTTGGGCGCCCCGCCAGTTTTCGTCCCAGATTGATGAGGGGATGCGAGGCGGGATTCCCCGAAGCGCATGGGGAAGCGTCGTCACGGTCTATCGCAACGGTGATCTGATTCGCGACTTCACTGGCAACACCGGGGGGCAGAACGCCCGCGTCATGTTGCTCGACGCGGATGGGCGTGTGGTTTGGTTCCATGATCAAGGCTACGGATCCCAGTACGGCGTTGAGCTCGATCGCCTTGCCCGGGAAATAGCTGCAAAGAAGCCGTCCTAACGCCGTCTGTACAGGCGCACCTCGGGACCGCCCTTGTGGGCGGGGATCGTGTGCAGCAGTTCGAACTCGATGGTCTTTCCGCTCCACCAGTCGGAGCCGATATGCCACAGATTCGGGCCGAAGTGCGAGTCCCAGAACAGGAGTGCGCCCGGCGGCGTATGGAGTACGTCGCCCTCGGTGAAACTGCCCGCGGCCCGCTCGCGATCAAATGCGTTGTATCCCAGCCGCTCAGGAAACTCGAAGATCGTCGACGCGATGTACGGCGAGGGGTTGGACTCCAGAAGGGGCCGCGCGAACTCCGCCGCAGCAATCGTCGATTCGTTCAAGCTGGTCCGGTTCTGTGGGCGTGCCAGCTTGGCGGGCAGAAGGACAAAGCTCAGCAGAAGAAAAACGCTGACCCGTTTTGTCGGCGGAAGCAGCCGCGGCAGCCAAGCCACCAGCCACTGCGGCGAAGACTTCTCATCGCGAATGGCGTCAGCAACAAGTACCGCCAGCCATGCCACTGCACAGAGGATCGCAATAGAGATGGGGCGTCCCGGGAACCAGGCGGCCGAGATTAAGATGAGACAGAGGAAGAAAAACTGCGCCAGTCTGATCGTCTGACGTTCGGCGGAAAAGTGCCCCGTGGCAAAGAGCAGCCCCGCGTGAGCCATCACCGCAAAAACCGGAGCGCCTCCCACGAGGAAGCGCAGGTAACCCGCTGAGCCGTAGGCGAAGTAAAACGCCAGCTCCTGCACCAAATAGTAGACTCCTGCCGCCGCAATCAGCGGCAAGCCGTCCCTGCGGCGAAGGAGGACGAATACCCCAATAAGCAGTGCGGCAAGCAGCGGCGGACCCATCAACTCCGTCATCAGACGCGCATAGTGCCCCCAGTCTCCGTGAAGCTGATCGCCGTATTGGTTCACCCGATACGGCACGCTGTGTACCACCCAAAGCGGGTCACCCGAGAACATCCAGGTGCTCCCCATCCAGGCCAGCATCGGAATGCCCATCGGGAGCCACTGCCACCAAGCCTTCCTTGCCAAAAAGAAAAGCGCCAGCGGAGGGAGAAGAAGTGCGCCTTCCAGACGGGTAATCGGCAGCCAACCCAGGCACAGCGCCGCGGCCCAATAGCGCCGATCGAGCAGGAGCGCCAGCCCCCATATCAGCGCCAGGGCGAACACAGGCTCCGTGTATGCCCCAGCCCCAACCTTCAGGACCGATGGCATGGAAAGCAGGATCAGCGGAGACAACCATGCATAAGGGAGGCCCAGCAGCCAGGAGCCCCGCCAGGCACCCATGGCTGCCCCCCAGGTGCACAACATCCCAAATAGCCGTATGGACGTATAGCCACCACCGAACAACGCCACGATCGATGCGGGCAGGGTGAAGCCCGGTCGCCCCCACGCGTCCAGCAGGATGCGCCAGTCGCTCCACGCGAAGAGCGCCTGAAGGAAGTGCTTCGCCTCGTCATCCTCCATACGTCCCTGTGCGGAAAAAGCCCAGGCTACGCAGAAAAAGAGCAGCCCACCCCCGACGAGCACACCGCCGAAGTTAATCGGATCGCGGTCCCGCACGCTCCCTTCGACGAGTTGGTCCGTGGTCATGGCGCGGATCAGGCCTTCTTCCAGGTCGTACTATTCGCTTTATCCTCAAGCATGATTCCAACCTCCACCAGTACAGACCGGATACGGTCCGCCGTGGCGAAGTCCCGACTCTTGCGGCTCGTTGCTCGCCGTTCGATCAAGGCCGCCATGATCGCCTCCGGATCTGACCCTGCGTCGGGCAGTCCGATCTCCGCGAGGAAAGCTCTCAGTCTCGATGTTGCGGCATCGCTCAGGCTCCGATCAGCCCGCTCGAGTTCACGGCCCAACCCAAGAATCCCGCGCATCTCCGATAGGAGTGCACCGGCACGTGAAACATCGATCGCATCCCGTTCGCCGTTCGCCACGGCCACGCGACGCGAGTTGACCTGCGTCACCGTCTGGGCCAGCGCACCCAGGGCGCGGGGAGTATTGAAGTCGTCATCCATGCCATCACAGAACTCTTCCCAGAGTTCATCCAACTCGTCATCCATCTGCCAGCGGCGATCGAGGGTTTCATGGCTCATGAAATGATCCAGCTCCCGCGAGGCCGTCACCATCCGCTCCACCGCACTGCGGCACTTGTGCAGGTTGTCATCGGTATAGTCCAGCTTGTCGCGATAGCGCGCACTCATGAAGAAGTAGCGCAGCACGATTGGATCGATCACCTTCAGCACATCGTCGAGGTACTTCATGTTTCCCTCGGACTTGGCCATCTTCTCGCCGTCGATGTCGAGCATTCCGAAGTGCATCCAGAATCTCACAAACGGGTTCCCCGTGGCGGCCTCGCTCTGCGCCACCTCGTTCTCGTGATGGGGAAAGATCAGGTCCGATCCGCCTGAGTGAATGTCGATCGTGTCGCTCCGGAGCGTCTTGATCGCCATGCAGGAACACTCGATATGCCAGCCGGGACGGCCCTCGCCCCAAGGAGAGGTCCATGACGGCTCGCCCGGCTTCGCGGCCTTCCAGAGGCAGAAATCGAGCGGGCTCTTCTTCGCTGCCGCCAACTCATCATCCACTCGCTCGCCCTGGCGCATCTGGTCGAGGGGCCGCTGCGAAAGCTTGCCGTACTCGGGAAAGCTGGCGACGTTGAACCACACCGAGCCGTCGGGGGTCGCATAGGCGTTCCCCTTATGCTCCAGCTTTCGGATCATGGCAATCATCCCGCCGATGTGCTTGGTGGCAAGCGGGTGCTCATCAGCCGGAAGATTCCCCAGAATCTGGAGCCGCTCCAGGAAGTAGCGCGTGTACTTCTCCGCGATCGACTCGGAGGTCGTTCCCTCACGGTGTGCTCGTGCGATGATCTTGTCGTCGATATCGGTGATATTCTGAACGTAGCGCACGTTGTAGCCACGATGAATCAGCCAGCGGCGTACCACGTCCACATTCACGAAGGTACGGGCATTCCCCACGTGGAACTCGCCGTAGACGGTGGGGCCGCAGCTGTAGAAGGACACAAACGGAGGCTTCTGTGGGACAAAGTCCTCCTTCTGCCGGGTCATGGTGTTGTATAGACGAATGGTCATCAGCGGTGTCACTCCGTGGAACGGGCCGCGTGGGGTCGCGGGTCGGGGTTTTCAAGAACGTCGTCGGTCTGGCGGAGGCGGAACGAAGCCAGACGCGAATGTATGGCGGGAAACTGTGGGGCTAGGAGCGCGGCCGCGAACAAGGCGGCATTAGCGGCCCCGGCCTTGCCGATGGCAAAGGTCGCCACGGGGATGCCGCGTGGCATCTGCACGATGCTCAGGAGCGAGTCGACTCCCTTGAGCGTGCGCGACTCCACGGGAACTCCCAGAACCGGCACCGCGGTCTTCGCGGCGCACATGCCAGGAAGATGGGCCGCGCCACCTGCCCCTGCAATGATCGCGCGAAGCCCCCGGGCCTCGGCATTTTCCGCATAGGAAAACAACAGGTCGGGTGTCCGGTGGGCAGATACTACCTTTACCTCGAAGGGTACGCCTAGCTCCTCAAGAAGCAGGCAGGCTGCCTCCATGGTATCCCAATCCGACTTCGAGCCCATGATGACTCCGACAAGGGGAGCCGCGTTCTTCTCACTCATCGCTCTCATCCTCCTCGCCGAAAGTGGCGGTGTTGTTAATGTCGAATATCTTGACGGGTTGATACCAAGGCGCAACGGCATTCAGCATCGCACGAGGCGGGGGAGAGGCCGGCGCCACGTCGGCGCGGGCAATCGCCACCGCGTCGCCATTCAGGCGGCACAGCACCACAACGGTCCCGCGGGGCATGCGGCGATCATCTGCCGTGGATACCATGTTGTGCGGAATAGCCTGGCCGCGGCGCAGCCAAGTCTCGGCCCCCGGCCCCAGATGTACCACCGGCATCCAGGGGAGTGCCCGCTGGATCGGCACCAGGACGGACCCGAGCGTCCGACTCTCCGCCGCGGCTTCGATTGCCTCCAGCGTGTGTGCGTCCTCGATCTGGAATGCGCCCACATCGGTCCTTCGGAGCTCTGTCAGGATCGCGCCGCAGCCGAGCCGCTGGCCCAGATCGTGGGCCATGGAACGGATGTACGTTCCAGAGGAGCAGTCCACGCCAAACTCGCTCGTGCCATTCTCGTAGTTGAGGATATCGAAGGCGCGAATTTCCACCTCGCGAGCCTCCACCTCGGGAACCTCGCCCTCGCGGGCGTATTCATAGAGCTTCTTCCCGGCGATCTTCTTGGCTGAGTAGGCGGGCGGTGTCTGGAGGATGGTGCCCACCATGCTGTTGGCGGCTTCCTGGATTGCCTCCTGCGAAGCGGGCAGCACTGCGTCCGGTACCGTTTCGACGACCCCTTCCGCGTCATAGGTGTCCGAGGTTACCCCAAAGCGAATGGTGCCTTCGTAGGACTTCTCCACGCCCATCAGGTACTCGGAGACGCGCGTCGCTTCGCCAAGCAACACCACAAGAATGCCGGTTGCTTGCGGGTCGAGCGTTCCCGCATGGCCCACGCGGCGCGTCTGAAAAATCCTCCGGATGCGATTCACCACGTCGTGGGAGGTGATTCCTGCCGGCTTGTCCACCAACAGAATCCCGTGAAACTCCGACGCGGAACTCTTCTTCTTGCCCATAATGCTGCGTATCTTCTTCGGAAAGGATGCGGGTCCGGGAAGGATCTAACTTCGCCGGACCGCTTCGGCGCAAAGTCTAGGCACCCAACCTTAACCCGCGGCGAGAGGAAAGTGCCCCGTTACCGGCCATGAACAGAAGATTGACCCCCCGGGCGCTTTAGCGTCACGGTCGCTGGACGCCATGCAGAACCCTCAGGATCAGCGATGAAGCCATTTCGGCGATGGAGGCTAAGTCTCAGGCGACGGATCTTCATGATCGTCATGCTGCTGACTGTCATTCCGTCCCTCATTATGTTACTCGCCGCCACCGGTTTTGGCGTGGCTTCCGTGCGCGCCTTTGCCGTGGAGCTCTCCCAGAATCGCCTCTTCACCCAGGCCGAGCGTATCGGTGATCAGTTCCTTGCCGAGGTCGCCGCGCTGAGAACCCTGGCCGCTCCCGGCATGGTGGATTCTCTCCAGACCGGGCGACCGATCAGGGGACAGCTGCGGGAGCTGCTGACAGGTCGCCAGGCGGCCTTGATTGGCCCGCGTGACCAGATTCGCCAGCTTGCGCCGGCGGGCCTGCTTCCCGGCCCGGGGATTCTTTCCGCCGAAATCCAGCAGCAGCTTGCCTTCAGCACCGTTCCTCGTGAGGGGGAGCCGATCATCACCATCGGCGGGCCGACGCCCGGCAGCCTCTGGGGAATCGCTCCCGTGGAAGGGTCCCCCGGTTTGTCTGTGGCGCGTGAATTACGCTCGCCCGACTTGGAGATGTTGCTCGACCTGGTCAATCGGGACGACGCTGATCGCATCTTTGTCCTGACCCGGAACCAGGGCGCCATTGGGCTGCGTCAACCCGACGACGGGATCGAGAGCCTCATCCGCGAGACTCCCGGCATCTTCCAGGAATCCCGAGGCGTCTATACAGTCAAGGACGATGACGATGTCGTCTATACATCGGTCCGCGTGGGAGTCCTTCCCTCTTCCTCCACCCCGCGCGGCGATGAACCGGTCTTCGTCCTCGTCCAGCGCGTCAGTCTTGAGACACCACTCTCATCGCTCCTCTATCGCTTCTGGCAACTTGCCATCCTCGGACTCATGGTGCTCCTTGCGGTCGCGGTGTTTGCCGTCTGGCTTTCCAAGCGCATGGTCGATCCAATCCTCCAGCTTCGAGCTGGATTTCAGCGTCTCGAGCACGGCGACCTGGATTTCCGCATCGGCCTCCACACCGGCGATGAACTCGAGGAACTGGGCCGCTCCATGAACAAGATGGCCGGGACGCTTCAGCGCACCTATGAGAACCTGGCGAACAAGCTCCTGGAACTAGACGAGAAAGCCCGCCAACTCTCCATCACCTACGAGATCAGCCAGACCATCAACCAGTCACTCGAGATGGACACTCTCTTCCGTGACATTATTGGGTCCGTGCGTCAGATGGTCGTGGCCGAACGGCTTCTTCTTGGACTCATCTCCCGCGAGGGCGATCGACTGGAGCGTGTCTATACGTGGCCCGGCTCGGGCTGGTGGCGCGAAGGCGATGGCGGCACCCCCCTCAATGGCTCATGGGCCAACGAAGCCCTCGCCCAACGCCGCGTCATCATCAGGCGGACAGGGGCCGAACCGCCACGTCCCGAGGCCACTCTCCTGGCGGAGATGGGAGACGTTTCCCTCTGCATCGTCCCCCTTGTCGGCGCCAGCGGACGGATTGGTGTCCTCGTCCTTGCGGATCCCGATCCGGCCGCCTTTCCCCCCCAGGAAATCGAAGTGCTAGAGCGCCTCTCGCCCAACCTTGCCATGGCGGTCGAGCACAGCCGTCTATACGCCCGCCAAGCCGACTTCGCCGTGGAGCTCGAGAGTCGCGTCCAGCAGCGTACTATCGAACTCCAGCGAGCCCAGGAACAACTACTCCAGGTGGAAAAGCTCGCCGCAGCGGGTGAACTGGCCGCCAACATCGCCCATGAAATAAACAATCCGCTCTCCATCATCAAGAACTACATGAAGCTGCTGCAATCCACGCTCCTGGCGAAGTCAACGGATACGCAGAACACCGAGTCGATACGCGAGGGTCTTACCATCATCGGCGAGGAGATCGACCGCATCGCCCGCATCGTCGAGCAGCTTCGCCGCGTCAGCATGCCTCATAGTCCCGACCTGGCCCCCGTGCCTATCAACGAGCAACTGGCCCTCATGGTCGAGCTCTTCCGCCACACCTTCCAACGCAAGCGAATCAGCGTCGATACCGAGCTTGATCCTGCACTTGGTACCATGGTTCTTTCCGGGGACTACCTACGCCAGATCGTCATCAACTTTCTCCGCAACGCCCACGATGCCGTCGATGTCGGAGGACGAATCATCGTTGTTTCGCGCCTCGCTGATCCAGACCAGGGACACTACACCATCGCAGTCCGCGATAGCGGACCCGGCATCCCACCCGAGAATCTTCAGAAGATTTTTGATCCTTTTTTTACCACCAAGAAGGAAGGCAAGGGGACTGGCCTCGGGCTCTCCGTCAGCTACGGATTGGCCCGTCAAATGGGCGGAAGGATCGAAGCCCGCTCCAACCCCGGGGAGATGACCGAGATGCGTTTGGTGCTCCCCATCCGTACCCCGGACGCGGCCTCGCAAGATAATGGGGTTGTGCGACGGCAGGGCGGCAAAATAATCATCGGCTGAATAGAGAGCGTACCAATTGTCTGAAGCCGAATTGCCTGCCACCCCCGCCAGCGCCGCCTCCAACGCTGGCTCAAACTCCCGACTGCTTGATCTGGCCGCCACAGTCCGGCGGCGCGTTGAACAGTACCTCGCACAGCGCGACCAGTCCTGGGTCCTGATCCTATCCATCCTTGTTGGTCTCATCATGGGTGCGGTCGCGGCGATTTTTCGCTACCTCATCATCCTGAGCCACCACTTCTTCCACGAGTCCCTGCTCTTCTCCTCAGAGGGACACGAGACCACCTCGCCAGCCACCACCGTGCTCCGTGCGCTGTTGCCGGCATTCGGCGGGCTTGTTGTAGGGTTCTTCATCTATCGCGTCCTCAAGCTCCAAGGCGGGCATGGCGTACCCAGCGTGATGAAGGCCGTCGCCACCGGCAACACAACGCTCTCTCCCTCGATGACGATCAAGTCATCCTCCTCCATCGTCACCATGACGAGTGGCGGCTCCGCCGGACCCGAAGGACCCATCATCGAAATCGGCAGCGTTGTCGGTTCTCTCGTGGGTCAGGCAGGACGCGTTGCCCGCGATCGCGTTGCGACGCTGATCGGTTGCGGAGCGGCCTCCGGCATCGCCGCCGTCTTCAACGCTCCCATCGGCGGCGTCTTCCTCGCCCTTGAACTCATCATGCGCGACTTCGCCATCCGCACCTTCGCCCCGGTGGTCATCGCCGCCGTGACCGCCTCCGTCACCACGCAGGCACTGCTCCCCAATCACCCGGTCCTACTTCCCGTTCCAGCATCGGTGATGGCACAGATCCAGCCCTCTTTCCCCCAGTCCTTTGCCTTCGCAATACTGGGCATTCTCTGCGGATTGATCGGTGCCTTCTTCGTTCGGTTCCTCTATCGGACCCACGACTTCTTCTCCACACTAAGGCTCCCCATGTGGTCGAAGCCGGCGATCGGAGGCCTTGTCGTCGGCCTTGTCGGGGTGTTCTTTCCCGGAGTCATCGGCGAAGGCTACATGTTCGTGAACACCGATATCCTCGGTCCCGCCGCGGGTGGTGAGCAGATTGACTGGACGATCCAGCTCGCCTTCCTTTTCCTGGTCGCCGGAGCCATCAAGATCTTCGTCACCAGCATGACCCTTGGCTCCGGTGGAACGGGCGGCTCCTTCGCTCCCGCAATGGTGCTCGGTGCATCACTCGGCGCTGGTTTCGGCGTTCTTTGCCAACTCGCTTTCCCCGGCTCCATGCCCCATCCCGCCATCTTTGCCTTGGTCGGCATGGCTGGCTGCGTCGCCAGCAGCCTTGGACTCCCCATTGCTGGCATCCTGATCATTTACGAAGTCACCGGCGCGCCCTATCGCCTGGTCCTTCCCCTCATGCTGTGCGTCGCGGCCAGTTCCCTCGTCGCCACCGCGCTGCGCACCGGCTCTGTCTATACGCTATCACTTCTCCGTGACGGCTTTGACGTGGACGAAGCCGTCCGACGCCGCGAGGACCCCCTCACACATATCCACGTTGGCGACATCATGCGGCGTGACGTCACCACGCTTCGTCCCGACGATAACATCGCGCGTGTGCTTTCGGCGCTGACTGCCACCCTTGAGGACGACTTCGCGGTCGTCACCTCGACTGGCGACCTGGTCGGCATCATCTCGACGCGCGACCTGCGAGGTGTGATCACCATGGGCGACCTGGGCTCAGCCATCATTGCCGCTGACGCAGCTGACACCAATCCCAAGGTCCTGTACCCGGACAGCCTGGCGACTGAAGCCCTCGCGATCTTTAGCAGCTCCGACGTCAGCGGCATCCCCATCGTGGCGTCGCGGACTTCGCGGAAACTGGTCGGGATCCTCGGCCGCTATGACGTACTCAAGGCCTACCGCTCATCGGCGGGCGAGTAACCGTACCTGCTCTCGCCAGCCCACCTTGAGCCGTTCTGGCTGGGCGAAGCAGCCACTGGGATCTTTCAGGAAAAGGGCCGCACGGCGACGCTGCAACTCCAGCTGAAAAACTGCCCAGCGCCGGGCCCAGCGATCCTCGATCAGTTGGAAGCCCTGTTCCGCATTCTTCAGATGCGCGTCCTGTTCCCTCAGAAGCCTTACCGCCACTTCAAGCAGGCCATCGCGGGTTTTCTGCTCAGTCAGTCGCCCCGGCGACAGGTCCAAGTCACCGAGTTCCGACAGCGGGATGTACAGCCGGCCTGAGTGCAGATCCTCCGCAAGACGCGTCATCCACGTCACGGTTGCCCACGCCCGCGCCACCTGCATGGCCCCGGGACCCGGTCGGGGAGGGGCTTCTCCCATCAGGATCCGCCGCATCAGGTGACCCGGCCCCAGCACCACCTGGCGCACATGCTGGTCAAACTGCGTGAAATCCCGAAAGGATCGTCGCACCCGCATGGCCTGGAGCCCATCGGAGTAATCGACCAGCGGACCCGCCGGGATCGCATGGCGCTGGCAGACGTCACGAAACTTCGCCCAAGGCGAGTTCTTCGGCAGCTTGATCTCGGGGTTGGTGACGGCTCGGATGATTCCCAGCGCGCTGCTGAGTTGCTCGTCCACCACCTTGATCCCGCCGCGGGAATCCGCCTGCTCCAGGCTTCTGTCGAGATGATCCAGAAAGCCGACCAACTGAATGAGATCCCGGCGCTTGGCTGCCGGGAGAAGAAACCACGCATCGCTTAGCAAATGAGCGAACCTCAAAGAAAAACCCCGCAGTCCGGAGAGGACTGCGGGGAGGACTTGACCTGCATGATTACTTGGTTGCCGCGGCGTAGAGAGCGGCGACTGCGTCCCACTTCACCACGTTCCAGAAGGCCGCGATATAGTCGGGGCGGCGGTTCTGATAGTTGAGGTAGTAGGCGTGCTCCCAAACATCGAGG
>WGMQ01000017.1 GCA_016125005.1 bacterium | reverse complement strand
GGGGAGTTTCCACGGTCCGTCGTCTATGCAGAGCAACCAGCGGTTATAGACAAACAGGAATAGATGCGCAAAGGAGCCGAGCAGCAGAAACAGGGTGAGGACGAAAAGCAAGACGGTGCCGCTCCGGCGCGAGGTTGCGAAAGGTTGAGCCATTTCCCGGCGGTGAGTCCAGACGAAGGTGACAAGGGCTGCCTCGTCACGTCGGGGCACTGCGGCGCGATGGCGTATCACTATGCGCCACAATGCCGCCTTGGCTTATCATTAAACCTATAATTTTCAATCGTTTGAATTAAGGTTTAAGTCTTGCTCAACAGGGCTTGGAGAAGTAGATTTCTGAAACAAGCCTTCGGGAGCGCGAACCCCAAATGAGCGAGAACCCCAACAACAGCCAGAGAAGCGCCGAGAACGGTGGCGAGTCGGCCGAGCAGAAGGTCGGCATTGAGGAGCCGGTGATTGAAGAGGTTCCCACCGGTAAGCGCGACGACGACAAGCTGGTTCGCCTGATGGCGGACTTCGAGAACTTCCGGCGCCGCAGCGCCAAGGAGATCCTCCAGGAGCGCCAAAAGGGCCGCCGCGAGGCAGCAACGAAGCTCCTCCCGGTGCTGGACGCGCTCGACAATGCGCTCCTTTCCATGCCCGCGGACAGTCCCTATCGCTCCGGCATCGAGGGCCTTCGCGCCCAGTTCATCGCCTCCTACGAGACGCTGGGCTTCGAGAAGGTCCCCACCGCCGGTGCCCCCTTCGACCCGGAAGTGCACGAGGCCATCGCCCACCTCCCCCACGGCACCCATGCGGAAGGGATCGTAATCCAGGAATCCCGTGCCGGTTTCCGCGACGAGGTCGGTCTTGTCCGTGCCGCGCAGGTGGTCGTCAGCTCCGGTTCAGGGAGCTAAGGAAGGAGCCACGCCATGTCAGTGAAGTTTCGCGACTACTATGAGATCCTTGGAGTCTCCCGCGGTGCCACGCAGGAGGAGATTCGGAAGGCCTATCGCCAGCTCGCGCGACGCTATCACCCCGACGTGACGAAGGGCGACAAGAAGGACGAGGAGCGCTTCAAGGAGATCAATGAGGCCTACGAGGTGCTCAAGGATCAGGAGAAGCGCTCGCGTTACGATCAGTTGGGGGCGAACTGGAAAGCGGGTCAGGACTTCCAGCCGCCGCCCGGATACGGCGGAGGTCCCGGCGCCGCGGGCTTCAATTTCGGCGGCTTCAGCGACTTTTTCAGCGCCATCTTTGGCGAGCAGATGAACGGCGGCGGGCGACGCCAAGGTCCGGCGGGGTTCCAGTTCCACCAGCAAGCCCCCGAACCGGAGGAGTACATCATCGAGGTCCCTCTCGGTCGAGTCGTCGAGGGCGGTACGATGTCGGTTCGCATCAACGGCCGAAGCTTTGACATCCGCATCCCCGCCGGGATTGGCGAGGGGAAGAAGATCCGGCTGGCGGGCGAAGGCGCCGCCGGGCGCGACATTCATCTTCAGGTCAAGTACGGCCCCGATGAGCGGTATCGGCTGGAGGGCGATGCGCTGGTGACGGACGTGCGCGTCTCTCCCGCGCAGGCGGCACTTGGCGGGAAGGCAACCGTGGACACGCCTGACGGCACCTTGTCGCTGACGATCCCGGCCGGTTCCAGTAGCGGCAGGCGGCTGCGCCTTCGCGGCAAGGGGCTGCCCCGTGGCGATCAACGCGGCGACCTGCTGGTGCAGGTCATGATCGTGCTCCCCGCATCGCTCACGCCGGAGCAAACGGCGCTCTACGAGAAGCTGCGCGGCCTTGAGGGATGATCCCGCCCGGGGATCGTGACCGCTTCTGCCTTCAATCCGGAAAAGAAAATCCTTGCCTGTGTGGTGGGAGCGGGTGTCAACGGAGCCATGCCTGAGAGGCATCCGGTTGGGCCCTGTGGCCCGTCGGGTATCCGTCACCGCGTTTTCCTGGAAAAGGGAAGAGCATGAGACCGTCCAAAGCCATCCCGGAAAAGTTGTTCTTCCGTATCCATGAGGTCGCCGAACTGGTGGGAGTGCAGGCCTATGTGCTGCGCTACTGGGAGTCGCGCTTCCCGATGCTCAAGCCCGAGCGCATGGCCAATGATGAACGGCGTTATCGGCGGCGTGAGGTGCAGCTTCTCATGCGCATTCGCATGCTGCTCCATGATGAGGGCTTTACCATCGCGGGGGCCGTGGAGCGGATCAAGCGCGACCCGACCGGGGCGCTGGATGCCGAGTTCGACGGCATGATCCCGCGGTCCATTCGCCAAACGCCCGAGCCTCACATGCAGTTGGACTTGTTGGCGCAGGAGTATCGCGACCAGGCCAGCGGTGTGGCACAGGCACTCGACCGGCTTCGCGAGCTGCGCCGCGAGTTGATCCAGCTCATGGAAGAGCAGGACGGTCCCGCGACGCAGTAGTCGCTCACTGCGTCAGCTTGCCCGCCGTCCGCCCGGCACAGCCACCGCGCTTCACCCATTCGATCAGGCTCTCCCGCGTCACGCGAAGCCGTCGCGGCCCCACGCGGAATCCCGTCAATTCGCCTAGGTTGATCAGGTCATAGACGCGCTGCCTCCGTAGGCCGAACAGCCGCGCGATGTAGCTCGGCTCGATCAGCTTCCCGATGCGTTCGTCCTCCAGGAGTCCCGCATATTCGGGAGGGAGTCCCTCCGTTTCGATTGCCCGACGATCCATGTCTCTTCCTCCGGTCAGATGAGGTGGATCATCGGAATCGGCGTCTGATCTGTCCCTTAAACGGCTCTGATTTTGTTCTGATTCTTGTCTGATTCAGAGGCTGCGAAGGATTCGCCCTGCCATGCCGGGGCCTTCGTAGATGAGACCGGTGTAGATCTGGACCAGTTGCGCGCCCGCGTCGAGCTTTGCCCGCACGTCGTCGGCGGTGAAGACGCCTCCGACGGCGATGAGGGGGAGACGGCCCTCGGTCATCTTGTGAATGCGCGCGATCATGGCGGTGCTGCGCTGGGTCAGGGGACGGCCGCTCAGGCCACCGGTCTCGCTGCCGCGCGGGTCGGAGATGCCTTCCCGCGACAGGGTCGTGTTGGTGGCGATCATGCCGTCGACACGGGCGTCCAGCGCGTTGGCGAGGATTTCGTCGAGTTCAGCGTCGCTCAAGTCCGGCGCGATCTTGACGAGGAGCGGCGGGCGGGACCGGTGGGCGTTGCGCACCGACAGCTCATCGTTGGCTTCCCGCAGCTCGCGAAGCAACTCGCCGAGGTAGCGTCCGCCCTGCAATTCCCGAAGTCCCGGCGTGTTGGGCGAGCTGATGTTGACCGCCAGATAGTCGGCATGGCCCCAAGCCTTCGCCATGACCTGGCGATAGTCGCCCGCGGCTTCTGCGAGCGGGGTTTCCTTCTGCTTGCCGAGGCTGACGCCGATGCGGAAGCGGCGGTTGGGCTGGGCAGAAAGTGCAGCCAGGCGCCCCAGCACCGCATCGATTCCCGGATTGGGGAAGCCCATGCGGTTGATCACCGCGCCGTCGCCGGGGAGGCGAAACACGCGGGGCTTGGGGTTGCCGGGTTGGGGGCGGGGGGTTAGCGTCCCTACCTCGACGTGGCCGAAGCCGAGCAGCCCCATGCCGGCGGCGACGCGCACCTCCTTGTCAAAGCCCGCGGCAACACCGATGGGGTTTGGAAAATCCACGCCACAGAATCGGACCGGTCGGTCGGGAAGCGTACCGGCGAGAGCCCTGAGTATGGCACGGCCCGGAGGGAGGGCCTGGGCGAGGCTCATGCCGCGCGCGGTTAGGTCGTGGGCGACTTCGGCGTCAAGCTGACGGAGAAGGGGGAAGACAACGGAACGATACACGCAGGAAACCATTCGGTGGGGCTTGGGCGTCGTGGGCCAAAGGCCACCGAATGGTTGTGCAGGGCAAGGGCGTTACTTGACGAGCCAGCCGGAGGGCGAGACCTCGGGAAGTTCCTCGAAGCTGGTGACGGTCAGCGTGTCGATGATCAGGTGGCCCGCCTGATTGTTATTCACGATGCGGAAGTAACGGGTCCCAGTCTCTCGCACGGAGATACTGGCGGTGGCGCAGGTGGTGCCGCCAAAGACCTGTGAGCCGACTGTCGTGAAGGGACCGGCGGAAGAAGCGGCAGTCTGGATCTCCATGGTGCCACCGCCCGAGTTCAGTTCACGGAACTTGAAGCTGATGGTGCCGATGCCCTGCGTGAGCGCGGGGGACTGGACGTAGGCGTTCGCGGTATCGTCGTTGATGCGGGCGGCGACGCCGTCGCAGGAGGCGCTGGCCGATTCGAGGATGACGGAGTTGGCCCCCCAGGTGCCGCTGGAGGCGCTGAAATTCCCGGTGGTGTAGCTGCCACTCAGGCTGGTGGCTTCGAAGTCCTCCTGGAAATAGACAGGACCTTCTCCCCCGCCGTTGTTGGTGGTGGTCTTCATGGAGCCGCTCAGGGCGATGGCGAAGCTGGCGGGCGAACCGTTCGTGTTGAACGTGGCTGTGGCATTGCGGGTGGCGCCATCATTCGCCAGCGGAGTCCAGCGGAACGTGATGGGCGTGGAGGCAGAAATGGTGGCCGGGAGGGAGCTGAGGTTCGGCGAGGTGACGGCGAACTGCGAGGCATCGGCCCCGGTGATGGCAAGGCCGGTGATCTGGAAGCTCTGGGCGACGGTCAGTTGGATGGATGAGTTGGTGAACGGCGCCGAGGCCACATCGAGCCCGGTGCCGAAATTCACCGCGTTGCCGGAGACAGTGAAGCTCGTGCCGCCGGTGCCACCTTCTGGGATGAGGAAGTCCTTGATGATGGCCATGTGCTGCATGTTGGTGGCACCGCTATCGCCGGATTGAACAGGCGAGACGGCGGACAGGGGGGAGTAGACGCGACTATCGAAGACGAGACCATTCGGATGGCTGTTGGATCCCTGCTGCACAGCGACCTGGTAGGCGTCCAAATTCGTGCTGACAAGGACGTGATCGTAGGGCTTCGAGCGTCCCGCGTTGGTGTTGCGGTTCCCGGACTGGTCGGCGGGATAGGGCGCCGAGGTCTTGACGACGGCGGAGAGCGTGGAGAATGCGGCCTCGCTGGTGTTGTCCGTGTTGAAGTCCCCGCCGATGACCACGTAGTCACCCGCAGGAACATTGGCTTGAATGTAGGACTTAAGTTCGTTGGCTTCGGCGTTGCGATTGCCGGAGCTGGTGGTCAGCAGATGGACGCTGATCGCCCAGAGGTCCTTGTCGCCGGGTATATCGATGCGGGCCCAGGCGTAGTCGCGGTTTGATACGTTGGTGTCTGTCCACTCGCCGGATGCGATGATCGGGTACTTGGAGGCGATGCCATTGGGGATCTGGGCGCCGCTCTCACGGAAGTAGGAGTAGTTGGTTCCGAAGGCCGTATTGATCCAGGTACGGATGTCGGTCGTGCTGTTGTTTCCGTAATTCATTTCCTGAATCATGGCGACGTCGGGGGCGAACGCCTGAAAAATACGGGTGCCATGACCCGGGTCGTAGGACTGGTTGTTGCCGCTGGTGATGTTCCCGGCCATCAGCCTGATCCGGGTCTGTGCCTGCGCAGTGGTGGCGAGCAAAAGCGCGAGGGTTGCAACAACGGCGGAGAAAGCAAAACGGGTCATCTCAATTCCTTGGCGGCGGGCACCTTTTGCTGGTGCAGGCGAACGGAGCAGAGTGCGGAAGCAGAGACTCACGTCAATTGCCAATTGTGTGACGGGACAGGCAGGCGGCCCACTGCGCTCCAAGTTGACCCGGCAGGCGGCGATGGGGCCTTTTCCTGCTACGGAACGTGAGTGCCGCGCATTCTGCTGATCCAAGGTGACCCAGATGGCCCAACCCGAATACCTGTCCGACGCGCTGTTCATCGGTGCACATCCCGATGACGGTGAAATCCTGGCGGGAGGCCTGATGGCCTCGCTGGCGGAGAAGGGCCGCCGGGTGATCCTGGCTGACGCGACCCGCGGAGAAATGGGGACGCGCGGGACGGCGGAGCTCCGCGCCCATGAGGCGGCGGAGGCGGCGGAAATCCTTGGGGTCGAGCGCACCAACCTTGGCCTGCCCGATGGCGGGATCGGTCGTGAGATGGAGGTCAGCGTGCAGGAGGTGGTCCGCGCGATCCGCAAGTATCGCCCCCGGCTGGTGTTCACCCACAGCGGATCCGACCATCATCCCGACCACAACGCGCTGCACGAGGCGGTCAAGCGGGCGTTCTTCCTGTCCAATATCCTCAAGTACGACACAGACCAGGAACGCTTCAAGGCGGCGCGGCTTCTCTTCTTCTGGTCGCACCGGGAGAAACTTCCGCCGCGGGTGGACTTCATCGCAGATGTGTCGGCGACTTATGAGAAGAAGATCGCGGCGCTGAAGGCCCACCGGTCTCAGGTGGCGGGAACGGGCTTCGAGGGACCGGAGACTTTTCTCACGGGCGACCTTTTCTGGCATAGACTTCACGCGCGGTTTGGTTACTTTGGGTCCCTGATCGGCGTGCGTTATGGTGAGCCCTACCTCGCGGAGGCGACGCTTCGCATTGACGATCCCCTGTTGCTCCCGGACGTGACCTGACCCCCTTCGAAGGACGACGAGAAACATGGCAACGTTGCTCGCTATCCGCGGCCCCATCACCGGTGCCCGGATCACCCTCAACGACGACTCGACGCGCATTGGGCGCACCACGAGTTCCGATATTGCCATCCCCGACGCGGTGGTGTCGCGCACCCACGCGATTATCCGCCGACAGGGCCACGCCTGGATGCTGGAGGATTGCGACTCGCAGGCTGGCACGCTCCTCAACGGTACGCGCCTGAAGGGCATGGCAGCGCTCTCTCCGAACGATGAGATTCGCATCGGACACTCAATCTTCCTCTTCGATTCGGAGTTTGACCTCCAGAACGCCGACTTCACCGACAACAGCGTGTACATCTCGTCGAGCCAGGATGAGACGATGGTGATCGAGCCGGTCGCGACCCTTGAGTCGGGCCCGCGTCCCGATCAGGACGCCCCGGCGCGACAGGGACTTGAGCTGCTGACGGAGCTCGGCGAGCTCTTCGACTCGTCGCGGGTGGCATTTGGGGATGCACTCAAGGCGACAGTGGGCCGCATGGGACGCCTCATGCAGGCCGATGTGTCATTGCTGATGATGTACGACTTTGGGGCCAAGCGCCTGCGGGCCTCCGTGGCACTTGCCAGCGGGGACGTGCTGGCCGACCAGGCGGTGCTCCGCAAAGTCTATACAGAGCGGAAGGCGATCCTGCTGAGCGACAAACCGGAGCCGGGACTTCATCCGGCGATGAAGGGTCCGAAGCCACCCAAGGTGCGCTCGGTTGTTTCAGCACCGCTGGTGGTGGACGACAGTTGTCTCGGGCTGATCTACTTCGAGCGGCAGGAGTTGGATGCCTACACGCTCAAGGATCTGCGATTGGTGCAGTCGCTCGCCAAGCTGCTGGCGGTCTTTGTGGAGGCGCGCCAGAAGGCCGAGGCAGCGACACTAAAGACGAACTTCCAGAAATCCGATTCGCAACTCATCGGTGGAAGCCCGCGCTTCCGCAAGGCGCTGGACATGGTGCGCCGCGTGGCCGAGGTCCCCTCGTCGGTGCTGTTGGTCGGTGAAACGGGCACAGGCAAGGAAATGATCGCGGCGGAGATCCACCGGCTCTCCGAGGCAGGTCGCCACGGTCGGCCCTATGTGGCGATCAACTGCGCGGCCATCCCCGAGAGCCTCTTCGAGGCGGAACTATTCGGTCACGAGAAGGGTTCCTTCACCGGTGCCCATCGCATGCGGCAGGGCTACGTCGAACAGGCTCATGGCGGGACGCTGTTCCTGGACGAAATCGGAGAACTGTCGCTCCATTTGCAGCCGAAACTTTTGCGGTTCCTGCAGGAGCGCACCTTCATGCGCGTGGGCGGGACGCGGGTGCTGCGGGCGGACGTGCGGGTGATCGCCGCTACGAATCGCGACCTGGGGGCGCTGGTTTCCGAGGGACGCTTCCGCGAGGATCTCTATCACCGTCTGGCCGTGCTTCCCGTCGAGATCCCGCCGCTGCGAGAGCGTCGCGAGGACATCCGCATGTTGGCAGAGCACTTCGCCCAGCATTACGCCAGATCCCTTTCGCGGAGCATCGTTGGCATCAGCGACGAGGCCACGATCATGCTCGAAAAACACGAATGGCCCGGCAACGTGCGCGAACTGGCCAACACGATGGAGCGAGCGGTCCTGCTCTGCGACGGCAAGGTAATCCTGCCGCGCCATCTGCTTCTTCCGCGCGTGGTGCATGCGGGGGGAAGCGCACCAGCAGCGACGCCGGAAGTGCTAATCGACGCGACCAAGGCGTTTCATCCACGCAATGAACCGACCCAGTACCTGCCATTGGACGAGATCGAGAAAGCACATGTCTATCGCGTGCTGGATGCGATGAACGGCAATCAGGTGAAGGCGGCGGACGTGCTCGGGATTCACCGAAACACTTTGCGGAAGAAGCTGCATGACTGGGGTGAGGTCGACACGGAACGCCCGTCGGAGTGACGGCCCGCGTTGGGGATTGCCACTGACTGCTGTGGCGCTCTATTCGTGAGGCGGATTCATTTACGAGGCGCTCTTGATGCAGCAGGCGACGCAGGAAAACAGCACGGTGATGGTGCTCGACGACGAGGTCAACATGGGCCGAGTCCTCCAGAAATTGCTGCTCCTGGACGGCTACACCGTGCGTGTCCACAGCTCCCCCACAGCCGCGCTGGACGAACTGCGCCGCGAAGCACCAGATGTGTTGCTCTCGGACCTGCGCATGCCCGGCCTGAGTGGCGAGGAGCTTTTGGAGACGTTACGGGCGGAGCGGATCGAGACCGAAGTCATCCTGATGACGGCCTACGGCACCGTGGAGAGCGCCATGCGCTGCGTCCACAATGGGGCCTTTGATTATGTGACGAAGCCTTTCGACACCAAGACGCTGCTGGCGACGATCCGCAAGGCGTCCGCCAAGGCTGCAACCCGGCGCGGCGTGACTATGGGCGGCGCCCGCGAGATGCTGGGGGAGGCACCGGCGCTACGCGCTGTTCGGGATCTGATTCGCCGCGTGGCCCCGACCGAGGCGGCCGTGTTGGTGACGGGCGAGAGCGGCACCGGCAAGGAAGTGGCGGCGCGGCTGTTGCACGCATGCTCGGCCCGGTCGCGAGGACCGTTCATGGCGCTGAGTTGTGCCTCCATTCCGGAGGCGTTGCTGGAAAGCGAACTGTTTGGTCATGAGCGGGGGGCGTTCACCGGGGCGGTCGATGAGAAGACGGGCATCGTCGAAGCGGCGAATGGAGGCACGCTCTTCCTGGATGAGATCGGCGAGATGCCATTGGGACTTCAGGCGAAGTTGCTGCGGGTCCTGCAGGAACGGGAAATCACCCGAGTCGGTAGCACGCAGACCCGCACCGTGGACATCCGCGTGGTGGCGGCGACCAACAGGGACCTTGCCGCAGAGGTGCGCCATGGGCGGTTCCGCGAAGATCTCTATTACCGACTGAATGTGCTGAGCGTCCACCTCCCTCCGCTCCGTGATCGCCTGGACGATGTGGCCATCCTGGCGCCGCACTTTCTGCAGGATGCGGTGGCCCGCCATCGACGTGACCCGATGGAGTTCACCCCGGAAGGGATCGAGCAACTCAAGCAGCATCGCTGGCCTGGCAACGTGCGCGAGCTCCAGAACTTCGTGCAGCGGGTGGCGGTCCTTTGCGATGGTGGGGAGATCGGGCCGAGACAGTTGGCGCGACTTGAGCTGCTGGCCTCCCCCTCCCCAACGCCCAACACGCGAGTAAACAGCGGGGAGCTTGGGGAATTCCGCGAAGAGCGGGACCGCTTCGAGGTGGAGTATCTGCGCCGCGTTCTGGAGGCGTGCGGAGGCAATGTCTCCGAGGCGGCGCGGCGTAGTGGCATGAGCCGCCGGCACTTCTACGAAAAAATGGAGAAGCTCGGAATCGCCGGCGACGACTTCAAGCAGTAAGGGTCGGGGCCTTTGCCTGCACCAGGTCGAAGAGTTCGCTCATCAGTTCATCGACGCCGGTTCGCTCGACCGCGCTGACGACCCACAGGTCGCGATGATCCTCGACTCCAAGCGCAGAGGCGATGTCGCGGAGGGACTTGAGGCGTTGGGTCTTGGGGATCTTGTCAGCCTTCGTCACCACTGGGAGCACGGGAAGGTCGTGCTCCGCCATCATCTCCATCAGCTCCAGATCCTCATCGGAAGGCTTGCGGCGGATGTCGAGAAGGGCGAGGCAGGCAGCCAGCTTCCGATTACCGCGAAAGTAGCCTTCCATCATGGGGCGCCATTCCTCACGTATGGACTTGGACACCTTGGCGTATCCGTAGCCGGGAAGGTCGATGAGGTGAAACGGAAGGCTGACCTCCTCGCGGCAGAGCTCCCCTTTGAAGACGACGATGGATTGCGTGCGACCGGGGGTGGAACTGGTCTTGGCCAAACCGGTCCGTTGCACGAGAGCATTCAGGAGCGATGACTTACCAACATTACTCCGGCCCGCGGCGCAGATCTCCGGAAGCGGAGGGAGGCCGGGGCTTTTCCAGGACGGGAGGGATTTGAGGAACTCGGGGTTCTTGACGAGAATCTTTTGCATGCGCAAGTCACCGTGTGCAATTTTTGAGGGGGAATGTGCCGTAGGGCCTGTAAACGGCCGGTCCGTCGCCCGTGATGCTTTCCATCAGAGTGACCCGTGTGACGGTCGATCGGCCGCATTTGACGTAATCGTATGTTTGGGAGACGCGTTGGAATTCGCGAAGGCCCTTGGTGCTCTTGATCCGGGCGAGGGTGATGTGTGGGTGGAAGGCCTGATCGGGAACGGGGAGGCCGGATTCGCGCAGCGAGTCAGCACAAAGATCACGGACCGCCTTCAGTGCTTCCGGCGGATTATAAACGGACGTCCACAGGACCTTGGGTGGCTCTCCGCTTTCACGCGGAAAGTATCCAAGGTGACGGATATCAATGTCGAACGTGTCGATCTGAGCCAGCTTACGTTCGAGGGCCTGACCCAGTTTCGCGGCCGACTCACCGGGTGTCGGGCCGAGGAAGTACAACGTCAGGTGGAGACTTTCGGGGGCGACCCACCCGAAGCGGGCGGGGGTAAACTGGGCGGCCTTTTGGAGGCGCGACAGCAGGTCGGCGACGGCGGCGTGTGCCGCCTCGTCAAGCTCGATGCAGAGAAAGAGTCGGGGCGCGGGAACTGCGCTCATGGTAAAGCCTTTCGGGGGATAAGACGGCTTGACAACTCCGGGTCAGAAACGCCAGTTTGCCGCGCAGTTGGAGAAACAGTTTGGGCATAACCCCCAGTTTTCGGGAAGAGATGGGAGCGGTGCAAATGGGCCAGTCAAGCGAAGCGACCTCGACGGACATCCTTGCCCAAGTTGAAGTGACGATTCAGAACCCTCAGGGCTTGCACGCACGACCAGCAGCGCAATTCGTCCGCGTTGCCTCCCGCTATCCGTCGGTCGAGCTGACGGTGGTCAAGGAGGGGACCAGCGTCAACGGCAAGTCGATCATTGGCATCATGATGCTTGCCGCCGGTCCCGGCTCGACCTTACAACTCCGGGCGCAGGGAGAAGGCGCCGGTCGCTTGCTCGCAGATCTGGAGCAACTGGTGAACAGCCACTTCGGCGAGTAACCCGCCGCCCCTCACGCCCCGAAGCAATCCACCCCAATCCAGGAAATCCGCCCGCATGGGTCGCCGCCGGACATTCATTTTTGACGGTTTGGGAGTCTCGGCGGGAGTTGCAATCGGTTCTGCCTACGTCTTCGAGGCGCATGGCGCCGAAACCGAGGAGCAGCAGGTCGCCGCGGACGAAATCGACGACGAGATTGCTGTCTTTCACCAGGCCCTTGAGATGGCCCGCAAGGAAGTCTTGGATCTCGGTCGCGCGGTGGCGGAGAGACTCGACCAGCAGCAGGCCGCCATCTTCGATGCGCACGTCGCCATGCTGGGCGACCCATTGATTGTCGAGCGAACCGTCAGTCGAATCCGCGAAACACACCGAAACGCAGAGTATGTGCTCTGGGCGATTGCCAAGGACATCGGTGACCAGTTGAGCGCCCTCGGCGACGTCTATTTTTCCGAGCGCACCCACGACCTTTACGATGTGGCGCGCCGCGTCATCAAGTTCATCCGCCAGATCAAAAACCCGGGCCTCAGCCAGATTCCGCCGGGCTCGATCATCGTGGCCAACGATCTCGGTCCTTCGGAGACGGCGGCGTTGCGGCGTGACGAGATCGCCGCCTTCTGCACCAACGCAGGCGGGGCCACCAGCCACACCGCCATCATGGCGAAGGCGCTTGGAATCCCCGCGGTGGTGGGTCTCGATTTCATCACGCACTACGTGCGAACCAATGACATGCTGATCATCGACGGCTACGAGGGGACTGTGATCCTCAATCCGTCGGCGGAGCAAATTTCCTACTACCGCGAGCAGGCGGAGCGCCACGCGGCCCAGCAGCACGAGTTGGCGGGCCAGTCGCGCCTGCCAGCTGTGACGACCGACGGCACGCGTATCAGCCTTGAGGCGAACATCGAGTTCGACCTCGAACTGGCGGCGGTGGACCGCGCCGGTGCCGATGGCATTGGTCTATACAGAACTGAATACCTCTTCATCCAAAGGGACACGCTGCCGACGGAAGCCGAACAGGAAGCTGCCTATCGCACGGTTTTCACTGCGATGGGAGACCGCCCGGTGGTGGTCCGCACGCTGGACGTGGGCGGCGACAAGCTGAGCGAAACCATTCGCACGCCCACGGAAGCGAACCCGTTCCTGGGGCTCCGCGCCATCAGGCTTTGTCTGGCTTACCCCGACCTTTTCAGGTCACAGCTTCGCCCCTTGCTGAGGGCCGCCGCAGGGCGGGAGCTTGACGTGCTGATCCCGATGGTGAGCAGCCCGGACGAAATCGTGGCGACGCGTGGTTTCATCAGCGAGGTGAAGGAGCAGTTGCAGGAGGCGGGAGAGTCGTTGCCGAAGCGGATTCGCGTGGGCGCGATGGTGGAGATCCCGTCCGCAGCGATCGAGGCAGGGACCCTGGCCAAGTACGTGGATTTCTTCTCCATCGGCACGAACGATCTGACGCAGTACACGCTGGCGGTTGATCGTGTGAACAAGATGGTGAGCCATCTTTACCACGAAACCCACCCGGCCGTGCTCCGCCTGATCCATGGCGTGGTCGTGGCCGCGCGGGAAATGAAGATCCCCGTCTCCGTGTGCGGAGAAATGGCCGGCAACCCGTCGCTGGCGCTGCTTCTGGTTGGTTTGGGTGTGAGGAGTCTCAGCATGAGCCCCTCGCAGATTGGCATCGTTCGCCGCTCCATCCGCGAATCAAGTCGGGAGGCATTGGAGAAACTGGCCCACAGCGTGCTGACTTGCCATAGCTCCGGCGAGGTTCGGGATGCGCTCTCGAGGCACCTCGCCGACCGCGCCCAGGCCTGACGGCCCGGGTCGCCATCCGTTTCCCCCCAAGGAGAAGGTTCCCATGTCCGTCGAACAGGAAGTCGTCCAGATACCGACATTGGATCAGTTGCTAGCCGCCAGCGCCGCGACGCCTGAGTTCGCGGAGGCCGCCCACCGTGTTGCCAGCGAAGGACGCGGCAATGAGCGCGTCGTCTTTGGGCCGGGTAACCCGCCGGTGAAGGTGGTCCGAGCGCTTTGCGGCCTGCTGGAGAAGCACCCCGCGCTGGTCATTGAGAAGATCGAAGTCCGCGGCCAGTCGGGATGCAGTGACTACCGCGGCGAGCTGATCGTCAATGGCGGCGAGCGGCGCTTCCGCTTCACTTGGGATTGCGCCTGGAAGGCCGCCGAGTTGGGGTGGAAGGACTATTTTGGCGAGCCGGACCAGATCCGCGCCGCCCGCACCTTTGGCTATCGTTGTTTCCAACACTTCGAGGAGATCTGATCGTTCCATGAGCACCATTTCCCCCACCGCCGGCCAGCTTCTGAAGGAGCGCGCCGAGCGCGTCTTGATGCCCAACTATGGCAGTCGCGATCTGGCGCTTGTGCGCGGGGAAGGGTGCTGGGCCTGGGATGCGGACGGGAACAAATATCTCGATTTCCTGGCTGGCATCGCGGTCAACAACTTGGGGCACTGTCACCCGGCGGTCGTCGATGCGATCCAGAAGCAGGCAGCCAAGCTGATCCACACGTCCAACGGCGTGCTGATCGAGCAGCAGATTGAACTGGCGGAGTTGCTCTGCGAAGGGACCGGGATGGATCGGGCCCTTTTCGCGAACTCGGGCGCAGAGGTGACGGAAGCTGCCATCAAGCTGGCCCGCATGTGGTCGGTGGAGAAGTTCGGTCCCTCGCGCTACAAGATCATCGTGTTCAAGGGTTCGTTCCACGGCCGTACCTATGGAGCCATGAGCGCCACCTGGTCGCCGAAGGTGCGCAAGGGCTTCGAGCCGTTCGTGCCGGGCTTTGTCTTTGCCGAGTTCAACGACCTGGAGGACGTGAAGGCGAAGTGGGACCAGGATGTGTGCGCGGTGATGCTGGAGACGGTGCAGGGGGAAGGCGGCGTGCGCCCCGCGACACCGGAGTTCCTGCACGGCCTGCGTCAGCTCTGCACGGAACGTCAGGCCGTGTTCGTCTGCGACGAGGTGCAGTGCGGCATGGGTCGCTCCGGCAAGCGCATGGCCTACCAACTGGCCGGAGTCCAGCCGGACTTGGTGCCGCTGGCGAAGGCATTGGCAGGCGGATTCCCGCTGTCGGCGCTGCTGGCCAAGGGCGAGTTTGCCGAAGTCTTCACGAAGGGCCGTCACGGCACCACCTTCGGTGGCGGGCCGCTGGCTTGCGCCGCGGGCGTGGCCTCGACGCGGGTCCTGTTCGACGATGCGTTCCTGACCGAGGTTGGTCGGAAGGGTTGCAAGCTCTGGGGCCTGCTGGCGGACATCGCCAAGGAGTTTCCCGACCTGTGCAACCACGTGCGTGGCGTGGGCCTGATGCAGGGCCTGGTGCTGAAGCGCGACGCGATGAACTTCCCCATCGTGGCGCGTCGGCATGGCATCATCGTGAACGCCACGGCAGAGACGGTCATCCGCATCCTGCCTCCCCTCATTGTCAGCGATGAGGAACTGGAGGAAGGCGCACGCCGGATCCGCGCAGCGATGGCCGAGTTCGCCGCTTCCTAATCGAAGCGCCGCACCACGGCACCGTCAAAGTCACGCAGTAGAAGACCGCCGCCGCCCTCACCGGCGAGGATTCGGTCTTGGTCCCGCACGAGGCTGTAGCGCCAATCCGCGTTCCCCTCGAACAGGAAGCGATCCTTGCCCGGATCCTCGCTGCTGCGCAGGTAGATCGAGGGGTCGGTGCCCTGCTGCACTCGCGCGATGAGCCAACGCTGCTCGTCGACTGACAGCAGGTACTCGTTGTCCGCCAGCGTGCCCAGGACTTCGCACTCACCCGTGGGTCGGACGAGCCAGACCTCGTTGCGCAGCTTTCCATCGATCTCGAGACAAACCCGCATCCCCAGGTTCTCACCCTGAGGGAAAACGTTCAGGCTTCTCCCCCACCATTGCAGTGTTGGTTCGATGCCCTCGGGGAGCTGGATGGTGCGCACTTCGCCGGTCTGGAGGTCGAGAATCTGCCAGAAGGCGACGAGTGATGTGCCGCCGGGAAAGAAGATGAGGCCGGTGGAGCCGGCACCGCGCACGGTGCCCCGGGGCTCGTCGGCGATTTGGTTGGGCGCGTATAGATATATATCCACATCGACGAGTGGTACGGGGAGCGACTCGCCGCCTGGCGAAGGACGAGTGATGATGGTGAAGTCCTCGTCCGAGAGTGGCGCCAAGGGTCCGCGGGAAGCGAAGTCGCGAAGGGTGTTGAGCGGATAGACCGATCGATGTGGCGAGTTCGAGTAGAGGCCGGTGGGACGGGCGAGGCCCGGCATGGCCACCCAGCCGTTGCGGCTGAGGGCGCCCTGCGGCGTGGTGATGGAATCGGGGAGCCACTCGGCCTCGCGGATGTTCCCGTCCTCGATGTTGATCAGCAGCCGATTCATGCGGAAAGGGAGCCCCGGGGGGAGGAGTTGGAAGATGTAGGGGTGAAGCGACGCTGTGAGGAGCGAGGTCGGCGCACCAGGCTGCGAAAGCATCACGTCCGTCTCGAAGGAGAGGAACGAATAGTTGGAGGTCTCGAGATCGAGGCGCCACCAGCGCTGCACACTCAGCGGGTGTCCCGCCTCGAGGACCAGAACGGAGCGCGGATCGGCGGCAGGCACGCTGGAACCAACGCGGCGGACCGCCTCGGGTTCGAGGGGCCCGGAAATGTTCGGTTGCCAGTCACCGGTGCGCACCCGACTGAGCAGCAGATGATTGTGCACGAGCGGAATCAGCAGCCAAATGGCGGCAAAGATCGCAAAAGCGGGGAAGGCGCGGGGGCGTGTGACGAGCCGCAGCGGACCAAGATCCGCACCATCACCGTCGCGCCAGCGACACAGATACGCGTATAGACGATCGGTGCTCCAGCGGTCGCTGCCGAGTGAGCTGCGGCAAGAGGCATGGACCAGGATGCAGTGCTCCGCCGCTTCCTCGGTGAGCCACTGGATCACGATGGGATGACTGAGGTATCGGTAGCCGAAAAGCGTCCGATTGCCCCAGCCCAGGCTGCGAATCGAGAGGGTGGTCAGGTCTCTTCGGCGAATGCGGAGTCGGCGTCCCAGGAAGTGAAAGAGGAGCGAATCGCCGTCCGGCTCGAGATAGGCTGTCGTGGTGGTGAGTGCAGGCGATCCGGGGGTGGCGAATCCCTCGGCCAGTTCCACGTTGAATGGCCCGCGGACAAAGATCATCTGGAGGCTCTTCCACAGCCATCCGCGGACGGGCCCCACCACGACGAACAGACAGAGATAAAGCAACGCCAGGGGAATGGCGGCGACAAAGCTCCATGGCGTGTTCATGCCGCCGAAGAAGGTCCAGTTCAGCCAGAACAGGGTCGCGAGGGCCACGAAGTAGGATGCCGTCAGGAAGAGACCGCAAAAGACCAGGTCGACGAAGAGCCGCAGGATCGCCATCGGTTCCTCGCCGTCGAGTAGCAGCAGACGGGTTTCCGGTCGCACGCCCACAAGGGCCAACTGCTCCAGCAATCGTTCGCCCTCGGCGCCGAGCGCCGGGCGGAAAATGACCTGGCGCTTCCACGCCCTGGGGCGCTTGTGCAGTCTGGTGAATAGCTCGACCAGATTCATGACAGGCGGCGCGACGTCCGCCCGGATGTTGAACTCAATCCCCCTCAAACGTCGCTGGCTATCGCGAAGCTGAAAGACTGATTCGATCCCTTCGACGGGAATAATCCACCGATTGCCCGGCGAGAAAACATGAATGAAGCGATGACCGATGAGGAAACGGCGGGGCGTTTCCAGGAGAGGCGTGACCAGCCAAGCCAACGGCGGAATCAGTAACAGGCCCCACATGAGAGCCATGACTTCGGAGATCAGGATCGATGGGACGGGAACGATGGACGATCGGAGGAAGGGGGTGACGCACAGCGGGACGATCAGGATGGCGAGCAGAAAGCTGAGGATCGCGCGGGGCCAGAACTCGCGGGCGCCGACGGGAATGGGGAACTCAGCGGCCCCCTCCTCGCGATGGCTTTCCTCGAACTTCCTGGCCCCACGCGTGACGACGACAGCCGAGGCCACGATCAGCACCACCGCGACCGCGACAATGGTGGGCGTCATGGCATCGAAGAAAGCCTCCCACGGTCCCGGGGGTTGATCGGTGATAAACTTGGGGACCGTGGCGAGTGCGTGCATTTGTCCTTGGTGCCTGTGGCGTCAGGCGGAGGTGCTCCCCCCCTTGCCCAACATGTGTCCGAAGTTGACGAAGTTCTCGTGGAGCTCGAAGGCCTTGCCGAGTTGGTGGCGCAGGTGCCCCTTCCTGCTGTTGGCCAGGTAGGAACGAAGATAATCCCGATAGGTTGGGTGCGCGCAATTGTTGATGAGCAGTTGTGCGCGCTCCTCCGGCGAACGCCCCCGCAGGTCTGCAATCCCCTGATCCGTGATGACGACTTGCACAGAGTGTTCGTTGTGGTCAACGTGGGAACAGAAGGGGACGATGGCGCTGATGGCGCCGCCCTTGGCGACCGAGGGACACATGAAGATCGAGAAGTAGGCATTGCGAGTGAAGTCGCCGCTGCCGCCGATGCCGTTCATCATCGTGGTCCCGCAAACGTGCGTGCTGTTGGCGTGGCCGTAGATGTCCACCTCCAGCGCCGTATTCATGCTGATGACGCCGAGGCGACGCACCACGCCCGGGTTGTTGCTGTACTCCTGCGGACGCAGCACGATGCGCGAGGTGTAGAAGTCCATGTCCTCATACATTTCCTGCAGCGTGCTGGGCATGACCGTGAGGCTGGTGGTGCTGGCGCCGAGCATCTTGCCGGACTTCATCAACGCCGGGAGCGAGTCCTGGAAGACCTCCGAGTACATGTAGAAGGGAGGGATCTTATCGTTGTCGCCGAGTCCCGCCATCACTGCGTTCGCCACGTTGCCAACGCCGGACTGGAGCGGAAGGAACTCGGGCGGGATGCGGCCCGCCTTCATTTCGGAAAGAAGGAACTCGACGGCGAATCCCGCGATGCGCTGGCTGGCCTCGTCGGGCGGGCTAAACTCGCCCACCTCGTCCCACTCGTTGGTCTGCACAATGCCGACTATCTTCTTGGGATCGACGTGCACGAAGGGAACACCGATGCGATCGAGCGGGTGGAAGATGGGGATCGGGCTGCGGTGCGGGGGGGGCGGGAGGACCGCGATATCGGCCATGTCACGCAGGCGCGGGTGGAGGGTGCCGTTGACCTCGATAATGATTTTCTTGGCCAACTGGAGGAAGGTCGGCGAAGCACCCACCGAAGTGCTCAGGTACACGCGACCGTCCGCGGTGACCTCGCTGGCCTCGATCACAGCAACGTCTATATCTCCAAAGAAGCCGAAGCTGAGCCACTGCGGGAGATGGGAAAGGTGCATGTCGACGAAGTCGGTCTTGCCCGCGTTCATCTGCTTGCGCAGGGCGGAACTCGACTGGTACGGCGCACGCCAGGAGATGGCCTCCGCTTCTGCGAGGGTCTCGTCGAGGCTGCGCCCCGTGGAGGCTCCGGTCAGGACCTTGATACGGAAGGGTTCGCCCTTGGCGTGCAGCGCGCGCGCCTTCACGGCCAACGCCCGCGGGACCGCCTTGGCGGCGCCTGCCGGGGTGAAGCCCGAGAAAGCGACCATCTGGCCGTTGGATACGTGGGCTGCGGCTTCGTCGGGTGTCAGGATGGGGAACCGATTGTTGTACATAAGGGACTGATCCTTCCTTCTGAAGTGCGAAATGGTTTTCAGGTTGCCAACGTCTTGAGGAGCGCCTGAAGTGGCGGTTGAGGACCAGAGCTTGGAAGCCTTGACGCCCTCCACCGCCGAATGCGGCTAAATTGGATACGAATTATCCGACCGGCGTCCAGCAGGATCAGCATCTCCTCCGGAAAAAATCATCTCGACTGTGCTGGCGCTCCCGAAGCTCCCGGCGAATCCGCTTGTGAGCAGCATCCGCTGAGTCCACTCTCCCAAGTGGGCGGGGTTCCCACCGGGGGGAAGCTGAGCACTTCCGGACTTCATCGCAAGGACTCTACTGGCATGCATGGACTTAACGCGACGGCTGCGCTTCTGGTGCTGGCGTGTATCACTGGTGCTGCACAGGCATCTGAGGTACGTCTGCCGACAGATGTGGTGCTGGGAGTCGTAGGCGGCTCCGTCCCCGCCGATGGCGTTGCCGCCGCGACAGATGTGCAATTCGAGGATGCGGGTCGCATCGCCTTGGAGCTGGGCAAGGTCACGTTGGCTGATGGTGACTTCCTCGTCTTGTCGGGTGTGAAGTCCGGCGACTGGCAGATTGTCACTGGGGATGACCTTTCTCCCGAGGGAACGTTCAGTACGGCTTGGATGGAATCGGATCTCATTCGGATGGAGCTGGTCTCCACGGGAAAGAATCTGGCTTCGACGGCGACTGTCACGGCGCTACGCCTCGATTTTGCCGACGAGTCCTCCGCAGGTTACCGGCGGGCGCGGGCGGAGAAATTCTACCAGGATTATCGGCTGACACAGGGCCTTGCTGCGACAGGCGGGTTGGTGGCGCGTGGGCCGGAGCTTAAGGTCATCTATGGCAACGACGATCGCGTGGATACCTACACGGTAACCGATCCGAACCTAAAGCGCGTCGCTGAGTCTTCCTGCGGCCTGGTCTCGCGTTCCAGCCTGACAGCTCAGGGATCCAACTGGCAGGTCTCCTCAGGTTCCTGGACCAGCGCAGGAGGTGGCACGCTCTGTTCCGACGAGCCCTTCCGCGGCCAGCCGGTGGCGCCTTGGTGTACCGGTTTCCTGGTGGCGCCGGACATGATCGTCACGGCGGGTCACTGCATCGAGACCGCGTCGGAGTGCAGCAGCACGGCCTTCGTCTTCGGCTGGGCCATGCAGTCGGCCTCCGATGGGCCGGTGAATCCTGCCCCCGGAGACAAGGTGTACTTCTGCGCTTCGATCGTCGATCAGGCGCTGGCGGGAAACAACGATCACTGCCTTGTGAAGCTGGATCGGCCCGTGGAGGGAATTTCTCCCCTGTCTATACGGCGCTCGGGCTCCATCAGCAACAACACACCGCTGGTGGTCATCGGCCAGCCGTCGGGTCTCCCGCAGAAGGTGGCGGGCGGAGCGGTCGTGAAGGACGCCAAGAATGGCATCCCCTACTTTCAAGCCAACCTGGATACATACGGCGGCAATTCGGGCTCGCCGGTCTTCAACGCGCAGACGCTTCAGGTCGAGGGTATCCTGGTGCGTGGCGCCACCGACTTCCGCACGCGTAGCGGATCGAGCTGCACGGAGAGCAACCGGGTTCCCGACACGGGTTCGCCCACGGGGCTAACGTTCGAGGAAGTCAGCAAGATCGAGGTGCTGGTCCCCCTGATTCCGCCGCTGGCGCAGGCGCGCGGGCAGCTGACCTTCGACCGGACCAAGTACTCACCGACTGCCACGGCAAGGCTAACGCTGCTGGATAGCGACCTGATCGGCAATCCGTCGCAGAGTGTCCAGCTTGCCTATCCGGGCGGGACCATCAACGTCCAGACAACCGCCGATGCGACGATCGAGGGACAGTTCAACGCGACACTGAATCTGGGTGCGCTGGCACTCACCGACGGAGCAGTCATCACCGCAACCTATCAGGACGCTTCGGATGGAACAGGTCCCGCGGCAATTACCACGTCGGCCAGCATTGATGCGGTCGCCCCGGCGCTTCAGCGGCTTGAGGTCACGCCCATTGGCCAGACGTCGGCGCAGGCCTTTGTTCAGTCGAGCGAGCCCGTTCGCATCAGCATGAAGTTGTCCGCCACCGCCTGTGGGAACGCCGACATCACGGTGAATACTTCGGATCTGGTCACAACGGCCGTGCTTGGCGCGAACTCGCTGACGAAGAGCACTAATTACTTCTATCGTCTCACTTTGACGGACGAGGCTGGCAATGTCACGACCGTGCCGTCGGAGGAGGGATGCCTGCATCTTCGCACCCGCGAGGCCACGGACTATCTGGCGGCGCTCTATCAGTCGAATGCCTATCCGCTGGCCAACCGGACGCTTGTCTTCACGCCGGGCAACTACTCTGGTGGCTATACGGTAACCCAGCGGGCCGCAACGCAGTTCCCCGTCGACGCGGCGCTTGGCGATGCGGTTTCGATGGGTGACGATGACGACGCCGAGTTGGTTCTGGCGAATGGCGCCACGTTCCCGTTCTACGGTCGCGAGTATCGGTCGCTGTTCGCGATCAGCAATGGCTCGGTCACGCTGGGGACCTCAGACACGGCCTACAACCCGACGGTGGGGAACCACTTCCTGGTGCCGCGAATCTCGGCGCATTTCACGGATCTCGACCCCACTTCCGGTGGCACGATTCGTATCGGGCAGGATGCGACGAAGGCTTGGGTGACGTGGGATTCCGTCCCGTATTATCAGAGCACGTCCACGGTGACCGCCCAGGTGGTCCTCGGGTTCGACGGCACGATCATGGTGACGATTCTGACGGCTCCCGCGCCGGTTAATGTCATTACCGGGCTGGCCTCGGGACGCTATTCGGCAACGAGTATCGTGAACACGAACTTCGCCGGCGCTCCGGATGATGCGCAGCGCACGGTCCTGGCCCAGTATCTGCCCGGTCGCGAGTCCGAGGCTTGGGAGCTGGTGCCGCTGACGAACTATGATACTCCCACAACTCGGAACTCGGGCGATGGGCTTGCGGTGCAGGTGAACGGATCCCGGCAGACTGTGGGCTTCCTCGAGCGGAATAACGCCGCCATCGGCAGCGGAGCGGACTCGATCACGCGGGTGCGATACTCGATCGCCTCGTCGCTGATCGACAGCGGCCTGGTGCCGAGCTTTCGCCTCCGCGTCTCCCCGACCGAGTTCGGCCACAGCTGGATCTCCCACATCTCGTCGAGCGACTACGGCACCCACAGCCCGGGCATGGCGACGGTGGAGTACACGCAGCTCTTCGCGCCCGTGGGGGACGGTTTGGGACGCATCGACATGGATCTGGTGGCAACGGATGCACTGGATGCCGCCACGGCAGAGCTGATCCTGGGCAGCGTCACGGTGGATTCGTTCCCCGTATCGGCGCTCGCGGGGCCGGGGACACTTGTCTGGGAAAGCATGCCGGACGGGGTGAATCCCTGGGCCGTGACCACGTTACCGGACGACTATGATCCAGCCATCCTGACCCAGAGCGGATCAGGCCTGACGGCGCGCGGCAAGAACAGCGGCGCGGTCGATCCGGCGCGCACGGCGGTCGGCTTCTTCACGTCGCCGCTCGGCGTCACGCTTGCGGAGGGGAGCATTTATCGTTTCGACTTCACGCTGACCGGTGAGGCCGCGGCAGGAGAGTCGGCGAGCTACCCGACGGTGCGCCTTCGGGTCAACGACGAGACCTACATGACGAGCGCCATGATCGTTGTGGATGGCGCGGCCACATCGAATCCCTTGCCCACGGTCGGAGAATCGCGAACATACTCGCTGTACTATGAGGCCCCAGCGGGCTTCGCCGGTCGACGGGTAATGGTGAGCTTCGACTACATCTGGTCCGGCGACGGCAGGGATGCCTCCCTCCCAATCACCCTCCAGCGCGTTGGCGCCTACCAGTTTAACCGCGCCTGGTAACCAAGGACCCCCGACTATGAAGACCCCGGCGATTCAAACTCTTGGATTCATTGGCGGCGGCAACATGGCCGAAGCCATCATTCGTGGCATTCTGTCCAAGGGCCTCTTCAAGCCCCAGCAGATTGTGGCAACCGACAAGAGCGGTGAGCGTCGGGATTATCTGGCGAAGACCTTCGGCATTCCCGTGCTTTCCTCCAACAAGGAAGTGCTCGAGAAGGCCGACGCGGTTCTGTTCGCGGTCAAGCCGCAGAACATCGTGGATGTGATGACGGACCTGCGCGACCACATCCGCAAGGATCAGCTCTTCCTCAGCATTCTGGCGGGCACGCGCGCCGCGACGATCGAGGCGGGACTGGCCTCGCCGCAGTTCCCCCGCCCCCGGGTGGTTCGGGTCATGCCGAACACGCCCGCGCTGGTTGGGATGGGCATGGCGGGCATTTCGGGCGGCACCAACGCCACGGAAGCCGATGTGGACCTGGCCCAGTCGATTTTCAGCTCGGTTGGAAAGGTCATCGTCATCGAGGAAGTACAGATGGACGCGATGACAGCGCTTTCCGGGAGCGGACCAGCCTACCTATTCTACGTCATCGAGTCGTTGATCGAGGCGGGAGTCGAGATCGGCTTCAGCGCCGAGGAGTCCGAGGAGATCGTGCTTCAGATGGTGCTCGGCTCGGCGGTTTTGGCACGCGAGTCCGGCAAGCCGGTGGAGGAACTACGTCGTCAGGTGACTTCGCCCGGCGGCACGACGGCTGCGGGAATTGCGGTGCTTGATGCTCGCGAGGTGCGCGACGACTTCATCGCTGCCGTCGTGGCTGCGGAAGAGCGCGGCCAGCAGCTCGGCAAGCTGGGTCGCTGAGGTTATTCTCCCCGGAGTTTGCGCAGCGGGATTCCTTCCAGGCTTGGAGCCATCGAGCCGACGCGTTGCGAGAGATAGATTCCCGATTTGCCGCTGACGAGAAACGCGATCACGCACGCAGGACCAAAGAACGGCAACCAGTCGGCCCCGAACAATTCCACCGCCATGATGATGCACGCCAAGGGCGTGTTTGTCGCGCCGGCGAAGACCGCCACGAACCCGAGCGCGGCAAACAGGTCGACCGGCAGCCCTGCCATGCGGGCGAAGGAATGCCCCAGCGTGGCGCCGATGAAGAAGAGGGGCGTGACCTCTCCTCCCTTGAACCCCGAGCTCACCGTCACGGCCGTCAGCAGTAGCTTCCACAGCCAGCCAAACCAGTCGATCGATGCGTTCTCGTCAAAGGCGTTCACGAGGGACGTGCCGGTGCCGTCGGCTGTATAGACACCGAGGCCGAGATAGTCACGGGTGCCAAGCAGCATCATCGCCCCAAGCACCACGGCAGCCCCCGCGACGGGCCGCAGCCAGTAGACGGGAATGAGGCGCTTCCACAGGGCCGCGAGCCGGTGTGAGCACTCGGAGAAGAGCCAGGCGGCTCCTCCGAAACAGATCGACGCGGGAATGAGCCACGCCATGTGGATGAGCGGGTCGAGGCTCAGGCGATAGCCTTCGGGCGGTGGGGCGACGTGATAGTGGGTATGATGGATCCCCCAGGCTGCGCAGAAATAATCGCCAAGGACCGCGGCGGCCAACGCGGGAAGCAGGGCATCATAGCGCACGCGCCCCACGGAGATGACCTCCAGAGCAAAGACGGTCCCCGCCAGCGGAGTCCCAAAGACGGCAGCGAAACCGCAGGCCACGCCGCAGGTCAGGAGGGTCCTGCGATCCGCGTCCGAGAGCCGCAACATCTTCGCGACACCGCTGGCGATGGCGCCACCCATCTGCACCGCGGTGCCTTCGCGGCCAGCCGATCCGCCGAACAGGTGCGTCAGCAAAGTCCCCCCAAGCACCATCGGCGCCATGCGGCGCGGCACTCCCCCACCGGGCTGGTGAATCTCGTCGATGATGAGGTTATTACCCGCGTCCGAGCTGCCACCGATGTGTCTATACAGCAATGCGATGACGATCCCCGCGAGCGGGAGGAACCACACGATGCCCGGATGATTCCAACGGAAGTGGGTGACCGCGTCGAGCGACCAGAGAAAGAAGGCGACGGAGCTCCCCACGATGAACGCCATCGGCAGGAGCAACAGCACCCATCGCGTGACGCAGGCGAAGACGCCGGCGGCATGGGTGAGGCGATCTGTGGCGGCGGGCGAAGTCATGGTGGATTGATGGCTGATCGTGACATCAGGTCAAGCGAGTGGTTGAGGACCAGTGCCTTGTGGTTGACCACCCCGCACGGTCCAACACCATGGCGGAAGCCTGAGGAACCGGGGGAACCAACCAATGATTGGCCGACTTTGCCTCTTTCTGGCGGCCATGATCGTGCTGCCGGCAGCGGTCTACGCCGTTACCGCGGGGGAGATTCAGTCACAGATCGACGCCATCCTCACCCGGTCGGCCGTGCGCAACAATACTTGGACAATGTTGATCGAGAACCAGTCCGGGTCGTCGATCTACTACTCTCGCAATCCCGACACGCCGCTGATCCCGGCCTCCAACACAAAACTCTACACCAGCTCCGCAGCCTACGAGCTGCTCGGGTATAACCACATCTGGCCCTACACCGGCCAGTCGATCCTCAGCTCCCTCTATCCCATCAACAAGAACAGCGACAACGAGGACGCGGACGAACTGCTTCGCTACTTGGGGCAGCAGCGCCGCGGGAGCGCCACCTTCAGCGCCGGTTCCGCTGAGGTCCTGGCGTGGTGTAACTCCATCGGGCTGAATATGACGGGTGCGTCGATGAACGACGGCTCGGGGCTCAGCTACTCGAACCGATTTTCGTCGCGCCAGACTCTGAACCTGATTCGCTACATGCTTGAAACCTACACCGCGTGGGACGACACGCTCTCGATCGGCTGCGTGGACGGTACCATCGGCGGTCGATTCTGCGGTACCAGCCTCTCGGGACGCATCCACGCAAAGACCGGGAGCCTCAGCCCGGTCATCGCGCTTTCCGGATTCATCAACCACCCGACCGACGGGAAGACCTACCTCTTCTCCTTCATCGCCAACAACGTGAGTGACCAGACCTCCACCCGGCAGGCGATGGACGACGCGATCCTCGTGATGGCACAGAGTGGCATCCCAGAGTTGGGCAACGGGCTCCCCGCGGTGATCGTGGACAACTCCGATGCGGGCTATGCGGAGACCGGGGGATGGACGACCTCCACATCGGCAGGATCATACGGAACGAACGCGCGCTTCGCAGGCACAGGTACTGCCGCCGCGACCGCCACCTGGGTGGCAAACCTGGACCGGACAGGTAAATGGGAGGCATATGCCTGGTGGGTGGCGGGATCCAATCGCGCCATCGATGCTCCGTTCACCATCGAGCATGCTTTTGGAAGCGAGACCGTCCGGATGAACCAGACGGTCGGCAACGCCACGTGGAACTCGCTGGGAACCTTCGTGTTCGACGCAGGCAATGTGAGCGTGACGGTCTCCAACAACGCGGAGGCCGGGAAGGTTGTCATGGCCGACGCGATCCAGTTCATCTATCGCGGTGATGCGGAATACATTATCGACAACGACGCCCCGGCGTCGGGTTACGCGAACAGCGGGACCTGGGGTCCCTCGACGGGAAGCGGGTATTACGGCTCGACGTCCCTGTTTGCCAATGTGGGAGGAGAGGTGGACGAGTCGCGCTGGACTCCGACCCTCCCGGCAAACGGCCAGTACGAGGTCCAGGCCTGGTGGGTCGCCAGCAGCAATCGCGTCACCAACGCCACCTACACGGTGACGCATGCCCTTGGGACCGCGCAGCACGTCGTGAACCAAACGGCGCTCGGCGGGCAGTGGAACGTGCTGGGAACCTACTCCTTCCGCGCTGGTGCCGGTGGCACCGTCACGCTCCGGGATACGGGAACCGGGGCCGTGGTCTCTGCGGATGCGATTCGCTTTGTCTATCGCGGACCGGCGACCCTTCCCGACCCGGCACGACCGACCGGATTCATGCTGACGGAGTTGTTCGTGCCGAATCGCCGCCAATCGGTGGAAGCCAACTGAGATGATGTCTCAAATTAGCCGCGTGACACCCGATTGCCGGTTAGCGCAACGTCTGTTGTCATTCAAGGAGAAGCCTCGATGTCCGATCGCAGAACATTCCTGAAGCAAGTTGCAATCGCTGGAAGCGCCATGGCCCTGACACCTCTGGCAGAGGCCAGCGTCGGCGTGGCCAAACCAGACACTGCCGTCGGCACCCCGAAGCGTGTCATCTTCATGGTGTCGGACGGCATGAGCCTCGGCGTGCCGGCCATGGCGGAGGAGTTCTCGCGCATCGTTCGCGGCAAGGGAACCCATTTCGCCGACCTGTTGAGGGATACCAGCGTGGCGCATGGGCTGATGGAGACCTACTCACTCAACTCGATCGTGACGGACTCGGCAGCGTCGTCCACCTGCTGGGGAAGTGGCAGCCGAGTGTTCAACGGCTCGATCAATACCCTACCCGACGGACGCGGGATGGACCCCATCCTTCGCGTGGTCAAGAAGGCAGGGTTTGGCACGGGCCTAGTGACCACGACGACGGTCACGCACGCGACGCCGGCGGGATTCGGTGCGGTGCAGGCCAGCAGAGGTAGCGAGGCCGAGATCGCGCCGCAGTACCTTGACGTGGTGGATGTCGTGCTGGGCGGCGGAAATGACTACTTTGACCCGGCTCGTCGCAAGGATAAGCGCGACGTCTACGGCGAGTATGCGAAGGCAGGCTATGCGGTGGCGCGCACGAAGACAGAGCTGGCGGCGCTCCCCGCCGATGGCCGGATGCTTGGAATCTTCTACAACGGACATCTCCCCTACACCATCGACCAGCGCAATGTCCCCGCGCTGGAGGAAACAGTGCCGACGTTGGCGGAGATGACCGCCAAGGCTCTCGAAATCCTGGAGAAGAACCCCAACGGGTTCCTCCTGCAGGTGGAGGGCGGGCGTGTGGATCACGCAGCGCACACCAACGACGCTGCGGCCCTGCTCTGGGATCAGGTCGCGTTCGACGACGCGATCGGCGTGGTCCTGGAGTTCCTGAAGAAGCACCCCGAGACGATGCTCATCATCACGAGCGATCATGGAAACTCGAACCCGGGACTGAACGGCATGGGCGACTCCTATGCGGCCAGCACCTCGTGCTTTGCCCAGATGCAGAACGCCAAGGCTTCCTTCGATCTGATCAAGGAGCGTGTGGCGCGCGACAAGGTGACAACGCCGGAGGGTTTCCTTGCCATCACCGAGGAACTGCTCGGCATCACGATCAGTAAGAGCGAGGCGGAGATCGCCTTCGCGGCGCTGAACGGTGCCAAGCCTCCGACGCTCAACGGACAGCATCGATCTTTCTCCGGCGCGATGGGCGAGATTCTCGGGAACTACACGGGCATTTGGTTCACGGGCACGACGCACACGCAGGACTATACACTGATCGCCGCCAAGGGTCCCATTCAGGATGCGTTTGAAGGCCTGATCAAGAACACCAAGGCCTTCCCGACGATTACGGCGCACTTTGGCATCAGCCATCGCAACCCCAGCATGACCTTGGACGAGGCGAAGCAGTTCCTCAGTCAGGTTCCGGAGATCCGGAAGGACGACTGGGCGTGAAGGCAGGAATCGGGGCGGACTAAGCTCGTTCGATTTCGCGAAACGCCAAGGGCAACTGCTCGGCCACATCGAGTATTCGCATCCCCCGGCTCGACTGCTCGCGCACCAGCTGATCGGCAGCGAGCCCGTGGGCGAACACCGCAAGGCGCGCTGCGTCCCACGGCGCGCAGCCCTGTGCCAGCAGGCCGCCGATGAGGCCGGCCAGGACGTCACCGGCCCCGCCACGGGCCAGTCCGGTGTTGCCGGAACCGATATGGCAGACGTTGCCATCCGGGTCGGCCACCAGTGTCCCGGCACCCTTGAGCACCACGATACAACCGTACTTTCGGGCAAGGGCGCGGGCGGATTTCCAGCGATCCTCCTGCACTTCCCAGCCAGCGGTGCCGAGGAGGCGACCGGCTTCGCCCGGGTGAGGCGTCAGGATGTCGCCGGGGCGCAGGAGACGTTGCAGTCCATCGTCCGCCGCCAGCAGGTTGAGCGCGTCCGCATCGAGCACGCGCGGGCAATCGGGATAGCTGAGAAGGCTCCGAACCGACTCGAGCGTCTCGGGCGCCATGCCGATCCCGGGGCCGAGCACCAGGGCATCCGCGTGGAGGAGTCGCGCGTCGACCATCTCCTTCGGGAGCGGCTCCAGGTGACTCGTGCCGCAGGGAGTGCCAGCGATGACCTCCGGCATGGAGGTGATGACAAGAGGGCGAATAGGCGCGGGTGCCAATAACTCCACCAGCCCGCAGCCCGAGCGCAGCGCACCGTGCACGGCGAGGATCGCCGCGCCGGGGGTATGCTCGCTTCCGGCGGCAACAACAACGCGACCGAACACTCCCTTGTGTCCTTCGCGGGGGCGGGCCGGGAGCAACGCGCGCGCCTCGGTCGGGGTGAGCGTCGTCAGGAATGGCGGCGCACCTTCGAGCAGATCGGCCGGAAATGCCAGCGCTTCGACGCGAATACGCCCGCAGTAGACCGGCCCCTGGCCGCTCATCATGCCGACCTTTGGAAGGCCGAAGGTGATGGTCCGCGCTGCCTTGACCACCGGATCCCCTTCGCCGGTATCGGGATCGAGCCCCGACGGAATGTCGGCGCTGACAATCGGCACGCGGGCCGCATTCATGGCGGCGATGATGGCGGGATAGGGCTCGCGCAGGGGGAGTGCCGAGCCGGTGCCCAGCAACGCATCCAGAAGCACGTCGAACTCGGAAAGCAGTCCGGCGGGGGCCGGAATGCTCGACCAGGGAATGCGCTGGATCTCGTCGGGTAGCGCGCCCCAGCAGCGGAACGCCTCGCCGCGATTGGGCATCTCGTGATAAATGACCACGACCTTCCAACCGGCGCGGTGCAGGTAACGCGCGGCGACGAAACCGTCGCCGCCGTTGTTCCCCTTCCCGGCGAGGACCGCCACGGTGCCGCGCTCGAAGGATTCGGCGATGTCGACGGCGATCGTCCGACCGGCAGCCTCCATCAATTCAGCGGCGGGAACGCCATATTCCTCGATCGCCTGACGATCAATCTCGCGCATCTGCGCCGCGGTCACGAGTCTCATGTCGTCACTCCCTGAAGATTTCGCGTTGCGCCAATCGGGCGCCGCGCCACCATCCCGCCAACTTCACCGAATCACTGGCGCACCCACTTGGCATCCATACCGACACCCTTCACTGAAGCAGACTTCATGGCAGCCGTCGAGAGTTGCGGCGAGCTGACGGATATTTTCATGGAAGACGTCTTCACCGTGGAGGACCCGACCCCCAATCTGCACGAGGGGGCGCTTTACTCGCTGGGTCTTGATGTTGAGGACCGCAAGGTGCGGGGCAAGCGGGTCCGACCGGCCCTGTGCCTGATGATTGCCGAGGCGCTCGGCGCCACACGCTTCGCCGCCCTGCCCTTCGCGGCGGCCATCGAAATCCTGCACAACTTCGCCCTGGTCCACGACGACATTGAGGACGGCGATACCATGCGCCGCGGGCGCCCGAGCACCTGGAAAGTCTACGGCCTGGCTCACGGGATCAACACGGGCGACTACATGCTGGCGAAGGTCTTTCAGGTGATCCTGCGCGATGACCGCAATCCCATCGAGACGCGCGAGCAGTTGCTGATCCTCCTTGAGAAGACACTCGAAGAACTGTTCGCGGGACAGGCGATGGACATCTCGGCTCGCTCGGCCCATCAGTTCACCGTCGAGGAGTACAATCTGCTGGTCTCCCGCAAGACGGGGAGCTACCTCGCCGCGCCGATGCTCGGGGGAGCCATCATCGCCGGAGCCAAGCCAGCAGTGCTGCACGCGCTGGATCGACTGGGGCACGACCTGGGTCCGCTCTTTCAGGTGCGTGACGACCTGATCGACCTGACCACGGGCAAGGGGCGCGGGGAAATCGGCAATGACATCCGCGAAGGAAAGCGCAGCTATCTGGTGGCGCTGGCGTCGGATCGCTGCGGCGCCGGGGATCGCGAGCGACTCTTCAGCATCCTCGACAAGCCGCGCGAAGCCACCACGGCCGACGATGTGGCCTGGTGCGTGGATCTGTTCCGTCGCGTGGGAGCGATCGATGCCGCCGAGACCCGATGCCGCAACCTGCGCGACTCGGCGCTCGCGACGGTGGCCTCGCTGGAGCAACCGCTGCGGGGGCTCCTTGAGACGACGATCCGCGTCATGGCGGATCGCCAGACGTAACTTCTCCGCGACAATGCACAAAAATGGGGCCTCGCCGAAACGAGACCCCATGAGAAAGATCTGGCTGATTGACTGGAACATCAGTCGAACATCGCCCAGTCTTGGACATCGGACGTGATGCTATTGTTGACCTTGAAGATAGTTCCGTCAACGCGGTTGAAAGCGGCGAGGTTCAGGGGGGCAGTGTTGATTGCATCAGTGGCATCGATACCGCTGAGTGTCCACTCGCCAGCCGTCCAGGTCGTATTGGGAGCCGTCACGCCCGCATTGCGGATCATGTAGCCGTCAAGGTACTCCCACGGCGCACCGGTGCCGTCCACGCCAAGCACACCAACGATGTCGGTCAACACCGATGACTTGAACAGACCAAACGTATCGTTACCATTGAAGTTTGCGGCGGTTGCCGCAACCAAATCGGCGGGGATACCAAAGGCGTCGGTTGCCGAAATGGCCGTGGTTGTGATGAGAAAGCTGTATCCCGGCGGGAGGGTACCGCTCGCTGCCAGGGGGGTAGGCGTGCCGAAGCTGGCGGCGCCGTTGGCGGCGAGCGCGATCGAGTAGTCAGCAAGGTTGGCAGGGGCGTCGCCAATGTTCTCAAGCACGACGGTCTTGGGGACACCACCACTAAGGCCGCCGTCCATTACGAAGCGGATGATGAGGACATCAGCGGCAGAGGCGGAGGTTGCGACTGCCAAAACGGCAGCGGTTCCGAGGGCAAGAAAGCACTTCTTCATGATCTGAAGCTCCTGTCGGGCGGGGGGTTGGCGCTTGGCCGGTGGCATCCTGGCATCATCGCCGTGCGTTCGAATCGAAGCATGGCTATGTTTGCTCCGGTCCCAGTAACCAACTGCTAACTATCGTCCGTCAAAGCTATCGTGACATCGGATGGTCCAAATTCGAGTCAGCAGCCTCTGGAGTGCCCGTGTCGGTGTCGTCGGCGATTGCCTCCACACCCTCATCAAAGCTGGGTTGAGGTGATCTGTCGGAGTTGGGTGTGCAAGAGATGAAGCGGAAAATAAAAACTGCCGGTCCGTTGAGCGAACGGACCGGCAAGCATGTATGGCGTGCTTTGGAGTGGCCGATTAGTACATCAGGGACCAGTCTTCGACGGCGCTGGCAGTGGCGAAGTTGGCGGTGACGTTCAGGTCGTCGATGGCGAGGCCGTGGTCGTTGCCAGTGGAATTGGTGCGCCACCACATGATGACGATGTAGCTGCCGGGGGCGATCGGCGTGGTCGGCGTGATGACGCCGGTGATGCCGTTGGTGAAATTCGGAGCCGCATTGCCATCAAGGGCAACGCCGGAGGCAGCCGCGAAGACGGGGCTGGTGAAAGTCAGCGTGGAGGGAGCGGCTTCCCAGGGGGCGACGGGAGCAGTGGGCGCGGAGGTGGTGCCGCCACCAGCGGACACGGCACTAATGGCCGAGGAAGAAACCTGATAGAAAACAGGGACATCCTGGGCCGCCGGGGTGCCGCTGCCGCCGTCGCGCCACTGTTCGCCGCGGTAGGTGACCGTCAGCGAGTCGATGGCGGTGGAGCCATTGTTCTGGAGCTGGACGCCGAAAGCCTGCGCGCCGCCGGAGGCAGCGTTGCCTGAGCCCTGGGCTCCGAGCGCCCGTTCCGAGTCGCTGGCCGCGCCGTAGGAGTAGATGCTGCCGGCAGTCCCGCTACCGGTCGAAACCGTGAAAGTCGGGGTGCCGTTCGTGCCAGTGATGACGGCGTACCATGCGGGCAGGGTGGAATTGTTGCTCCAGGCCGGCGTGCCGCTGCTGGGGAGGCCGTTGAAGTCCTGCGTGTAGATGGGGGCACCGTTGGTGAGGCTGATGGACTGGGCCGAGGCGGTGGCGGCGGCGGCAACGAGGACAGCGGTGGCGAAAATCTGCGTGAGCTTCATCTTGCGATCATCTCCATTCATGGCGGGCGGGGGGTTGGCTTCTATGCCGATGACATCTTGGCGGCAGAGGCAGGAGCACTCTGCCCGGGGAACAATACCCAACCGATTACCCAAATTCGTCAAATGTCATCGGAGTGGCGTGTGCGGCAAATCGAAGGACAGGGAATGGCGGGCGGTCCAAAGGGTCGAATTGGACAGCCATCCGTTTGCCCCGCGGTTCAGGACGTGCACCATGCCGGTGAGGTTTTCCGGTTCGATGCTCACTCCGACTCAGATCCTGATCCTGCTCTTGAGCGCCCTCGTGGCCGGCGTTGCGAAGACAGGTCTGCCCGCCATCACGGCCCTGGTGGTTCCGGTCATGGCGCTCGGTTTCGGGGCCAAGGACTCGGTCCCGATCATCCTCCTCTTCTACCTGATGGGTGATCTGTTCGCTCTGCGGCACTACGGCAAGGACTGCGAATGGCCATTGCTGAAGGGACTAATCCCCGGGGTGATCCCGGGGCTGGTGCTCGGGGCGGCGACCATTGCCTGGGTATCAGAGCGCACCGCGGCGCTCCTAATCGGAGCGATTGTGCTTTGCATTGCCATGTCGCTGCTCTTCAGGCGACGGCCCCCGGCAGAACCGGCCGAATCGGCTGACAGTGGAGGCATCGTGGCGACCCGCGTACTGACGGGGACGGTCGCGGGATTCGCGACGAGCGCCGCGAACTCCGCGGGTCCGATCATGGCCCTCTACCTGTTGTCCTCGGGCCTGCGAAAACGGAGCTTCCTCGGCACCACGGCCTGGTTCTTCTTTCTGGTCAACCTGACGAAGGTGGGCCTTTACGTCGCCTTCGGAATCTTCACGATACACTCCCTTAAGGCCGCAATGGCCGGGGTGTTGGCTGTTCCCGTTGGCGCATGGATCGGCAAGCGCTTTGCCGACCGCATGGGCGATGCGACCTTTGCACGACTGATCCTGGTCTTTGTCATGTTGAGTGCATTCATGATGATCGCCAAGTCCGTATAGATAGCGTCTATACAGAAAACCCGCCCCTGATAGACGGGGCGGGTCATCTATACTTCTGTACATCTATACAACAGGCGCGACCTGTTACTGGGAGGCGGGAGTTTCCGCGGGCGTGGCTTCTCCCTCGGCGGGCGTCGCCTCCGCGGGCTCCTCGGCGGCGATCTTCTCGGGGGTTGCCGCGGCGGCGTCATCGGCCAATTCGTGGATCTGCTCGGCCGGAAGGATGATGTACATGTTCGGCTCGTCGCCCGAATCCATGGCGTCGGAGCCGCCGGGGAATGTATAGATGGCGGTCAGTCCGACCAGGCCACCATCGAGCTTCGAGAAGATGGGCGTCCCTGCTCCGCCACTTACCAACTCGGCGCTGGGAATGTAGTAACGGCGCGGGAGCTTGACGAAGGACTGGATCTCGCCGGACATGCCGAGTGTGGAGCGGCGGGAGATCAGGCCGCTGCGGGCGACCACGAAGACGGGGTCCATAAGGGCCGGCTCGGTGGAATTCGAGAAATCGACGTAGGTCATCTTCTCCGCCGGCGTCTCGATCGGCTTGACGAAAACCAGGTCCAGCTCCGACTCACGAAGCACCACGGCAGCGGGAATCTCGGTGTTGTCGGGGAGGATGTACTTGAGCGACTTGATGCGGGCGCTGAAGCTGTCGCCTTCGCCCATCATCTGGGCGTACATGGCCGATGGATCGAGACGGGAGAGAGCCGAGACGGCGAGACCCTTCTCGTCAATCACCGTGGCGATGGCGTCGAACTTGCGCTCGCGCTCCTGGGACTGCCCGCCATAGGTGATCTTCATGTCGATCACAACCTCGAGGGTAATGACGGCGGGAGCGGTGTCGGTGACAAACTTGCGGAGTTCCTCGCGGCCCAATTCGGGAGCGGCGGAAACCGGGGCGATGATGGCTGCGACGGCGAGCAATGCGGCAAACGCGATGGACTTCATTGATCTAGGTATCCTTGTCTATACAGGTCTGTTTGAGGTGCGTGACTGGATCAGTCCCAGCTCGGTTCCAGTTCGATGAATAGGTTGCGCACGTCGCGGCGCACGTAGAGCACGACGGACTTGGCTTTCTGCTCCCGCGCCGCGGTGAGCAGGCGCTGGACGTCGTCGAGGGAGCCGATGGGCTCGCCGTTGACCTGGAGCAGCACATCGCCGACGAGCAAACCGCCAAGGTCCGCCCAGCCGCCGTGAACCACGTTATCGACCATGACGGAGAATTTCTCACCACCCAGCGTGGGTTTCTCCAAGTCCTGCCATGCGGCCTCGCGGACGATGAACTCGAAGTCGTTGTCGCGATAGCGGCGCATCTCGCGAGCCTGCGCGGGAGAGGGAAGGATCTCAGCTTCAAAGCTGACCTTCTCCCCATTGCGAAGCACTGTGAAGGCGACCTTCTTGCCGGGGCGGTATTGGCGCAGCGCGGTGCGGAACAGGTCCGCATCCTCCTTGCGCGCGGCGGGAAGGACTTCGCCGTCCATCTCCGTGATGATGTCACAAACCTGGAAAGGGAAGCCCTCGGGGTGCTGGTCGTATAGACGAGTCACGCGCACGCCGGTGGTCTTGCCGAGGTCCAGCTTCGTCGCCAACTCGCGCGTGAGGACCTGCGTTTCCATGGGGAACCAGCCGCGAACCACCTCGCGGTCGGGATCGGTCAGTTTCTCGATACCGATCTCGACGACGCTGAGCAGCTGCTCACCTCCGCGCTCGAACTTTACCAGCACGGGGACCGACTTCTCCTTGTCCTCGCCAAGCGTCGTGTCGGTGAAGGACTGGAGTTCCTTCACGCCCGTGACAGGCTTTCCATCGAGCTCGATGATGACGTCGCCCGCGCGCAGCTCGGGCTTGGCCTTGGCGAGCGGGCCACCGGCGCGGAAGGCCGTGACCAGCACGCCCGTCTTCGTATCGCGCGCCATCGAGAGCGCCGCCCAGATATTCAGGTCGGCGGCACTCATCCCCCACTCGCGCACTTCGTGCTCGGGGATGAAGCCGGGTTCGCGTTCCTCGGGAGTGAGTTCGATCACCTTCTCTTCGCCGCTGCGGAGGACCTTCAGCGCGGCAGGCTTGCCGATCTCCAGTGTCGCGAGAAGTTGATTGATCGTCGGCAGGTCCTCTGCGAACCGCCCCTCCACCGACTTGCCGTTGACGGAAAGGAGCAGGTCCCCGGGCTTGATCTCTGCCTTCTCGGCAGGAGAGCCCTTGAGAATCGTGTTGATGAGGACGCCCTCACGCCGGTCGCCGTGGCGCAGCGTCGGCTGGAGGCCAAAGCCTACATAGGCGCGGCGAATTCGGCCATTCGCGATCAGTTCCTCAGCGATGGATTTTGCCAGGTTTCCGGGGATCGCCCCGCCCAGTCCCATGCCGATCTCATTCACGCCGACGATCTCACCTTCCAGATTCACGAGTGGTCCACCCGAGTTGCCCGGGTAGATCGCCGCGTCGTGGCCGATCCAGCGCACCAGCTCGCCGACGTTCTCGCCGTCGAGAGTGAAGGCGCTGTCGCCGTAGCTCGGCGGCATGATCATCTCGGTGTTGCTAACGATGCCGAGCGTCACCGACTGGGAGAGCGCCACGGGACTCCCCAGCGCTAGGACTGGATCGCCAACCCGCACCTTGCTCGAGTCGCCGAAGGACACAAACGGCCATACCGTCGGCTTCTCTGGCGTGAGCTTGATGATGGCGATGTCTGTGGCCGGGTCGGTGCCGATGAGGATCGCGGGAACCTCCTCGCGATTCGGGAGCGTGCAGACCAGGTTAATGGCCTTTCCAGCCACGTGGTGGTTGGTGACGACGTAACCATCCGGCGAGATGATGCTGCCGCTGCCGAAGGAAACGGTCTTGTCCTCGCGTCCCTGATAGAAACTGGGCTCCACAACTTTAATGCGGACGAGCGCCGCCTTCACGCGCTGGGCAGCGGCATCCACCTGTTCCTGGCTTTCACTGGCGGCGACGCTCCCTTTTGAGAGTCCCGCGCATGAACTGCCGAGCACGGTCAGCGCCCCGAGGAGCACCATGCTGCAAGTCAATCGACTGAAAAGTACCATGTGGTTATTCCCCTAAGATTGTACCCCGACAAAGCGCACACGGGTAAGGGCGACCGGTGCAAGCGTGGATTACAAGGTGGGCTGTGCGGAAAGTGCTGTCCGGTTGCCCTTGACGTGAAGCGATGGCGATTCGCGTATACGTCGTGTCTGCATCGGACGTGACCGTCGAAGGGGTGAAACTCCATGTTGGTGACATTGCTGCTGCTCGCTGTTGGCCTGGTCCTGTTGACCATCGGTGCGGAGGGGCTTGTCCGAGGATCGGCAACCTTGGCCAAACGCCTTGGAGTGCCGAGTCTCATCATCGGCCTGACCGTGGTGGCGTTCGGCACGAGTGCTCCGGAGATGGCGGTCAGCACGAAGGCGGCCTTCATGAATCAGGCGGACCTGGCGGTAGGCAACGTCGTCGGCAGCAATATCTTCAACGTGCTATTCATTCTGGGATTGTCGGCTCTGATCACACCGCTGGTGGTTTCGAGTCAGTTGATTCGGCTCGATGTGCCGCTGATGGTGATCGTATCGGCACTCACTTGGTGGATGGCCTCGGACGGGAGTGTCAGTCGCGGGGAAGGAGCAATCCTCCTTCTGGGAATTGTGGCGTATACAGCGGCTCAAGTGATCATTGGCATGAAGGAAAGCCGTAGTGCATCGGCCGAGGAAGTGTCGGCGCGCCCGCCCTTGTCGTTCAAAGGAGTCGGGCTCGACATCTTGTTCGCGGGGCTCGGGCTGGTGGGGCTGGTCCTCGGTGCGCGCTTGTTCAACGGCGCCGCCATCCAAATCGCCCGGTACTTCGGCGTCGACGAGCTGGTGATCGGCCTGACCATCGTCGCGGCGGGTACGTCGCTCCCTGAAGTGGCCACATCGGTCATGGCGAGCATCAAGGGGGAGCGTGACATCGCCGTAGGCAACGTGGTGGGGAGCAATATCTTCAACATCCTGGCGGTGCTGGGGGCATCCGGCATGATTGCTGGCTCCGGGTTGCCCGTGGCGTCTGCCGCCATGACCTTCGATATTCCAGTGATGATCCTGGTGGCAGTGGTGTGCCTCCCCATCTTCCTGTCCGGGACCCGCATCAGCCGCGTCGAGGGGGCGCTGCTCTTCGTCGGCTACATCGTCTATACGGCACTGCTGGTACTTTCCTCGAAGGACTCGTCGTGGATCGACGAGGTTCAGCGCGGTGCCCTCCTTGTGTTGTTGCCGCTTGCTGTGATCGTCATCGTGGCAGAGTTCTTCCGCCGCCCTGTCGCGCAGACGGGCTGATTGATGACGGGATCGGACCGCCACAGTTCGCTCTACCTCGCGCTACGACCTGCACTGGTGGAGGGACGTCGCCTTCAGGCCAAGGGGCAGTCGATTCGTCTCGGTGCGCTGATCGCGGCGCTCGGCCCGAGTGCGCTGCCGCTGGTGGCCTTCCTGGTTGCGATCCCGTTCATCTGGCCGCTGAGCCTTGGGCCTGTGACCACGCCAGCAAGCCTACTGATCCTGCTGATAGGCTTTTCCATGACCAAGCGTCAGAGGGAATTCCCCATCGGGGAAAAGTACCTGGCGCTCCCCCTCCCCGGCTGGATGTTTCGTTTCATGCGGCGGGTACTGGTCGTGACCGTTCGTCGCCTGGGTTTCCGGCGCCTGAGCGACGAGCTGACCCCGACGCACGTGCCAGAAGTCTGGCGCCCGCGCTGCGCCTGGGGAGTCGTCGCGGCCGCCCTTCTTCTCCTGGTGCCGATCCCCCTGCTGCCGCTGACGAATACCTTTCCCGCCATTGCGGTGATGGCATTCACCGTGGGCTACATGGGTGGGTCGCGTTCCAAGTTTCAACTGGGCGTGGCCATGTGCACACTTGGAGTGACAATGTTTGCGCTCTATGCCGGCATCGTTTTCTTCGTCGGCTGGGAAGCCCTCGGTCTTCTCGGCATCCACTGGGGCAACGCGACCGGCATTGACACGCAATGATGCACCATGGCAACATTTCCGCTGTTAGGAGGTGGACCATGAATCGTCTTCTAGTACCGTTTCTGGTTGTCGCAATGCTGGCAGGAGGGCTGCAAACCGCCCGCGCTGAAAAGTGGTACCACAGTGAGTGGTTCGTGGGAAGCGCCGGACTGCTGGTTGGTGGTCTGGTGGGCTACGAGTTGGGTCGTGCAGACCGGCCTGATCGTGGATCGCGCCACGATCACTACGATTCCCGCCCGAGTTTTTCCTGCGTCTACTCGGCGCCCTACTATCGCGAGGAGACCCGCGTCTGGCCGATTTATCGGCGCACCCGTGTCTATCCGCTCGCAACCATCCGCGGCTATCATGATGACCGTCCCAGCGCGGCCCTGCCGCCTGGCTATGACGGCACGACGGACCGTTACACCCGCAAGGTGGACGACGATCAGCAGTCCGCCAGCACCTCCCAGCCACTCGTGATCATCGGCGATAGCAATCAGAACATCTCGGTCACCGTCAACCAGACCGCCCCCGCCGCAGACAAGAGCACGGAGACCCGGACGGTCGTGAACTACAAGGTGGACGAAAAGGCGGGTCGCCTTTCCGAACGCTACGTCGACACGCAGGTTCCCGCCGAGAAATCGACGGCCAAGGAAGAGGAGAAGAGCACGGCCGAGTAACCCTGTCGGCTCTTGCGCGTTCCGTTTCTGATACCGAGCCCGCTTCTCAGGAGGCGGGCTCTTGCTTTGTCGCGGACGTGGGTCGAAGCACCACGGTGGTCGGCTCAAGGAAGTACTTGTTGGCGACCCGCATCACGTCTCGCACCGTCACCGCGTTGATGTCGTCGAGATACTTCTGATCGTATTCCACGCCCTTGCCCGTCGCGTGCCAGTAAGCGAGATAGCTTGCACGGGCCATGTTGCGCTCGTGGCCGCGGAGGTACTCGCCGCCGATGTAGTTCTTGGCGCGCTGGAGTTCCTCCTCCAGGATCGGCTCCTCGCGGAGGCGACGCACCTGCTCCCAGAGCCCCTTCTCGGCCTTCTCGATGTTCTGCGGACCGGTACCGATGTAGGTCGTGAAGACTCCCTGGGTGCGGTAGGACGTATTTCCGGCACCGACCGCATAGGCGAGACCCTGCTTGTCGCGGAGGATCGTGAAGAGACGGGAACTCATGCCACCGCCGAGCACGTCCGCGGCGATCTCGACCGCGGGAAGATCCTCGTGACCCCAAGGGCAGGTCGGGTGTCCGAGCACGATGAAAGCCTGCTGCGAATCCTTCACCAGCTCCGTGCGGGAGCCGCCGGGAACCACGATTTTGTCGACCTCGTAGCGCTCCTCGCGCCGCGGGCCGGGAGCACCGAGATACTTCTCCACGAGCGGGAGCAGTTCCTCGAAGGAAACCGCCCCGACGACCGAGAGGATCATGGAGGAAGGCACAAAGTCGGCGCGATGGCGCTCGTATAGATCACGCGCCTGGAGGGTCTCGACCGTCTCCGGATAGCCCTCGATGGGCCGTCCGTAGGGATGCCCGCCGAAGACCTGCTGGCGATAGCGCTTCATGGCAACGGAACTCGTCTGGTCGTCGCTCATGCGAATCCCGGCAAGAACCTTCTTCTTCTCCAAATCGACTTGGTCGGGTGGGAACGTGGCATTCAGGAGCACATCGGCGAAGAGGTCGAGCGCCTCGGAGAGGTCCTCGTTCACGCACTGCATGTTCATGCGGCTGAAGTCCTGCCCGGCCGAGGGAGAAAGCATCGCGCCGAGCTGGCCCAGTTCCTCGGCGATCTGATCACTGGTGCGGCGTCCGGTCCCCTTGCTGATGACGCGCATCATGAGGTTGTTAAGCCCCGCCTTGACGTCCTCTGCCTGCGCGCCGCCGGAGCGAATCATGGCGACCATGCCGACGATCGCATTGCCGCGACTTTCCTGGTGAATGAGCGTCAGGCCGTTCTGGAGCGTATGGATCGTCACGTTGCCAGTCCTTGTGGTGCTTGTCTGGGAGAGGAGGAAGAGTTCCCGCTCCGATAGGGGCGGGGCAGTGGGCTTGCTGAAACAGCCGATGGCGCTCCCGGCGATGGCCAATCCGCCGAGGCGAATCACCTCGCGGCGTTTCATGACTTCGGCTCCGCGCGCCGGGTCACGAAGAAGGATGAATGCTCGGCGACCAAGTAGGCCTTCATGAACCGGAGCACGTCCGACTCCTTCACCTTGCGCAGCTCGTCGGTGTAGTCGCTGTAAAGGCTGCCATCGCCGAGCATCACCATCGAATACCCGAGGGTCGAGGCACGTCCCGCGTTGGTCTCCAGTCCGTACAGAGTGCTATTCACGGACTGGCGGCGAACGCGACGCATCTCGCTGTCGGTGGCCCCGTGCTTCACCAGCTTGTCGATTTCCTCGATGATCGCCTTGCGGACCTCGTCCAGCTTTGCCGGTTCGCATGTTCCGTAGATCAGCATCGGCGCGGCGCGGCGGTTCGTCATGAAGTAGCAGCCGATGCTGCTGACGATGGCGAGTTTCTCCTGGAGCGCGTTGGTCAGGCGCGCGGTGCGACCTCCGGTCAGGAGTCCGTCCGCGTACTCGAGCATCGCCATTTCCTTGCGCGACGCTCCCTCCAGCGGGCCCGGGAAGGCCATGATGAAGTAGGCCTCATTCCAATCCATCGGCAGGGTCTTGTCGCCCGGTTCCTTCCAGACTGGCTCGGGGGAAAATTCACGCCAGGGACGCAGCGGGCGATTGAGGGAGGCGAAGGCTTCCTCGCAGCGCGCGCGGACGACCTCCGCGTTCACGTCGCCCACAACCGAGAGGAACATGTTCGACGGCGCGTAGTAACGGTGATAGTGCTCCAGCATCTGGTCGCGGGTGATGGCGCTGACGCTCTCGCGGGAACCGATCACCGGGTGGGTATAGGGCCCGGAGCGGAACATGGCCGGGATGGTCTCGTCGAACAGGTAGCCGAAGGGATTGTCGATCTTGCGCGCGATTTCCTCAAGGACCACCTGGCGCTCGCTCTCAAGCTCCTCCGGGTCGATGACGCTGTTGATCATGACATCGCTGAAGTCGCGCAGGATCGCGTCGAAGTGCTGGCTCGGGATCGTCACGTAGTAGTGCGTATAGTCCATCGACGTGGCGGCGTTCAGATACCCGCCTACCTGCTCCACGTTGCGGTCATACTGACCGACGGGGAGCGTGGGTGTGCCCTTGAAGAGCATGTGCTCGAGGAAGTGGCTGATGCCCTCGATGCCGGGGATTTCGTCACCGCTGCCCACGCGCACCCACATGTCTAGAGTGACGAGGGGAACAGAATGGTCCTCTAGGACAGTGAGGTTTAGGCCATTGGAGAGCTTCGATTGGAACACGTTGGCGTGAGTCTCCGTGCAAGGTGGTCATGGCGCGCCATGGCAGCCGGTTACATGTCTGAGCGAAGGACGCGCTGCGACCGACCGTGGCAGCCCTCAGCCATCCCCAAGCGTGCGCTTTGCCAATTCGTCGATCAATTTGTCGTTCACTTCCTCGACGCTCAGATCCTCGGTGTTGATGACGACATCGGCGCAGTCACGGTACAGAGGATCGCGCTCCGCGACGATGCGGGCCATCTCGGCCTTCGGGTCTTCGACCTTCAGCAGGGGACGAGAGTCGTCGTTCTTGACGCGCTGGTAGAGTTCCCGCGCGCTGGCGCGCAGGTACACGATGAGGCCAAGGCCTCGAAAGACGTGGACGTTCTGCGGGTCCAGCACGGCTCCGCCACCCGTGGCAATCACCTTGGATTTGGCGTTGGCGAGCCCGGCAATAACCGATGACTCCTGTGCGCGGAAGGCCGCCTGACCATCTTGCGCGAAGATGTCGGAAATCTTCTTCCCGGCACCCTTCTCGATCAACTTATCCGTATCAACGAACTGATAACCGAGGGTCTCGGCGAGCATTTCACCGACGGAAGTCTTGCCGCTTCCCATGGGTCCGACGAGGATGACACAGCGTTGCGACATGCGGGGGAACTCGACTTTCTTTTCGATCAGTATCAGGGCCCTAGCCGCGGGCTGCCAGCAGGGCGTTCCTCATGACTTGACGGTCGGGGGACCGGCCAAACCAGAACTCGAAGGCAATGGCGCCCTGCTCAAGTAACATGGAGAGGCCATCAGACGTGCGCAACCCCTTCGCGCGGGCGTTGCGCAGAAATTCAGTTTCCAGCGGACTGTACACGGCCTCGAGCACGTGGCACGCCGGGGAAAGCCATTGGACCGAGGCGGGCAGTTCATCGCCCGGCTTCATTCCCAGGCTCGTCATTTGGAAAACAGCGCCGATCTCGGCCCAAGGCAGGCCGTCGGGGCGGTGGGCCTGCTCAAGCGCGCCCGCCTCCCAAGCCACATTGGGTAGCCCCTTCGCGGCCTTGAGTTCCGCGATGAGCGCGTCCGCCTTGTCGCGACTCCGGTTGAGGACGATCACGCGCCGCGCACCCGCCAGCGCCGCGCCGACGGCCACGCCGCGACCGGCCCCGCCCGCGCCAAGGATCAGCGCTGTGGTACCCGCCAGCGGAGTGCCTTCCTGCTCCACAACGCGCGTCGCGCCGAGGCAGTCCGTGTTATGCCCGGTCAGGCGTCCCGTCGGCTCCACGCGAACGGTGTTCACGGCTCCGATGAGACGGGCCTCTGTGGTAAGATCGTCCATGGCCTCGGCCACAGAAACCTTGTGGGGAATCGTCACGTTCGTCCCGATGAAACCGAGGGCGCGCAGCCCCGCGAGCGCCGCACGGAGCTGTCCCGGATCCACGGGAAGCGGCACATACACCGCATTGATCTCCGCGGCTGCCAGCGCGGCGTTGTGCATCGCGGGCGACAATGTATGGGAAACCGGCCAACCCATCACGCCGACAAGCGCGGTCTTGCCACTGATGCGATTCTGCTTCAGAAGATCCATTTCGCCAGACCATCACGGATGGGATGTTGGAAGATGACCACCAGCAGCGCCGCCAGCGCAATGGAGGGTCCGAAGGGCATGTGATGGAGCTGGCGCGGCGAGCCGTGCTCTTCCAGCCACACCCGATGGCGGCGCACCAATTGCGCCGGTCCCGATTCGTCCGACTCCTCGACGGGGAAAAGTTCAAGTCCCTTCTGAAGCAACGTAGGCCGCTGAGCGGGGCGCCTCCCGCGCAGGCGATCCGCAAGCGCCATCACCCGATGGACGATCATGGGGCCTCCGCCGATCAGCGTGCCGATCAGGCAGGCCAGCACGAACGTCGCCAGCGCGCCGGTCACGCCCAGCGTGGCGCCGATCATCGCGAAGAGCTTCACGTCGCCGTAGCCCATGGCTTCCTTGCCCGCGATCAACTTGCCCGCGACACCAACCGAGTAGAGCATCGACCAGCCGAAGACTGCGCCCAGCACGGCATTGGCGAAGGGCTCCCACCTGTGGAGGATGGCGGGTTCCAGATCCAGCTTGTCCGGTCCCTGAATCATCATCACGAACAGGGAAAAGCCGTCCTCGCCCCAATGGTGGCGCAGCACGGGGAAGGGACCGAACTCGGACAGCAGCGTCCATTGCCCCGCGAACCCGAGAGCCAGCGCCGCCACCAAGGCCGCCACCGTCCCTCCGACCGTAACTCCATCGGGGATGATCCAGTGATCCAGATCCGTGAAGGTACCCACCAGCAGCAGACTGGCGAACGCCAGATACCAGAGCGTGGCCCAGTCGAAGCTCGGCGAGCCGGGCGGGTTGGCGCCAAGGAACACCGCGATGAAGATCAAAGCGGTCAGTAGCTCGATCCCCGCGTAGCGCAGGCTGAACGGCGAACCGCAACGACCGCACCGCCCGCCCAGGATGAACCAACTGAGCACCGGCAGGTTCTCGTACCAGCGAATCTGCGAGCCGCAACGGAAGCAGAAGCTCCGCTTGGGCTCGTTGACGGATAATCCAGCCGGAACGCGATAGATCGCCACGTTGAAGAAGGAGCCGAAGAAGAGCCCAAACATGCCGCAAACCGCCACCCAAAGCCAATACATCAGGGGCGGGAGCCAGTAGAGCTCCGCAAGGGTCGGGGGAGGCATGTCGAGAGGTATCGGATTCATGACAAGGAGATCAAGGGGAGCGCGGGGAGGCGGGCAAGCGGGAACGCCATCAGTGCGTGCGCCTCGGATCAAGTGCGTCCCGAAGCGCCTCCCCCACCAGGTTGAAGCAAGTCACCGTCAGGAAGATCGCGAGACCCGGGAAAATCGTCAGCCACCACAGGCCGCTCACATCGTTGCGACCGTTGTTCAGCAGGTCGCCCCAGCTTGCCATCGGCTGGGGGACTCCGAAGCCGAGGAAGCTAAGGGCACTCTCCACGACAATCGAACCGGCGATGCCGAAGCTGATGACCACGAGGATCGGCGCGAGGCTGTTGGGTATGAGGTGCAGCGCCATGATGCGCAGGTCGCTTCCGCCGAGCGCCCGCACCGCGTGGACGAACTCCGCATCGGCCAGGCGGAGGAACTCCGCCCGCTGGAGACGCGCCACGCTCGTCCACCAAAGGAGCGCCAGCGCCAGAATCAGGTTCCACAGCGACGGCGCCAGGAAGGCCTGCACCGCCAGGATCACCATCAGCACCGGGAAGCAGATGACGAACTCCAGCAGGCGCGAGACCGCCTGGTCCGTCCAGCCGCCGTAGAAACCGGCGATGGATCCGAGCACCATCCCGATGAGCGTGTATAGACCGACCGAGAGCACGCCAACAAGCATCGAAACCCGCGCGCCATACACCATGCGGGCGAGCACGTCGCGACCGTTCGTGTCGGTGCCGAGCCAATGCCAGTTGCCGGAGCGCCGCTTGGCATCCGGGACCAGCCATGTCGGCGCCGTGCGCGCGTCGGCGATCAGGTTCTCGTTCTCGCCATAGGCTACCGGCGCCATCAGGGCGAAGCCATCGCGGGCGAACTCCTCCGACGCGATCAGCCGCCGGTAGGAGCGCGTGTCCTGCACGTCCGGATAGACGACGCGAAGAGCCTGGGCGACGGCGAGGCTCATGACCGCAGCCACAATCAACAGCGCGAAGTTCGAGCGTCGCTTGAAACCGATCCTAAGCAGTAGGAAGAACGGGAGCAGCAGCAGCGCTGCCAGTTCTGCACGCGACAACGCACGAAAGGCCGGGAACCGCATCACAGGAACTGTCTCGCGGTCGAAGAACTTCGCCATGAGGGCGTCCGCCCGAGCAGAGGGCGTGGACTCTGTGACCAGCAGCGCCTCCAGTTCGCGACGCTCCGGCGGCGAGAGATGCTCGCGCATGATGCCGAGAGAGCGCGCCGCGATGTGGGCCGATTCTGGAGTAGACAGTTGCAGTTGCTCCGCCGCGATCGCCGTCGCGTCACGGTACTCCGACACGATCGGCGCGCGCAGGTACAATGGCCGGTTGTTGGCAATCAACGGGCAGTAGAGCGCCACAAGCAACACCACAGCGGCCACCGTGAGCGCCACCACCGCGAGACGATGGCGTCGGAACTCGCGCCAGACTTCCTCCATGTAGGAAAGGGGGCGAGGTTCCGTCATCGGTACTCGATCCTTGGGTCGGCAATCGAGTAGGCCAGGTCCGCCAGCAGGATTCCCAACAGCGTGAGGAAGGCCGAGAAGAGCAGCACCGCGTTGATGACGGGGTAATCGCGATTCAGGATCGCCGTGAAGGTGAGGTTCCCCATGCCGGGGATCGTGAAGATCGACTCGATGATGACGGCGCCGGCGATCAGCTCCGGCAGGATCCCCGCAGAGATCGTGATGATCGGCAGGAGCGAGTTCCTCACCGCATGCTTCCACACGACCCGATGGGGAGGTACCCCCTTCGCCACCGCGGTGCGGATGAAGTCCTGACTGATGACCTCCAGCATGGCGGACCGCATCTGGCGCGAGATGAAGGCGAGACTCCCGTAGGTGAGGCAGAACACCGGCAGGACGAGATGCCACGCCCGGTCGGTCAGCCACGCCCCCATATTATCCCACGAGGCGGACAGCTCCATGCCCGGCGAAGAGATGCCGCGCGTGGGGAAGAGCGTCAGGAATGGCGGGCCGGTCACGGTGAGGATCAGGATACCGGCCACCCAAAAGCTCGGCAGGGAATACAGCACGAACAGAATCACCGTGATGACGCGATCCGCCGGTGAATGGCGCTTGAGCGCTGAATAGACACCGATCGGTATGGACAACAGATAGCTGAAGAAGATCGACAGCACGGACAGCAAAAGCGAGATGGGAAGCGCCTCCCCCACCATGCGCGACACGGGACGACGGCTGACATAGGATTCGCCGAAATCGAGGCGCATGATCTGGCCGATCCACACGCCAAACTGCGTGTCAGTCATGATACGCGTGGCACTCTCGAAGGAAGTGGGGTCGACAAACTCAGCCCGGTTGCGGCGCCACCAACCTTCCCAGCGATCCCGAACGGCGAGCGGGTCCTCGTCCTTGAAGGAAACCGACGTGATAGATTCCAGCGCCGCGGCGATGCGTGGAACCTGCTTGGAATCGCCACGAAGCGCATTCATCAACGGATCGAGCGCCCTGCCCCCGTGGCGACGTACCGCTTCCAGCGCGGATTGCTGTCCCTCATCGGAAGCGATCAGGTACGCATCCACGGCGGCCTTGGCACCGACGGAATCGGCAACGCCGAGCTTCTTCTCCGTGATCGTTGCACGCCACCAGTCGGCCTGCACATCGGGCGACATCGTCAGCGTTGCGGTGGTGGCAACGCCCGAGACCCGCGGCAACAATTCCAGCAATCGATTCTGGTCCGCATCGTCCGCAGCCTTGTCTAGACGATCCAGAATCGGCGGAAGCGCCATCGGCCCGTAACGCGCCAAGCGACGCTCGCCCGACTTGCGCCAAAAATCGGTGTCACGAAGTGCCTCGGAAATCGCGTCGTCTATACGCTTCTCCGGCGTGTCGAAACGAAAGTTCAGCAGGATCGGCTTGTCGAGTCCCAGGTTCTGGCGATTGAGCTGGATCAGTTCCTCGTAGGCCCCGCTGGAGTGACTCGCTCCTTTCGCACCCGCTAGCCGCATCGTCGCCGGATCGCCCGGCGTGAGGCGCGTCAGCAGGAACGTCAGCACGGTAATGCCAAACAGGGTCACGACCAGGATGAAGAGCCGGCGCAGCAGGAAGCGGATCATGGCTGGCTCTCCCACCACCACTCGGTGAAATCGGTGGGATAGGCGCTCGGGTATAGACGAACGCCCCGCAGGTTCCGGTGGATGAAGAAGTCGGTCTCGAATCCAAACAGGAAGCAGACCGGTTGCTCTTCCGCGACGATTCGGTGCATCTCGCGCGCCAGGGTCCACCGCTTGATCGGGTCAAACTCCTCGCGAATCTGGACGCAGATCTCGTCTATGCGCGCGTTCCGGTAGCTGATGAAATTGTCGCCCTTGTTCTCGATCTGCGAGCTGTGCCAAATCTGGAAAGGATCGGGCTCCACGTCCTGCCCCCAGGCGAAGCGCACCGCGTCGAACTTCTTGTCGCGCACAACCTCCGAGAAGATCGTCCAGTCCAGCTTGACGATCCCCATGTCGACGCCCGCCTCCTCCACATGCTGCTTCACGATGTCGGCGATCTTCTGGTGATAGTCGCGCGCGTTGTGGATGAAGTAGTTGAAGCGGAGCGGTACCCACTTTCCATCGATCATCTTCTCCCGCACGCCATCGCCATCCCGGTCCAGCCACCCCGCAAGGGCGAGCTGGCGGATGCCCTCCTCCGGATCGTAGGGAATCGGCTTCACCGCAGGATCGTTGGCGGGGCCCTTGGCGTAGAATGGACCCGAGACGGGAAAGGCGACGTTGTTGTGAACGTAACGTCCAATCTCGTCGCGAGGAATCAGGTACGCCAGTGCGCGGCGTGTGCGCGGGTCCTTGAAGATCGGATTCTCCAGGTTCCAGCCGATGTAGGTGTACAGGAACCCAATGGAATGGGCGCGCGTCATCAGCTTCAGGAACGCCGGACTGTTCGTTTCCGGCTGCGCCCAAGTGGTTGGCTCCACGTCGAAGTCCGCGTCGAGCCGTCCGTTCTGGAGATCCTTCAGCGCTGCTCCCGAGTCCTGGTACAAGATCCATTCGAGCCGGTCCAGCCACGGCTGCCCCACATACCAGCGTGGAACCGCGCCCTCGGGAAGTTGATTCTTCCAGTAGTCGGGGTTCCGCTCGATCACGAGGGCACCGGACCGATCCCACGACTTGAAGCGATAGGCTCCCGTATAGACAGGAGAGTCCTTGAAGGGATTCGAGTTGAACGACTCGGCAAAGGCCTTCTCGTCTCCGCCGAAGCGCTCGGGACGGAACACATGACGCGGCACCACCCAGTCGCTTTCGATTCCACCCAACATGCGCAGCGCCGAGAAATAAGGCTTCGCGTAGTGGATGCGCACCGCCTTCCCCTCGCGGGTCGTGCGATAGCTGTCTATATCGACGAAGTACGGACGCAGCGTCGATGCGTCGATTGCCGGGTTGCGAATGCAGTCGATGCTGAAGGTCACGTCATCGGCGGTGAATGGCTGGCCATCGTGCCAACGAACGCCGTCACGGACGAAAAACTCGAAGGAGCAATTCTCCTTGGCCCAAGGGCGGCGCTCCTCGCGGTCCCCGATCTTGACTGTATAGACATCCAACTCGCTCAACGAAATGGTCAACGGCTTGGCGTCGCTGACTAGACCCTCGTCGACAGTGACCGTGTGCTGGTGGCGCTTCACCAAGCCTTGGCGCTTCCCACCGCCCACGGTATCGCGCAGCACAAGCTCCGTGTCGCCAGTCTTGCCGTCGGGAGCATCGTATAGACAGAAGGTTACCCTGGCAGCGCCGGGCACCCACTGGATCGTCTGATCGTCGCGTCCGACAATACGGCCTTCCTCGGGCTCGCCACCGCGGCGACGGATCAAGTCCCCTTGGGAGAACCATAGGGCCAGTTCGGGGAAGATTTCCAACGTCGCCGGGTCCTGATTCAGCAGCCCATCGGCCATGTGCATGATGACGACGCGCTCGGGCTGGCCGGTAACGGTGACGGCGTTGAAGTGGGCCAGATTGGCGGGATTGCGAATCCGCATGGCGCCACCCGCCTTGCCCCGGCGGAGCACTCGCTCCGGTTCGGGGACGTCGGGATTGAACTCGTCGGTGATGGTAGGCGGGAGAAAATCCGCGGCGGAGGCGGCCCCGGTGATTGCCGCTGGCGCTGGCGGTTCAGCCTCGGCGGCGGGCTGCGCACGACGCTTCTCCGGCGACGCCGGGCACCCCAGCAACAGGGCAGCAGCAAGCCCTGTCGCCCAAGCGGCGGCTGGTCGGCGGGATCGTGTGGTGGCAGCCAAGGCGCGGGATACTTTCATCACGCCGACAGAGATGAGCCGATGCGCCGAGAGAAGCAAGGGTTTCAGGGGGCCGACGCCCTATCGCGGCGCCTTCTTCTGAAGGGCCCGCCGCACGGGGCGGTAGAGGCTCTGGCGGAGGAAGCGCCCCACGCGCAGGTGCCAGGGGATGCAGAGCGCCTCGCCGATCTCGATCTGGGTGAGCGACTCGGGTCCCGCATACCAGCGTTTGAGCTTGAGGAAGGTGACCCGGTCGATGCGGATCGCCTCGTTCAGGATCCAGCTCTTGGGGAAACTCTGGGGAGGAGGGAAGTAGAGGGACTGGGTAAAATCGACCAAGCGCGGCGTGTGCGGATCGCCGGGGGCGCGCAGCAGGTTCTTGCGGCGCAGGTCCCCGTGATTGATGCCGCGCGCGTGCATGGCCTCAAGAGCCTCCCAAAGGCGCTCGAAGTAGAGCGGGCTGAGCGCCTCGCCGTGCTTGATCTCGGGCACGGGCTCCGCGTCCAGCAGGGTCATTTCGATGGTCCAGGGGTGCGGATGCCCGAGGAGCGTCGGGAATCCTTCGAGCCCGGACAGCGCCTTGATGACCTTTCCTTCATGCTGTGCCAAGCGACGACCGAGCGTGCGCCGTTCCCACGAGGGACGGCACGCCCACGTCTTCCAAACACGCGGGGTGCCCTCAAGGTCTACGATCCAGATGGAGGGCTTGCCGAAACCACCGCAAGCCTTCAGGAGCCGCACAGGCAGCGGCGCGTCGGGCGGGGGCTGTGGGATGAGGGTCACGGCTAGGGGCGTCCCCTGAGAAGTCTCAGCCGAGAGGCTCCACCGATCGCTCCGCTGCGTCAAGTCGCGCGATTCGACTCCCTGCTTGCCCGCGCGGTCCTGCGGCGGCAGCATTCGCTGGTAGTTGTGTACCCTTCTGATTGGATCCCTTCCGTGAACCATACACTGCGCCTCTTTGTTTTCGGTCTTCTCACCTTTCTATTCGCCGGGCTGGTCTCCGCCGAAAGCGCCGCCGAGTCGACGCTCCCGCCGAAGGACTTGATCGAAGCCCGACTGGTCACGGCACGTCCCCGCGGAGCCCACTATGTGGATCGCCTCGCGATCTTCCTGCGCCAGGCGCCCGAATGGGTACCGGGGGGCACCGTCTTCCTCGGCGATTCGATTACCGAAGGTTTCCCTCTGGCAGAAGCCTTTCCCGGCGGCCACGTCATCAATCAGGGGATTGGCGGTGATAAGATCGCCGGCGTCCGCGCCCGAATCGATGTGGCGGCCCTGGCCCAGCCCTCGGCGGTCTATCTCATGATCGGTACCAACGACGTGGCCTGGAAGGAAACAGCCACCTCTACGACGCTCGCGCAGGAGTATGCTGGATTGCTCGACGACCTCCGTCACGCGCTTCCCGAGGCGCGGATCGTGGTCCAGTCGGCGCTGCCCACGGGGCGCACCTACGCGGCAGGCAATCCGCGGGTACGGGATCTCAACACCCAGGTCCAGGGACTCGCCAAGGAACGTGGCATGGAGTTCGTCAACCTATACCCGCTGCTTCAGGGCGCCGACGGGTACCTCGATCCGCGCTACACGACCGACGGCATCCACCTAACGCTCGGGGGCTACTGGCGGTGGCTCCGCGCGATCAGGACCGACGCGGAAATGCTCGAAAGTGCCAAGGGACTGGCCAATCGCTGGGTGCGCACCGGCGGCACCGAGCGCGCCGCCACCAAGGTGGATCCCCCCATCAAGACAGGGTTTGGTGGTGACCGAGGCACAAACGAACTGATCGTCTACACGCCAAAGTACGGGGAGCCCAATACGGGCACCAATCCCTGGGGCACGGAGGTCATTGTGCAGGGGGGCGTCGTGACGGCTTCCTCACCCTACAACTCCGCAATTCCCGCCGACGGGTTTGTGATCTCCGGCCACGGCGACAGCGCCCAGTGGATTGCCATGAACCTGAGGCCCGGGGTTGGTGTCGCGCTGGACAAAGGATTGCTGCGGATCGAGCCCCCGAAGAAGCCCACTCTCCTCGATCGGTTGGACGCACTCGAAGGGAAGATTATCCAGAAGTTGGCGTCGACGCCGGACGATCGGGAACTCGGCACTGCGTTCCTGCACGTCCAGAAGCTTCGCAAACTCGATCCGAATTCCCCGGAACTGGCCTCGCAACTGGCGCTGAAGGGTGTTGTGGCGAAGTAACCCCTGCGATCAGAAGAGCAGGATTTCGGGACCGCTATCCGTATCCAGGTTCTTCTGCCGGTCCTCGCTGGCGGGACTGATAATGCTGATGTCGCGATCCTCCACCAGCAGCAACCAACGGGGGTCAGGCGCGGGCAGGAGGGCCCGGAGCGGCGTGTCTTCACGCCAGCGATCCACCTCCACCCCTGTCGGCAGATCGATAAAGACAAGCCGGTTGTCGGCACGGAGGAGGATCAACTCCTGACCGCGGGAGAGCACCGCCATGGAGGTGAGGTTCCCCCAACTCGCCTCGCCCACGGAGAAGGGCGTTAGCTTCTCCCCGCGCCAACCCTTGATCGTGCCGTCCGGCTTGCGTCCCAGCAGGATCAGTCGCTCTGAGGCGGAGATCAACTCAACCCAGGGACCGCCGGACTCGGGAAGCGGGCCGCGACGGCGACCGGTGTCCAGCTCGAAGAACGAAATCGTCCCTTCATCGGTGAGGGTCGCCAGAAACTCACCACCCGCGATGACTGCCTGATGTGGCTCGAAGCAAAGATCGAAATCAACCAGCCGATTCTCGCTGTGGGAGCGCCAGCGGCGCACATGCCCGTCTGCGCCGACCGTGGTCAGGATGTCGGTTGAGGACAGGTCGCCAAGACCGTAGTTGCTCTGCGCCAGGATGATCGGGCCGTCATGCGCCTTCCAACTGCGGAGCGGCGTCCCGTCCGCCAGCTTCGACACGGTGACGGTCCCGTCGCCGAGCCCGGCAGAAAAGTAGCTGCTCCGGATCATCGGCGCGACGGCACGCACATCCCTGAGGTCTGCCTCGTAGTCGGCGATCGGGGCCTCTTTGCGGACGTCAACGATCTGAATCCGAGTGCGGTCCTTCAGGCGACCTGCGGTCTGGGTCACGACCGCAAAGCGCGAATCCGCAGTGACAGCCACCACCGGGGCGGCCGGCTCGCCAGCCGCAGCAGCGCCGGCGATGAGGGTCAGCGGAACGACGAACGAGCGAGCGATCACCCGGCCGCCTTCACTTCCACGTCGTGACGGGGCTGGGATCCGGAGAGGATTTTTTCCGCCCAGTGGCAGCGCACTTGATGGCCGGGCGACAACTCGCGCATTTCCGGGGCTTCGGTCTCACACTCGGGCGTGCTGAAGGGGCAGCGCGGGTGAAAGCGGCAGCCGGCGGGGTGCTTGGTTGGCGAGGGCACCGCGCCGAGAATCGGGCGCAAGCGCTCCTTCGAGGTGTAGTCGCTCAGCCGCGGGCGAGAGTCGAGCAGGCCGATGGTATAGGGGTGCATCGGAGCGGCGAAGAGCGACTCCGCCGAGGCGTACTCCACCACCTGGCCCGCGTACATGATGACGACGTCGTCGGAAATCTCTGCGATCACACCCAGATCATGGGTAATCATGAGGATCGAGGAACCGTACTCGTCCTTGAGCCGCGCCATGAGGTCGAGAATCTGCGCCTGCACCGTCACGTCGAGGGCCGTCGTCGGCTCGTCTGCGATTAGGAGGTCCGGGTTACAGGCCAGCGCCATCGCGATCATGACGCGCTGACGCATGCCGCCCGACATCTGATGCGGGTAGTTATCGACGCGCGACTTGGGCGAGGGAATCTTGACCATCTCCAGCATGCGCACGGCTTCCTGCAATGCCTCACGGCGCCCCAGGCCCCGGTGGATCCGGAAGACCTCGGCAATCTGGTCGCCGACGGTGAAGACGGGATTGAGGGACGTCATCGGCTCTTGGAAGATCATCGCGATCTGGTTGCCACGCACCTTGCGCATCTCCGCCTCGGAGAGCTTCAACAGGTCCCGTCCCTTGAACATGATCTGCCCGCTGACGATCTTGCCGGGGGGCTGGGGAATGAGCCTCATGATGGACATGGAGGTGATCGACTTGCCGCATCCGGATTCACCCACGACGCCGAGCGTCCGTCTCCGGTTGATCCGATAGGAGACTCCATCCACCGCCTTGGCCACGGTATCATGACCGTAGAAATATGTCCGCAGTTCGCGGATTTCCAGCAGCGGTTCCTCGGCGTTGACCGGACTCGATTGGTTTGTGGCCATCAGCACCCCACCCATCAATTGACATTCACCCGACCAAGAATCCAGCGGGGGGAAAGGATGTCAAGGCACGAGGGGATGAAGTTCGCCGCTGCCCTCCATTAGAGCATCAGAATTCCGTAATTCTGTCCTGGGCGGGCAATTGCCAGGATGGCCGAGCTGGGTGCTGCCCCCGCCTTTGCCACTGCTTCCGACCGGGGATGTTGGATCTGACATGGGGGCAATCCGCCGTGCGCAGTTCACGCTCGGGGAAACTCCCGGTTGGGCGAACACAGGGGTCACTACCGGACGGCAGCGACCAATTCGTCGAGCGTCCTCGCCGTGGCGGCGAGGGCGTGCAGGTCTTCCAATCGCTCAGGCTGGGTGATGTTCTCCAACGCTCCGGCAATCTGGCGATCATCGCCGAAGCGAATCCGCGCCAGACGGCAGACGCTGCGGCGCAGCCCCGCGCAGAGGCCCTCCTCGCGACCGCGCTCGATGCCTTTTTCCAGGCCTTCTTGGATCAGTTCTTCCGCCAGGCTCATGGTCTTCTCCTTCAACTCTCCCGGCTTGTTTTCCAGGAACGTCTTGAGTTCCCTGCCCAACACGCCGCCGTCCAGCGCGAACATGTATCGCAGCAGTTGCTCGATCAGGAG
>WGMQ01000085.1 GCA_016125005.1 bacterium | reverse complement strand
GGCGGGTAGTCGCGGGGCAGATCGCGCCACCGGGCGCCGGTCTTGAGGACCCAAAGGATGCCCTCGAGGCACTCGCGGTTGCCGCGCCAAGGGCGCCCGCGCCCATCCTGGCGGCGCTTTGGGGGTGGGATGAGGGGGTAAAGGATGACCCATTGTTGGTCGGTGAGTCGCATCGGGAACGGTCCTGCCAGCGATAAATAGATGCGCGACAGGGCTTCTCATCGAGGCGGGAACAGTGTCCAGAGGATTATGAGACTGCCTCTAGATCATTGACCGGGTCAACGGAACCGATGTGGGCCGTGTCGTTCACGATGAGGAGAGGCTCGGGCGGACGACTTCCACCACTCACCTCAAGCCCAATGGCAAAATGCGCCTGCGGCACCGGGCAATTTCAGTGGCGACCGACGCCGCTTCGTGGGAGCAGTGCTCATGCGCCTTCCGCCGCTGTTTCCACCATTTCCATCGCTACCGCCCGGTCCGGGACTGGGCGATTTCTTTCATCGGGCCGAGGGTCGTCGGGGCTGGTTTGGCATGGGTGGGCAATCGACCATGATGGGCCTTCTGGTCCTCACGCTGCTTCTTGTAATCCTACCGCCGTTCAGCTTCAACAGGCTCTTGCAGGGTATGGGAACGCGTTTCGAGCTGTTAAGCTTTCAATTCTCCATGCTGATCCTCCTCGCGCTCTTGATCTGGGTGATCGTCGGCCAGATTCGGTCGCGCGCCGCGGGGCGACCGGGTGCGCCGCGCAGCACGAACTTCATCACTTCGGCCACTGGAATGAACCGTCAGGCGCTTCTTGACCTGTGGACGTGCGGAGTTTCGGGTGAGGACATTGCCCTCTTGATTCTAGATGAAGGGCAGGCACACTCGCGCTTCCATTGGCGGCTGATGTGTTGGTATCTGGCGGGCTATGTGGCGTTGCTGACGGTGCGCGGCTGCCTGCTTCTGGACTTCCAGACCGCGGTCGCGTTCGGGCTCAGTGCGGCACCGATCATTGCCTTCTTCGTCGTACTTCCGCGCACTCTGGCTGGGGCCGCCTCCTCGTTGATGATGGCGGATCGCTCCGCCGTGTGGGAGCGGCAACTGCTGTCACGGAGGCTTCTCGCCCTAGTCTGGGGAGTCTCCTTGGTCGTGGGAGGCTGCATCGGGATTTGCGGACTTCTTGCCGTGGTGCGTGTGGTTGCTTTTCTGTATGTCTGGCACGGGCATGTGGACGACGGTATTGCAGGGCCGATGCAGCAGTTCGCGACAGCCATCGACGGACCAATGGCTCTCGTGGGGTTGGGACTGCTGGTGTGTCTTCCGCTCGTGCACCACTTCTTTCGGTGGTACGCGCAGTACGAGATTCGGCGGATGGGCTTACACCTGCCGAGGCTGATCGAGTTGATCGTCGAGGAGCGGAAGTGAGACTCAGCCCTGCTGCGCCAGTCGGCGGCGGCGGGCGTCGATGAAGGACTTCACGCAGAGCCCGAGAAACACCGCGCAGAGCACGAACATGATGGCCTGCACCACGGCGGCCTGGGGGCGCTTGATTTCCTGACCGAGGGCCAGCTGAATCGACTTCACGACCCCGCCACCGGTACCGCCGAGCGCCAGCAGTGCCAGCACCGACGCCGCGTGCATGGCGTGCTTTATGAACTTTTCCTTCAGCGCCAGCAGGCCGCAGCCGAGGAACACGATGCCGAAGAAGCTCGGAATCAGCGCAGTGAAGCTGGCACCCCCGGACAGCGTGTAGGCGCCAACGCCAAGCAGCATGAGAATGATGGAAAATCCGATCGTTACGTTTGCCATGAGCCGAAAATCCTCCGAGGCAAGCTGGATGCAAGAAAAGAACCCGCCGGGTGGCCGGCGGGTTCGGTTTCACGAAAAGCGCGGCTGGGATCAGCCCTGGAGGCGCTTGGCCAGGTCCGTCTTCTCCCAAGTGAAGTCCTTCTCGTTACGGCCGAAGTGACCGTAGGCGGACGTCTGGCTGAAGATGGGGCGGGTCAGCTTGAGGTGCTCGATGATCGCATAGGGGCGCAGGTCGATGGACTTCACGATGCGCTTGCTGATCTCGATGTCGGAGATGCCGTCCTTGGCGGTGCCAAAGGTGTCGACGCGCACGGAGGTCGGCTCGGCGACGCCGATGGCGTAGGAGAGCTGGACTTCGCAGCGGTCGGCGAGGCCGGCGGCCACGACGTTCTTGGCGAGGTAACGGGCCATGTAGGCCGCGGAGCGGTCAACCTTGGAGGCGTCCTTGCCGGAGAAGGCGCCGCCGCCGTGACGGCCCATGCCGCCGTAGGTGTCGACGATGATCTTGCGGCCGGTGAGGCCCGAGTCGCCGTGCGGTCCGCCGACGACGAACTTGCCGGTCGGGTTGACGTGGTACTTGATCTTGGGGGTGCGGAGCCCGGCGGGGATCACCTTCTCGATCAGCTCGGCGATGATGGTGTCCTTGATGGTCTTGTGAGAGACGTCCGGGTCGTGCTGGGTGGAGATGACGACGGTGTTCACGGCAACGGGGGTGTAGCCGTCATACTCGAAGGTGACCTGAGACTTGCTGTCCGGGCGGAGCCACTTGATCGCGCCCTTCTTGCGCATGTCTGCGAGGGTGCGCATGAGCTTGTGGGCGTAGCTGATCGGGGCGGGCATCAGCTCGGCGGTCTCGTTGCAGGCAAAGCCGAACATCATTCCCTGGTCGCCGGCGCCCTGCTTGATGGGGTCCTTGCGGTCAACACCCTGGGCGATGTCCGGGCTTTGGGAGTGAAGCGCCGTGAGCACGCCGCAGGAGTTGCAATCGAAGCGGTATTCCGGGTTGGTGTAGCCGATGCGCTTGACGGTGTCGCGGACGATGGTCTCGACGTCGATATAGGCCTGCGTGGTGACTTCGCCGCCCACGACAACGAGGCCGGTGGTGCAGAAGGTTTCGCAGGCCACGCGGCTGCGGTGGGCAATGCCGGCCTTGCCGTCGACCTCCAGGATGGCATCCAGGACCGCGTCGCTGATCGCGTCGCTGACTTTGTCGGGGTGGCCTTCGCTCACCGATTCCGACGTAAACAGGGAGAGTTCCTTCTTCATTCAGCTTTTCCTTTTTTGTCCGCGCCCGGTACCTGCGACACGGAGGTGATCGGTCATGCCGTCGTTGCTGGGGAATTGACCGAGCCACGGCGCCGTGGTGCAAGAGGATAACGGCTTGGCGAGTGGTTCCCCGCCAGCGGCCTTTCAGTTCCAGGCGCCGAGTGCCTCGTGGGCTCCGGGCCTGGGGAGTTCCACGGCGCGCTGCTTCCATGATTGGGCGGCGTGGTCGAAGCGATGGGTGCGGACCGCGAAGCCATCGGCGAAGTCGATCTCGTGAAAGCCGAGGTCCGGGAGGTCTCCGCTGCGGCGCAGCGCCGGTGCGCCGCCGTTGAGGTAGACGAGGTTCGGCGCGGTGGGACTGCCATAGATCCAGCGGTAGTGGTGGTGTCCGTGGAGCCAGAGCGTCGGGCGACCGTCTGCGGCGAGGATCGGGAGCAGGCGCTCGCCGCCGAGCAACTGCGCGCCACGCTCGCGATGGATGATCCCCGCCGGGTGTTCCTGCGGGAAGTGGCAAAGGATGATGACGCGCTCTGCCGTGCGGTGCGTGGCGAGCGCGTCGGCGAAGGCCTGGAGCAGGTGCTCGCTGAGGGAACCGTGGGAGCCCATGCCGTTGCTCGTGGTGGCATTGACGGACAGAAGGAGGGCGCGATCCTCGATGACCTCGGCCTGGAATCGCTTCACGGGGCCGAGCGCCGGGCCCAGGTGGCGTGCGAACTCGTCGGCCTCGGAGGCCTTGCCGAGATAGCAATCATGGTTGCCCGGGACGATACGCACACCGGCGCGGATGCGTGGGGTGAGTGGCTCGATCAGGGAGCGCGTGGCCTGGAACTCGGCGGGGAGCGCGGTGCTGCTCACGTCGCCGCTGAGGAGCAGCCAGTCGCAATCCAGCTCCGCGATGCGGACCGCCAGCTTGGGGAGCAGGTCCTGGCGAAAGCGCCGTGCGCGACCACCCACCACGAGGTTCCCCACGCCGAGCAGCCGTTTGTTCAGATACCGGACGGGGTTATAGGGGATCCGCCAAAAGTGCAAGTCGCCCAGATGAAGAATTCGGGTCTTGGAATCAGCCATTCGTTCCGGATTCGGTTGGTGGAGGAGGAAGCATGAGGATCAGTTGTGCGAGGCCGGGATTGGCGACACGGGAGGCGGCCTTCTCCTGGGGAACCCACTTGCGGAGGCGCTTTCCCTTCTCGGGCCACTGGGTCAGTTCCTCGGTGACCTCCATCGTATAGACATCGACCTGATGCTCGTGGCTGCGCTTGCGATAGGTGTAGGTGCCGAGGGGAAGGGAATCGGTGCTGCCGGTCACGCCGGCTTCCTCATAGGCTTCAATGGCGGCGGACTCGTGAGCCGGGAGGAAGGGCTCCAGATGGCCCTTCGGGATTCCCCACTTGCCGCTATGCGAACTCGTGATCAGCAGCACCCAGATTCGACCGCCGACAACCCGCCATGGGATGACTCCCGATTGGTTGATTTGCTGGCGCGAATCGATGGACATGGCCGCTAGTTCGCTTCCTTGCCGAGGATTGCCTCGGCGCGCGCAAGGTCTTCGGCAACGTCAACACCGACGCTGTCGGCGGAGGCCGTGACGCACTGGATGTGGAAACCGTGCTCCATCATGCGGAGTTGCTCCAACTTTTCCTGACGCTCCAACGAAGTTGGGGACAACAGACAAAAGCGAGCTAAGGCGTCGCGGCGATAGATGTAAAGCCCAAGATGCTTGTAACCCCAAATATAGCCGGGCGCTGAGGTCTCGGCTGCGTCGCGGCGGGGGAGCGAAGGGATCGGCGAACGGCTGAAGTACAAGGCGCGGTCGTTCAGGTCGCGCACGACCTTGACGACGTTGAAGTCCTCGAAGCGCTCCCGCTCGGCAATGGGGACACAGGCGGTGGCCACGTCGGCGCCCGTGTCCTGAAGCGAGCGAAGGGCGCGCGCGATCGGGTCCGCGGGCATGGCCGGTTCGTCGCCCTGGATATTCACCACGATGTCGGCCTCACGCCCGATGAGGGCCTGATGGATGCGGTCGGTGCCGGAGGGACATTCTGGGTCAGTCATCACGGCCTCGAACCCGGCGCTCTGGCAGACGGCGCGAATCTCCTCGTGGTCCGTGGCGACGATGACTTCATCGAAAAGGCCCATGCGGCGCGCGTTGCGCGCTGCCCACTCGATCATGGGTCGACCGTGGATGAGGGCGAGGGGCTTGGCGGGGAGACGTTGGCTGCCGTAGCGGGCGGGGATGACGCAGACGATTCGCAAGGAAGGGTGCCTTCCGGTGATGTGTTGTCGTTAGCTTGGGGTCGTGGGGTGGGCGCGTCAACGGCCCGGAATGCAAAGCGGGGTCCGGCTTGGTGACCGGACCCCGCAGCGCTTTAGTGAATCGACTGGCCCGCAGGTCAGCGATAGAGGTTCCAGTCGGTTGCGGCGAGCGGCGCCACCGGAGCGGTGGGCATCTCGATGCGGAAGAGCTGGTCGGCCAGGTTGCTGGACTCGGTGGAGAAGTAGAGGTTGCCGTCCTCGCTCGCGGCGAGGCCGTAGTTCTGGTCCTCGACCTCGTCGCCGGGGCCAGCCGTCCAGACGGAGGAAGCCTCGATCGTGGTCTCGGTCAGGAAGTAGGAAGCGACGAGCGTGGTGCCGTCGAGGCGGACGATGTTCCAGGGGGAGGCGGCGCTCAGTTCATCGTCCTGCACGGAGAGGAAGATGTCGTCGCTGTCGGCGTTCACCGCGATGCCGCCGGGGTTCCAGGTGTTGATGGCACCGCCGAGGTCGGCCTCGATGGCGGAACCGGCGCGGAGCACCGTGGGCGTGCCGCCCGTGGTGGCGACGGTCGCGATGGACTTCGAGGCGCCGTCGACAATCACGAGGTCACTGCCGCGCTTGCTGATGGAGACGGGGGAAGGCGTTCCGCCAAAGGCGGCGACGATCTGCGCATTGGTCACGATGGTCGTGCCGACCTGAGCGCCAGCGCCAGCGGCGTCAAAGGTGAGGATCTTGCTCTCGGCAGCGCCAAACTGGGTACTTACGAGGGCGTAGATCGTATTGCCCTCGACGGCAATGTCGATGAGGCCAGCGATCACGGCACCGGGATTGTCGTCACCGGCAAGCGCGTCGATGCTCGGCGAGGCAACAGTGGAGGCGGGATTGACGCGGAGGAGCCACGCTTCGAGCCCGGAATCGTCGCCCACGGCCACGATGGCGCCGCCGTTGGCAAGGCCCTCGACGTGCCAGTCGGTGTTGACCGTCGTGCCGGTGGCGTCGGCGATGGCGGCCTCGATCTGATTTCCACTACACATGACGGCCTCGAAGGCAGGCGTGGTGCCGGTGGAGAGACGGATCAGGCAATCGCCGTCGCCGTCGCTGGTGTCGCCGCCGTTGAGGAGGAAGAGCTTGCCGTTGACGGCGGAAACGCCCTCGGCGTCCGCGCCAACGATGGTGGCGTTCCAAGCCTGATAGGTGGCGTTGCTGGCAATCTGGGTGAACTGGGCAGTCGCTGCCGTGGAGATGGCGAGGAACATCGCTGAGAGATGAATGGCCTTCATGTTCGTTTTCCTTGCGTGGGTTTGGGGAAAGTGTGGTGAGGCGATTCGACTATGCTCAAGGAAGCAGTTCAGGCGGGTTGGATGCGCGCCAAGACTGTCCGTTCAGCAGCCAGAACCCGCGGCGGTAGTCGCCTCCGAAGCGCATGATGTCGCCGTCGGAGATGGTGCCGTTCGTGGGATCGTAGCTGCGATAAGAGCCGGTGAAGGGGAAGTCCTCGTGATCCCCGGTGATGTTGTCTTTCCGGTCGGGGCCAAGCGAGGTGATGACGTAGGCGTTGGTACGCTCACGATTGAGGCGGTTGTTGGCCGCCGAGTCCATGACGTAGAAAGCTGCCACGTCGGCCGCGTTGGGGTTGCTGCCGCGGGTGTCGTCGCTGAACGGATCGCGCGCCAGGGAGGTCAGATACGCAACAGGAGTGGTGAGGCGGAAGAAGCCGCGCTCGTCAGCGTTGAAGGGATTGTTGTCCTGATCCTCGGGATACAGGTTGTGATCGACCAGATAAGCGGCCAACCCCGTGGCGATGGTGCGCATGTCGGCCTTCACGCGGCTGACCTTCGAGCGGACCTGCGCTTCGAGGAAGTTGGGAACCGCGATGGCGGCAAGGATGGCGATGATCGCGACGACGATCAGGAGTTCAATCAGCGTGAAGCCACGCTTGGCGAAGCTGGTCATGGGGAACCATTCTCCAGAGGTATATTGACAGGCCGCGGCCATAAGCCTGAGAGGGTGTCCCGGTGTCATACGACGAGTCGGGGGCGCTTGTGTGGCGCTCGTGTGGCGTATTCCATTGGCGGCTAATCGGAAGTTCCCTGTTGCCGTGGGGACCCGGAGGCACCCATAAGGGGCTGAACCTGTCCCGAAAGGCCCCGACGGACCATGCCGACTCCCATCTCGCCACTTCGCCGCTTCGTTCGCGAGTACAAGCGCTCGCGTCTGGAAGCCCGCCTGGTCGAGGCGGTCGGCGAAGGGAAGAAGCGCGCCAACTCGGACCTGAACTGGCGCGAGTTCTGGCACGAGATGTCGGTGCTTCGGTCGCGCCCGCGCCTCATGCAGATCGGCACCAACTGGACCTGCAACCTGCGCTGCAATTTTTGCCGCCTGACGCTCGACGAGACGCAGAAGGCCCTGAAGGCCAAGCCGCCGCGCGAGCTGGAGATCAGCCCGGCCGTGCTCCAGAAGGTCATCGACCTGATGCCCTACCCGGAGATGATGACACTGACACCCCTCGGCGAGCCGATGCTGTATAGCAAGTTCGGCCTGCTGCTGGAGAAACATCGCGAGTTCGGCAGCAACAACCTCTCGATGACGACGAACGCGAACCTCATCACCGACGATCGGGCGCGCATGTTGGTCGAGGGAGGCATGTCGCACATGTTCGTCTCGGTGGATTCCAGCGACGCCGAGGTCTACGCCGGGATGCGCGTCCGTGGTGACCTGGCGAAGGTCGAGGCCGCGCTCGAATCGATCAACAAGTGGAAGCGCGCGCTGAACTCCGAGACGCCGCGCATGACGCTGGCCTCCACCTTCATGGAGCGCAACGTGCGCCAGATGCCCGACCTGCTCGACTTCGCCGTGCGCCATCGCTTCGACGTGTACAGCATCCAGCTCATGGAGACGGAGAACCAGGACCTGGCGGGCGAGTTCCTCGGTCATCACCTGCAACTGACCAAGGAAATGCTGCTGGAGACGCTCCGTCGCGCCAACGACGCGCCCATCGAGGTGCGCGCGACGCTCGCCTTCCGCAACCTGCTCTCGGCCCTCCTGACCAAAGAGGAGTATCGCGCCATCACCCGGATTTCAGAGGGGGCCTCCGGCGAGGTCCGTGACGAGAAGACGCAGGTCGGCGCGCCACGCAACAACCTCCAGTCGACCAAGGGGAAGACGCTCGTGCAAAAGTGCCACTACCCGTGGTACTTCATGCTGATCGACACGGACGGCGACTGCCGCCCCTGCTGCTGGAGCGCCATGAGCTTCGGCAACCTGAACGAGAAGAGCTTCGACGAGGTGTGGAACAGCCCGGCGGCGGTGAAGATGCGGACCGACTTCCTCAACAACCACATCCCGAAGGCCTGCCAGGGGAAGCACTGCCGCGTGGACATGGATCACTTCGGAACGCTGGAGCAGTAATCAGGCGCGTCGCACGCGGGAGACGTCGGCGCTCGCGATGAGACGGCGCTGCGAGCCTGTATAGATTTCTAGACGGCCGTGCTCGTCTATACCCTCCATTGTCCCGACCAGGGTTCCCTCGCCATCGACTTCGACCGTCACCTGCTGTCCGATCCACGCGAGCCGGTGGCGCACCTCGGGAAGGAACGGGGCGAAGCCCTCCTGCTCGTATTGCTGGACGCACGCGACCAGTTCGGCAAGGAGGAGCGGAGCGAGTTCGTCGGCGCTTTGCGGAGCACCAGTCTCATTCGCCAGCGTGGTGGCGGGGCTGCGCAGGTCCGTGGGCAACTCGTCGAGCGGAAAGTCCACGTTGATGCCGATGCCGATGAAGAAAGCGAGCCCTGCCTCGTCGGTGGCGCTCTGGCAGAGCAGGCCCGCCACCTTCGCGTCGTTCAGCAGGACGTCGTTCGGCCACTTAAGGGCGATGGCTGCGTCGGTCCCCGCGAGCGCGCTTTCCAGGACGCGCGCGGTGGCAACACCGGCTACCAGGGGGAGGCTTCCATAGCGCGAGACCGGGTGGTGAGCAGGCCAGGCGAGCGTGAACCAGAGCCCACCGATGGGGCTGTACCAAGCGCGGCCGAGACGTCCGATTCCACCGGTCTGCAAACACGCAACCACCGCGAAGGGGACCTTCGCGGTGGTGCGGATTCGTTTCGCTTCGGACAGGGTGGAGTCGACCTCCTCCCGTCTATACATCTGTACGTCGATGCTCATTGCAGGTAGGACAGGAGCACGCCTGCGGCCACCGCCGATCCGATGACGCCGGCCACGTTCGGTCCCATGGCGTGCATGAGGACGAAGTTCTGGCGATCTTCCTCATGAGCAACGCGCTGGGCCACGCGGGCCGCCATCGGGACGGCGGAAACACCGGCGGCGCCGATCAGCGGGTTGATCTTGTCCTTCGAAACGGCGTTCATCAGCTTGGCGAAGAGCACTCCGCCCGCGGTGGCGACGCTGAAGGCGATGATGCCGAGAGCAAAGATGCCGATGGTCTGCCAGGTCAGGAAGTTCGAGGCCTGGGTTTTCGCACCGACCGTCAGGCCGAGCAGGATCGTCACGATGTCGATGAGGGTCGTCTGGGCGGTCTTTGCGAGACGATCCGTGACGAGGGACTCACGCAGCAGGTTGCCGAAGAAGAGCATTCCAAGGAGCGACAGCGCACCGTTTGCGATGAAGGCGGTCAGGATGAAGCCCGCGATGGGGAACATGACCTTGAGGCTCTTCGGCGGTTCCGGTGGGGGAGCCATGCGGATGAGGCGCTCTTCCTTGGTCGTGAGGAACCGCATGATGGGCGGTTGGATCAGCGGCACCATCGCCATGTAGCTATACGCCGAGAGTGCCACGGCACCGAGCAGATGCGGCGCCAGCGTGGAGCAGGTGAAGATCGCCGTCGGGCCGTCAGCGCCACCGATAATGCCGATGGAGGCCGCTTCCTTCAGGTCGAACCCGAGGAACACCGCGCAGATCAGCGCGCCGAAGATACCAAGCTGGGCGGCCGCGCCGAGGAGGATCAGCTTCGGCTTGGCGAGCAGTGGGCCGAAGTCCGTCAGGGCCCCCACGCCAAGGAAGATGAGCGGCGGGAAGAATCCCCACTCGATCCCGCGGAAGAGCATCCAGAAGACGCTCGCGTTGAAGATGTCCTGCTGCGACAGCGGGATGACGACGCGATAGCGGTGGTCTTCCCGGACCTTGTCCACGAAGACCTCATGCCCACCGTGCGTCATCTTGTGGACCCCGAGCGGCGGGTCCACGGTCTTGCCGGAGTCGTCATGGTGGTAGTACACCATGTACTCCTCGCTGTGGACCATGACGGCCTTGTTGAGCTTCACCAAATCGGTGTGCTCCGACAGGTAGGGCCCGGGAATCAACTCGTTGGCTTGATAACCTTTGCCGTCCACCACCAGCGGTTCCGTGGCGTAGTACACAAGCTTGGCCTCGCTGACAGGGCCATCGTAGACGCCGATGCTTAGTTTCTCGCGATTGTAGGGGATGTTTCCGATCAGGATGCCAAAACCGATGGGGACGAGCAGCAGCGGTTCGAATCCCTTGCGGATGGCCAGGAAGATAAACAGCAATCCGACCCCGATCATGATCATGCTGCCGAACGTGAACTGTCCGAAGCCTGAGTCATTGAAGAAGGTCATTAGCATTTCATACATGGCATCACTCGATTCAAGTGGGTCGTCGGCGGGGGCCGACAGGTGCGTTACTCAAACTCGACCAGGGGCTTCCCGGACTGGACGGCATCACCGACGTTCACGTGGACAGCCTTGATGCGGCCGCTGCGGTCGGACGAGACACTTGTTTCCATCTTCATGGCTTCGAGCACGAGGAGTTCGTCATTGGGCTTCACGTCATCGCCGGGCTTGACCTTGACGGCGCGGATGGTGCCTGCGAGCGGCGCGGGGAAAACCTTGGCGCCACTGGAGACCGGCGCGCTCGGGGCCGGCGCGGCGGCCACGGGAGCGGGGCGCGGCGGCGCAGCGACCGCTGCAACGGGCGCGACGGGGGCCGAGGAGGCACCTGCGGCAGAATCCTGCACCACTTCTACATCCACATCGTAGACGTTACCTTGGACAGTGACACGGAGTTTCATTGGGCTCTCTTCCTGAAGGAATGGGTCGAGTGAAGGTTGCTGCGTCCGACTTCAGACCACGTGGTCGTCGGCGCGTAGGGCGCCAGGCGGATGCGCGTGATTCGCACGTTGGGACCGAGTGCGGCGACGACGGCGGCTCCGATGGCCGCAAGGACGTCGGGATCGAGGTTCTCGGCGCCGTCCGGCAGTTTCTGGGTGGGCGTCATTGTGATTTCTTTCTCAGGCGGTGGGAAGTGTGCTGATCGCGGCGGCCAAGGTCGCTCCACATCGATTCGGCTTCCTTGCCAGCAAGGCGGATCCGGGTGATCCGGGCGCCGGTCCCCACCGCCGCAACGACGGCGGCGCTGATGACGGCGATGATCTCCGGAGCAATACCGTCAGTGATCGGTGCAGCAGGCGGCGGAGCCGGGGATGCAACAACCGAGGCGACGACTGGTTCCGGGGCCGGTGCCTGGCGCGTGGCTCGCTCGAGCAGCACCAGCATGATCTGGATCAGGGCCAGCGCCGAGAAGACCACCAACATGCCGACGACCGACAATTGAAGGCTCGCTCCGAATCGTTCCTCGGGCGCGATGACCGCACCGGCAATGATGGATAGGGCGTGATTCATGAGGCTCTCCGATCACATCGGGATGAGGCCGTGCTTCTTTTCCGGCCGCAGTTCCCGCTTGTTGTGCAGGCTTTCGAGGGCCTGCGAGATATAGGCCCGCGTGTCGCCCGGGTCGATGACGTTGTCCACTAGGCGACGCGAAGCCGCCATGTAGGGCGACGAGAAAGTGTCGCGGTACTCCTGGATCAAATCGGCGCGGCGCACTTCCTTGTCGTCGGCCGCGTCGATCTCCTTCTTGAAGACCACGGCCACGGCGCCCTCGGCGCCCATGACGGCGACCTCGGCGGTGGGCCAGGCGGCGACGCGATCCGCACCCAGGTCCTTCGATGCCATCGCGACGTAGGCGCCGCCGTAGGCCTTGCGGAGGATGATGGTGATTTTCGGAACGGTGGCTGCCGAGTAGGAGAACAGGATCTTGGCACCGTGGCGGATGATGCCGCCGTATTCCTGCTGCACGCCGGGAAGGAACCCGGGCACGTCCACCAGCGTCACGATGGGGATATTGAACGCATTGCAGAAGCGCACATGTTCGGCGATCTTGTCGGAGCTGTCGATGTCCAGCACGCCCGCCATGTGGATGGGCTGGTTGGCGACGAAGCCCACGGCGCGGCCACAGATGCGGGCGAAGCCCACCACGGCGTTGCGGGCGAAGTGCTCCTTCACCTCAAGGAAGTCGTTGTCATCCACTAGGCGGCGGATGACCTGGCGCACGTCATAGCCCTTCTTGCCGTCGTCGGGTATCAGATCCACAAGGGTCTCGTCGTAAGCGACAAGTCCGTCGTGCGGATAGCGTGGGGCGTCTTCAAGGTTGTTCTGCGGGAGGTAGCTCAGCAGGCGACGCGCCGTGACCATGGCCTCCGCGTCATCGTTGGCGATGAAGTGGATATTGCCGGAGCGGGTCATCTGGTTGCCGGGGCCACCGAGGTCCTCTGCGCTGACATCCTCGCCCGTGACCTGCTTGATGACCGCGGGACCGGTGATGAACATCTGGGCCTGGCGGGTCTGGATGATGAAATCCGTGAGGGCCGGGCTATACGCGGCGCCGCCCGCGCACGGACCGCAGATGATCGAGAGCTGGGGGACGACGCCGGAGAGCAGCGTGTTGTGGAAGAAGATGCGGCCATAGGCGCCGAGGGCGTCGATGCCCTCCTGGATGCGCGCGCCGCCCGAGTCGTTGATGAAGATGAACGGCGTGCCGGTCTTGAGGGAGAGCTTCATCATCTCGACGATCTTGTCGGCGTGAACCTCACCCACGGCGCCGCCAACGCTCGTGAAATCCTGGCTGGCAAGGTGGACGGGGCGCCCGTCGATGTGTCCGGCGCCGGTGGCCACGCCGTCGGCGGGCACGTCGACCTTGTCCATGCCGAAGTAGGTGGCGCGGTGCTTTGCGAAGAGGAAGAATTCCTGGAAGGAGTCCTCATCGAGCAGCGCAGAAAGGCGCTCGCGGGCGGACATCTTCCCCTGCTTGTGCAGCTTCTCCACGCGGTCGGCGCCGCCCATCTCGCGGATCTTCTTCTTGCGCGCGATCAGGTCGGCGACCTTTTCGCGGTTCGTCTTGGCTCTCTTGGTGGTTTTTTCGTCTGCCATTGGGTTGCTCCCGGCTTGGGTTCGGATAGGTTAGTGGGCGGGTTCGCAGAGTTCGGTCAGGATGCCGGCGCTCGACTTGGGATGGAGGAACGCGACCTTCATGTGATGGGCGCCCATGCGGGGCGTCTCATCGATCAGCTTCACGCCCTCGGCCTTCAGCTCGTCGAGGCGTGCCTGGATGTCCTTCACCTCATAGGCCACATGGTGAAGACCCTCGCCCTTCTTCTCGATGAACTTTGCGATGGTGGACTCGGGTGTGGTCGGTTCGAGGAGTTCCAGCTTTACGTCACCGACGCGGAAGAAGGCCACGCGGACCTTCTGCTCGGCCACTTCCTCGATCCCTTCGAACTTGGCCTTCAGCACGTTCTCGTAGAAGGGGCGAACCTCCTCGATCGAGCGCACTGCGATTCCCAGGTGGTTGACCGCCTTGGGCGTTTCCATGCTACGCATCCTTTCCCGTCGAGTCAGACGGCTTGTTTGGGTTCTCGAAGGCGAGTTCGATCAGTTGCAGGGCCGCGTCGAAGGGGGAGAGTGTCCCCTCCAGGACGAGGCGTTCCGTTTCGCTTCGTGCCGCCTGCATCGCTTCGCTCGCCTCGAAGTGCTGCCGCAGCATGTGTTCAATCGACTGGTTCATCCAAAAGAGGGACTGGCGGCGACGCTTGGCGTCGCGCTCTCCCGTGGCGATCGAGCGGTCGCGCCACGCAGACAGGACAGCCCAAAGCTCCGGAATCCCCGTGCCGTTCAGCGCCGAGCAAAGTAGCACCTCGGCCACCGGCATCGCGTGATTGGCGCGCAGGAGGCGGAGCGCCCCCTGCAACTGGCTGCGTGCGATCTTTGCCGGACCGAGGTTGTCCCCGTCCGCCTTGTTGATCGCCACACCATCGGCCGTTTCCAGGATGCCGCGCTTGATGCCCTGAAGCTCGTCCCCCGCGCCCGCCAGCATGAGCAGGAGGAAGTAATCCACCATCGAGGCGGCCTGCGTCTCCGACTGGCCGACGCCCACCGTCTCGACGATCACGAGATCATAGCCTGCGGCTTCGCAGACCAGGATCGACTCGCGCGAGGCGCGCGCCACGCCGCCCAGCCACGAGCCGCTGGCGGAGGGCCGCACAAGCGCGTCGGGATGGGAGGCGAGCCGTGTCATGCGCGTCTTGTCGCCGAGGATGCTGCCACCGGTGAGTTCGCTGGAAGGGTCGATGGCCAGCACCGCCACGCGGGCGCCGCCGCGTTCGATCGCGTGGACACCGAGCGCCTCGATAAAGGTGCTCTTGCCCACGCCGGGGACGCCGCTGATGCCGAGGCGGAAGGCATTGCCCGCGTGAGGCGTGAGGAGGCGGAGCAACTCGCGCTTGGCCTCCTGGTGGCGCGGCGCGGTGCTTTCCATGAGGGAGAGCGCCTTGCCGATGATCATGCGGTCCCGTCCGATGACCCCCGCCGCAAGCGCTTCAGGGGTGAGCTCCTGCTTGCGGCGGGGGAGGGCGCGATCGGTGATCGAGGCGGGCTGTTCCTCGCCGGGCATCACACGAAGGGCACTTTCGAACGGTTGAGTCATGGTCGCTGTCTCTTGATCAGGATTGGCTGGCCGACTGCTTGAAGAGGAGGGTGAGGATGTGCTTCGCGGCGTCGGGGATAACCGTGCCGGGTCCGAAGACACCGACGCATCCCGCATCGTAGAGGAACTGGTAGTCCTGGGCGGGAATGACGCCGCCACACACCACCAGGATGTCCTCGCGATCCAGCGCACGCAACTCCGCAATCAACTCCGGCACCAGCGTCTTGTGCCCTGCGGCCAGGGACGACACACCAACCACATGCACGTCGTTCTCCACGGCCTGGCGGGCCACTTCCTCCGGCGTCTGGAAGAGCGGGCCGATGTCGACGTCGAAGCCCATGTCGGCGAAGGCCGTGGCAATGACCTTGGCTCCGCGGTCGTGTCCGTCCTGACCGAGCTTCGCGACAAGGAGCCGCGGACGACGACCTTCCTTCTTGAGGAACTCTTCGGCGAGTTCCACGCCTTCCTTCATCGCGGGCATTTCCGCAGCCTCCTGCTTATAGACGCCCGTGATCTGGTGGATCTGGGGCTGATAGCGGCCGAAGACCTTCTCCATCGCGTAGGAGATTTCGCCGAGCGTGGCACGCTTGCGCACCGCGTCGATGGCCAGTTCGAGGAGGTTCTCCGATCCTTCCGCCGCCTTGGTGATCGCGTTCAGGCAGTCGCGGACGGCCATCTCGTCGCGGTTCGCGCGGAGGGCCTTCAGCCGTGCGACCTGCGCCGTGCGCACCGCATCGTTGTCGATGTCGAGGATGTCGATCGGGTCTTCCTTGGCGAGGCGGTACTTGTTGAGGCCCACGATGGTCTCGCGACCGGAGTCGATGCGGGCCTGCTTGCGCGCCGCGGCCTCCTCGATGCGCATCTTGGGGATGCCCGTCTCGATGGCGCGCGCCATGCCCCCGAGGTCCTCGACCTCCTGGATCAGCGCCCACGCCTTGTCCATCAGTTCCTTCGTCAGCGACTCGACGTAATAGGAACCGGCCCAGGGATCGACAACCTTGCAGATGTTGGTCTCTTCCTGAAGGATGAGCTGGGTGTTGCGGGCGATGCGCGCGGAGAAGTCCGTCGGCAGGGCGATGGCTTCGTCGAGTGCGTTGGTGTGCAGGGACTGCGTGTGGCCAAGCGAAGCAGCGAGCGCCTCAATGACGGTGCGCGTCACGTTGTTGAACGGGTCCTGCGCCGTGAGCGACCAGCCGCTCGTCTGCGAGTGGGTGCGCAGCGCCATGGACTTGGCCGACTTCGGGTTGAAGCCTTTCACTAGGCGCGCCCAAAGCACGCGGGCCGCGCGCATCTTGGCCACTTCCATGAAGTAGTTCATGCCGATGGCCCAGAAGAAGGAGAAGCGCGGCGCGAAGTCGTCGATGTTGATGCCCGCCTTGAGGCCGGCACGGATGTACTCGATGCCGTCCGCCAGCGTGTAGGCAACTTCCAGGTCCGCGGTCGCGCCTGCTTCCTGCATGTGGTAGCCCGAGATGGAGATCGAGTTGAACTTCGGCATCTGGCGCGACGTGTAGGCGAAGATGTCGCTGATGATGCGCATTGAGGGCTTGGGCGGATAGATGAAGGTGTTACGAACCATGAACTCCTTGAGGATGTCGTTCTGGATCGTGCCCGAGAGCTTGTCCGGCGAGACGCCCTGTTCTTCCGCCGCGACGATGTAGAGCGCCAGCACGGGGATCACCGCACCGTTCATCGTCATCGAGACGGAAATCTTGTCGAGCGGGATGCCGTCGAAGAGGATCTTCATGTCGAGGATCGAGTCGATGGCGACGCCCGCCTTGCCCACGTCGCCGGTCACGCGCGGGTGATCGCTGTCATAGCCGCGGTGCGTGGCCAGGTCGAAGGCAACGGACAGGCCCTTCTGGCCCATCGCGAGGTTGCGCTTGTAGAACGCGTTGGATTCCTCGGCCGTCGAGAAACCCGCGTACTGGCGGACCGTCCACGGGCGCAGCGTGTACATGCTGGCGTAGGGTCCGCGAAGGAACGGGGCGATGCCGGGGAGGTAGTCAAGGTGGTCCATCCCTTCAAGGTCCTGCGCTGTATAGACAGGCTTGACGGTGATGCCCTCGGCGGTCTCCCAGGGGCGCACGAGCGTCGCCGAGTTGCTGGCGGCGGCACCATTGGTTGCGGCGTAGGGAATCTTGGTGAAGTCTACTGTGGTCATCTGAAGGTCTCCGGTCGTGGGTCGTGGCGTGGATCAGGAGATGGCGAGGCGGTCGAGGAGGCCGGTCAGCTCATCCAGCAGCACCGACCGGATGTGGATGAACCCGTCGACCCCCGCGGCCTTCAGAGCGTCGGCGCTGGGCGGGTTGCCCGCGACGTAGACCACGGGGCGCGAGGCGCCGAGCTGCGCGAGCAGTTCCTTGCCGTATGCCTCGTAGGAATCGTCGTCGCTGCAAAGGACCACGACTTCCGGCGCCACTTCGCGGACGCGGGCGACAGCCTTGGCGGCCTCGGCGATCGGCTCCACTTCCTCCATCTGCAATCCGGCAGCAGAGAAGAAGGACATGGAGAAATCGGCGCGGGCGCGGCGCATGGCCAGCGGTCCGAACGGCAGCAGCATGACCTTCGGGCGACGCCCATTCTTCTCGGTCCAGCGGGCCGTGCGGTCGCGGAGAATCTCGAAGGGCTCGGAGAGCCGCATCGACGGAAGCGGCGTCACCTGGATCATGTCGTTCGGCGCTGCCGCCGCGTCGATGGCGGCGCAGATTTCGCCAATCGTGGCGCCCAATTCGGCAGCGACCAGAGCGATGTCAAACGCGCGTCCCGTGTGGCGATCCTTGAAGGTTTCGGTGAGTTCCGCCAGCTTGGCACGCAGCTCGTGGCCGCGGCGCAGGCTCTTCAGGCGGACTAGGCGGACACGGCGTTCAGCCAGGAAGCTGGCGCGCGGGGTGTGTGACTTAACGAGCGCCTTCTCCATCGGGTTGGCGTAGTTGCTGACGCCCACGACCGGGGTGCGACGCGAGGCAACGGCCTTGCGACGTTCATCGGCCTTCTTCGCGATGGCGGCTTGGATCGTGCCCTTGCGGAGCGACTCGATGATGCCGCCGTCGGCCTCGATCTTCTGGAATTCCTCCCAGGCAGCGCGACCGAGCGAATCGGTCAGCGACTCGATCAGGTAGCTGCCACCCGCCGCATCGACGATGCGCGACAGGTGCGACTCTTCCTGAAGGAGCAGATGCTGGTTTCGGGCGATTCGCATCGAGAAGTCGTCGGGGCGACCGATCACTTCGTCGAACGGCGCAATGTAGAGCGAATCGACACCAGCGACACCCGCGGCGAACGCCTCGACGGCGCTACGGATCATGTTGTTGTAGGGATCGAAGCGGCTCTTCGTGTTGGTGCTGGTGCGGGCGTGGAGGAACATCTTGCGACCGCCCTCGGCCTTAACGCCGAGCGCCTCCGTGGCCTGCGCCCAGAGCAGGCGCGCGGCGCGAAGCTTGGCGACTTCCATGAAGACGTTTTCCGACACCGAGAAGCTGAAGATCATGGAGAGCGCCGCGGCGTCGACGCTGAGGCCGGCAGCCACCATGCGGCGGATATACTCAACGCCCGTCGCAATCGTCGCGGCCAGTTCCTGCACGGCGCTCGCGCCGCCATTGTGCCACGGATTGCTGTTCACCACCACGGGGCGCATCCCCGAAGCGTGCCGCGCGCACCACTCGACCATCTCGACCATCTCACGGAACCGCAGGTTCAGCGATCCCCCGCGAACATGTCCCGTGCGCACCAGTTCGCGCACCGGGTCGCACTCGACCGAGCCCGTGAGGAGCTGCGGATTGTAGCCCCGCTCCAAGGCCAAAGCCATGTGCATCGCCAGCACGGGAAGCGCCGCCGAGCCTGTGCGCCACGAGATGGGGTGGAGCGTCATGTCGATATCCTGCAGCGCGATGCGGACACCGTTGATGGAGCTGACGGTCATGCCGCCGACGCCCGCCTTCTCCGCCGCGCGCGGATCATCGCCGTCCAGGCCACGCCGCGAGGCGTTGTCGAGGCGGATGCCGATCGCCGTCTGGCCGCGAGCCAGGCCGTCGCGAATCGCGCCGTTCACTTCCTCGGGGGAGGCGAGCAGGCAGTCCTGCCGAATCTGCCACTTCGGGAGCACGCCGGCCAGCGGCTCCGTGCCGCGCACATAAGGCGCCTGCCCGGGCGTCGAGTCCAGGTGGGCCACGCCCTCCAGGTCCTTCCGGGTGTAGACCGGGTTGACGGCGATTCCCTCGGGTGTTTGCCAGATCAGCTTCTTGTCGAAGGGGGCGCCGGCCAGATCCTTCTCCACGGCTGCGCGCCAGGCTTCCATCGTCGGCACCGGAAAGGCAGCCGCTAGTGGGGGCGCCAGGGTGACGGTTCCATCCTTCTCATCCCGAATGGTAGGTTCGCTCATTGATCCACCTCGTGGTCGATGCAGCCGGGCGGGTGACTTCGGGTAACGGAATGCTGACCGTGACGGGAAGTCGGGGGAAAAATCAATCCGCTAGGCTGTTGATGTACCTTTGGGAGGCGGGTGGTGCGGGTCCCGTGCTGCTGGTGGGGACTCAATTTTCCGCCTGACCGAGGGCAACTCTAGTGTTGACTCGCGAGCGGAATCAAGACAAATTATATCCACTTTGTCCGGAGAAGAGCGCACATGTTGAACAAGACTTCAGAGATCGCCCTCAGGGCGCTGATCCTCGTGGCAGTCGAGGGGAAGGACAAACCACTGACGCCGCGCATGATCGCAGACCGGCTTGAAACATCTCCGACCTACATGGCGAAGATAACCGGGCTATTGGTCAAGGGGAACATCCTTCGGTCCCATCGCGGAGCGGCCGGTGGCGTGCAGTTGGCGCGCACCCCTGCTTCGATCACGATCCTTTCGGTTGTCGAGGCCTGCCAAGGGCTGATTGTCGGCAACTATTGCGACGGAATGGGTTCCCACCCGGAGCCTGTCTGCGCATTCCACCGAGCCATGCTGGAGGCCCATCAGGCGTTGGTCGGAGTCCTTTCTCGCTGGACGCTGGCCGACCTGGTGCGCCATCCCGGGCCGTCCGAATTCAAGGCCACCGATTGCAAGATGGCCCTGTTTTACGATGGCGAGAAGCTGGTCTGCCTGGCCTCCGCCACACCGGGCGGGGACCTGATGCCTGATCCGGTGCTCCCGGGAGAACGGCGCCGCCCAGCGCATTGACGTTGCTGACAGTTACCCCGTGCCACGCGCCGCCCGGTTTCCCACCGGGCGGCACGTGTTTTAACTGCTGATTGTGACAAAAAATCATCTTGGAGCGTCCCGGGGCTCAAAAAGAATTGACCGACCATCGCGGCCATTGTGTGTTGAAGGGTCACTGACGTTCATTCGCCGCACAGGAGTGCCCCAGATGAGTCGAGTCGTTCGCGGAGCCCTGTTGCAGACCAAGCTCTGCTCAGCATCCACCGATGTTGCCGTTGTCAAGAAAGCCATGACGGACCGCGTTGTGGCCCAGTTGGAGGAGGCCGCCGCCAAGGGCGCCCAGATCGCCTGCACGCAAGAGCTGTTCGCCGGCCCCTATTTCTGCGCCGAGCAAAACATGAAGTGGTACCAGATGGTCGAGCGCATCCCCGACGGCCCCACCACCAAACTCATGCAGGACATCGCCAAGAAGCACAAGATGGTCGTCGTGGCGTCCATGTATGAAGAGGACATCACCGGCGTTTACTACAATACCTCCATCGTGATCGACGCCGACGGCTCGTACCTCGGCAAGATGCGCAAGATCCACATTCCCCACTGCGAACCCGGTTTCTGGGAGAAGTTCTACTTCCGTCCCGGCAACCTCGGTTACCCCGTGTTCGACACGCGCGTGGGCAAGGTCGGCGTCTACATCTGCTATGATCGCCACTTCCCGGAGGGTTGGCGCTGCTTCGGCCTCAACGGCGCCGAGATCGTCTTCAATCCGTCGGCCACCGTGGCTGGTCTGAGCGAGTACCTCTGGAAGCTCGAGCAGACGGCCGCCGCCGCCAACAACATCTACTTCGTCGGCGCCATCAACCGTCCCGGCTCCGAGGCTCCCTGGAACATCGGCGAGTTCTACGGCACGTCCTACTTCGCCAACCCCCGCGGCCAGATCCTCAACGAAGGGAAGCGGACCGAGGACGATATCGTGATTTCCGACATGGACTTCGACATGATCCGCGAGGTTCGCAACGTGTGGCAGTTCTACCGCGACCGTCGCCCGGAAACCTACGACCGCATCGTCGCCCCGTAACGGACCATCATTGGCCATTCTTGAAAGAGGAGTGCCGTTTTGACGTCGCCCATCGAACAAACGTCGTTGTCGAACGAGGACCTGGCTCCTGTGCCACAGGAGAAGCGGACTTGGTCGATGTGGGACATCGCCGCGTTGTGGGTCGGCATGGCCGTCTGCATCCCGACGTACATGATGGCGGCGGGCTTGATCTCGCAGGGAATGACCATCGGCCAGTCGATGGTGACCATCGCGCTGGGCAACCTGATCGTGTTGCTGCCGATGGTCCTCAATGCCCATGCGGGGACGAAGTTCGGCATTCCCTTTCCCGTGCTTCTCCGCGCCAGCTTCGGTGTCTACGGAGCCAACATTCCCGCGTTGATGCGGGCGCTCGTGGCCTGTGGCTGGTTCGGAATTCAGACCTGGATCGGCGGAGCGGCGATCTACTCGCTGTGTGCCGTGGTGATGGGGTTCACCCCGGCGGCGGTGGGCGACGGGCCGATCCTGGGTCTGAGCTTGGGACAATTCTTCTGCTTCATGCTGTTTTGGGCGATGAACATCGGCATCATCATCGCCGGAATCGATTCGATCAAGTGGCTCGAGAACCTGGCCGCGCCCTTCCTGCTTGTCGCAGGGCTGGCGCTGCTGTTCTGGGCCTCGGCCAAGGCGGGCGGGTTTTCCGCCGTATTCAGCGAGGATGTCGTTCGGCAAGTGCGAGGGACACAGCCGGAGAACTTCTCGTTCTGGAGCATCTTCTGGCCGAACCTGACGGCGATGGTGGGCTTCTGGGCCACGCTCTCGCTCAACATCCCGGACTTCTCGCGGTACGCGCGCAGCCAGCGCGACCAGGTTCTCGGGCAACTGATCGGATTGCCGACCACCATGGCGCTCTTCAGCTTCATCGGAGTCGCCACGACCTGTGCCACCGTCCTCATCTTCGGAAAGGCGATCTGGGATCCGGTCGAACTGCTCGCGCGGTTCGATAGCCCGGTCGTCACTGTGGTGGCGCTCTTCGCCCTGACAGTCGCAACGCTTTCGACGAACATCGCCGCCAACATCGTCTCCCCGGCCAACGACTTCTCCGCGCTCAAGCCGAAGCTGATCAGCTTCCGCACCGGGGGCCTCATTGCGGGGGTCATCGGCATCGTCATCATGCCGTGGCGGCTCGTGACGGACCTCGGCGGCTATATCTTCACGTGGCTCATCGGCTACGGCGCGCTCCTGGGCGCCATCGCCGGTGTCATGATCGTGGACTATTTCGTCATCCGGCGCGCGAGCCTCGTCGTCGACGACCTCTATCGCCGCGAGGGCGAGTACAGCTACTCGGGAGGCTTCAACCTCCGCGCGCTGCTGGCTCTCCTCCTCGGCATCATCCCGAACATCCCCGGCTTCCTCGAAGCCGCAGGCGGCGCCAGTTTCTTTGATGCGCCGGAGTTCTTCCAGACGATTTACCAGTACGCCTGGTTCGTCGGCCTGATCGTTTCCGGCACGGCCTACGCCGTGATCAACCTCATCCTGACGCCAAGCACCATCACCCCTGTCAACACACTCACCGAATCGGAGTAATCGCCATGTCCACGACCGTCGCACCTTTTGCAGCCAAACTTCCCCCGTGCTCGTTCAAGCCCCAGCCCTACACGGGACCGAGCCGTGAGCAGGTCCTCGCCGACCGCCGCGAGTTCCTGAGCCCGGGCCTCATCACCTATTACAAGAATCCCATCATGCTCGTGGACGGGCACATGCAGTACCTCTTCGACGAGACCGGCCGCCGCTACCTCGACCTCTTCGCGGGCATCGTCAGCGTTTCCTGCGGCCACGGCCACCCGAAGATCGTCAAGCGTGTGCAGGAGCAGGTTGGCCGTCTCCAGCACACCACCACTATCTACATGAACCCGAACGTGTCGGAACTGGGCCGCAAGCTGGCCTCCAAGCTCCCCGGCGACCTGAAGGTCGCCTACTTCACGAACAGCGGCAGCGAGGCCAACGATCTGGCGATCCTCATGGCGCGTCTATACACGGGAAACCGCGATGTGGTGGGCCTGCGCAACTGCTACCACGGCGCCAGCGGCATCACGATGGGCCTCACCTCCCACCACACCTGGAAGTACGCCGCAGCCGCCAAGGATGACATCTATCACGCCGCAAGCCCCGACCCGTACCGCAGCCTCTTCAAGGGCACGCCCGCCGAAATCGCCAAGCAGAGCGTCGATGACCTGCGCGACGTGATCCGCTACTCGACCACCGGCAAGCTGGCGGCCTTCATCGCTGAGCCCATCCAGGGCGTCGGCGGCACCACGCACGGCTCGAAGGAGTATCTCGGCGCCGCCTACAAGGTCGTTCGCGAACACGGCGGCCTCTGCATCGCCGACGAGGTCCAGACCGGCTTTGGCCGCACGGGCGACCACTACTGGGGCTTCCAGAACTACGACGTGATGCCGGACATCGTGACGATGGCGAAGAGCCTCGGCAACGGTGCGCCGATCGCCGCCGTGGTCACCCGCCCCGAGATCGCCGAGACCATGCGCCAGAAGCTCCACGTCAATACCTTCGGCGGCAATCCGGTCAGCTCCGCGGCGGGACTCGCCGTGCTTGACGTGATCGAAGAGGACGGCCTCCAGAAGAACGCCAAGGTCCTGGGCGAGCACTTCATCGCCGGGATGAAGAAGCTGCAAGGAAAGCACAAGATCATCGGCGACGTGCGTGGCATGGGCCTGATGCTAGGCATGGAGCTGGTCAAGGACCGCGAGACGAAGGAACCCGCGCGCGACGAAACCGCCGCGCTGCACGAGGGCCTGCGCGAACTCGGCGTCCTTGTCGGCAAGGGCGGACTCTTCGGAAACGTCCTCCGCATCAAGCCCCCTCTGTGCATCACCCGCGACGACGTCGACTACGCGCTCGCCGCCATGGATCACGTGCTCGCCTCACTCTAACCATCCCGTCAGGAGGACCCAATCATGAGCAACTTCGACAAGGTCATCAAGGGCGGCAAGGTTGTGACGCCCCAGGGAGTGACCAAGGCCGACGTCGGTATCCGCGGCGAGAAGATCGCCGCCATCGGCGAATCGCTGGACAGCACCGGCGCCCAGGTCATCAACGCCACTGGCCACATCGTGATGCCTGGCGTGCTCGACGTGCACGTCCATCTCGAGCTGCCGTTCTGCGGCACCGTCTCGTCCGATGATTACAACACCGGCACTCGCGCGGGAGCCCGCGGCGGCGTGACGACCCTCATCGACTTCGCGATTCCGTATAGACGCGAGGGCGGTTACGACTCCCTCTCCGAGGCCGCCGACAACTGGCACAAGAAGGCCGAGGGGAAGGCTCTCATCGACTACACGTTCCACATGTGCATCACCAACTGGGACACGCACCAGAAGCAGATCGCGGGCATGGTCGATCGCGGCTTCTCCACCTTCAAGGAGTTCATGATCTACGAGAGCGAAGGCTGGCAGTCCGACGACCGCGCCCTCTACGGCACCTTGGAGAAGATGAAGGACCTCGGCACCATGCTGCTGGTCCACGCGGAATCCTCCCGCGTGCTGGACGAGTTGATCGCGCGCTACCACACCGCGCCTCTGATGAAGAAGTACAAGGCCCAGCTCCACGCCATCACGCGCCCGAATTACATCGAGGCGGAGGCCATCCAGCGTGCCGCCAAGTGGTGCGAGGTGACCGGTGGCTCCCTCTACATCGTCCACATGTCGACCGCCGAGGGAACCGAGATCATCAAGGAGGCCCAGAGCCGCAACGTGCCCGTGCTCGCCGAGACCTGCGCCCAGTATCTGGTGCTCGACGACTCGGTCTTCAAGCGCCCCGACGGCCACCTCTTCGCCTGCTGCCCGCAGCTCAAGAAGAAGCCGGACATCGAGCGCCTTTGGAAGGGACTCGCCGATGGCGAGGTCTCCGTCGTCTCCACCGACACGTGCAGCTTCACCAAGAAGCAGAAGGCCATGTGGAAGGGTGACTGGACCAAGATTCCCATGGGAATGCCCGGTCTGGAAACCCTGCTCCCCTCTGTCTATACGTTCGGCGTGCTCAAGAAGCGCATCACGCTGGAGCAACTCGTCGAGAAGCTCTGCTACAACCCGGCCCGCATCATGGGACTGGCGCCGCGCAAGGGCCAGATCCAGGTCGGGTCCGACGCCGACATCGCCATCATCCACCCGACGAAGAAGTTCAAGGTCGACCCCAAGACCATGGAGACCAACGCCGATTGGAATCCGTTCGAGGGGATGGAACTGGCGGGCTTCTCCCGCACGACCCTCAGCCGCGGCGACGTGATCGTCGATGACTACAAGGTCGTCGGCAAGGCGGGCCGTGGCCAGTGGCTACCCCGCAAGACAGCCGGCTTGTCCCGCTAACCCGCCCCACCACAGGAGATTCAAATGAGTGTGCAGGACATCACCATCCCGGCTGTTTGCAACCTGATCGGCGGCAAGGCCGTCGTCAGCTCCGCCAAGAAGCACCTGCCGGTCACCAATCCCAGCACGGGAGAGGTTCTGGCGAACGTGCCGATGAGCGGCGCCGACGAACTCGACGCAGCCGTCAAGGCCGCCGCCAAGGCCCAGCGCGATTGGGCGCTCGTGGCGCTCAAGGACCGCGTCCAGATCATGTATCGCCTCAAGGCGCTCATAGAGGAGCAGGTCGACTCGCTCGCCGAACTCGTCACGCAGGAGAACGGCAAGCTCCTTGCCGAGTCGCGCGGCGAGCTGCTCCGCGGCATCGAGTGCATCGAGTTTGCGACAAGCCTTCCGCAGATCGCCGCGGGCCAGGCCATGGAGGTCAGCCGCGGTGTCGAGTGCAAGATGCTGCGCTACCCGCTCGGTGTCGTTGCGGCCATCACGCCCTTCAACTTCCCGTTCATGGTGCCCCTCTGGATGGCGCCGACGGCGATCGCCTGCGGCAACGCGCTGATCCTCAAGCCCTCCGAGCAGACGCCGCTTTCAGCCATCAAGCTCGGCGAACTACTGGAGCAGGCGGGTCTTCCCGCGGGCATCTACTCGGTGGTCAACGGCGGTCGCGAGATCGTCGAGGCCATGTGTGACCACCCGGGCATCCAAGCCATCGGCTTCGTCGGTTCCACCAAGGTCGCCAAACTGGTCTACGACCGCGGTTCAAACACCGGCAAGCGCGTCAAGGCGCTCGGCGGTGCGAAGAACCATCTCGTGGTAATGCCCGACGCCGACCCTGCCATGACGGCCGCCAACGTGGTCGCCTCGGCCACCGGTTGCGCCGGTCAGCGCTGCATGGCCGCCTCGGTCCTCATCGCCCTCGAGGGCACCGATCACATCGTCGACGACATCAAGAAGAAGTTCCAGTCGATGGTTGCCGGACGCGACATCGGCTCGGTCATCAGCCCCGAGGCCAAGGCCCGCATCACCGGCTACATCGAGCGTTGCGAGGCGCGCGGCGCCAAGCTGGCGGTCGACGGACGCAAGGCGGTCGATCCCGCCGCACCGGCGGGCGGCAACTTCGTCGGCCCGACGCTCTTTGATTACGCGAAGCCCGATCACGAGGTCTGCTGCGACGAGATCTTCGGCCCGACCCTGACGGTTGTGCGCGTCAAGAATCTCGACGAGGCAATTTCCATCGAGAATGCCAACCCCTACGGCAACGCCGCGGCGATCTATACGTCCTCCGGTGAAGTGGCCACCTACTTCGCGGAGCGCGCCAGCGCCGGAATGATCGGCATCAACATCGGCGTTCCGGTCCCGCGCGAGCCCTTCCCCTTCGGCGGCTGGAATGCCAGTTCCTACGGCGAAGGGGACCTGACCGGTCACGGCTCCTTCGATTTCTGGACCAAGACCAAGAAGATCACCACCAAGTGGCACGACCGCAACCGGTCGAACTGGATGAGCTGACACTCCCCCTCAAGGACTGTGCTTCATGGAGAAGACGACACTTGCACCCGCGGAGTTGGCAGCGAACTTCGCGGACCTGCATCCGAACTACACCCGCGACGAGGCTGTCGCGGAGGCCACCAAGTGCCTTTATTGCTACGACGCGCCCTGCATGAGGGCCTGTCCCACGCACATTGACGTTCCCCGATTCATCCGCCAGATCGCGCACGGCAACACCGGCGGCGCCGCCGAGACGATCCTCGATGCGAACATCTTTGGCGGTTCCTGTGCCCGCGCCTGCCCGACGGAGGTCCTCTGCGAGGGCGCCTGTGTCGATCAGGCCCGCGCCGGTGCCCCCATCGAGATCGGCCGCCTGCAACGCTACGCCACCGACTACGCGCTCGACCGCGGCCTTCGTTTCTTTGAGCCCGGCGCGCCGACCGGTCGCAAGGTGGCCATCATCGGCAGCGGTCCCGCGGGGCTTTCCGCCGCGCATGAACTGCGTCGCTTCGGCCACGCCGTCACCGTCTTCGAGGCGCGCGACGTCCCGGGCGGTCTCAACACGCTCGGCATCGCCGCCTATAAGATCACCCGCGAGTTCTCCCTGCGCGAGATCGAGCCGATCCTGGAAATGGGTGTCGACCTGCGTCTCAATACGCGAGTCACGAGTGATTCGCTCCAGGCGATGCTGGGTGAGTACGACGCCGTATTCCTCGCCGTCGGCCTCGGTTCCACGCAGCGCCTTGACCTGCCCGGCGAAGACCTCCCCGGTGTTTGGGAAGCCCTCGAGTTCATCTACCAGATGCACGAGAAGCCCTTCGAGGAGTGCGCCATCGGGCGTAACGTCGTGGTGATCGGCTGCGGCAACACCGCCATCGACGCCGCCACGGCCAGCGTTCGCCTCGGCGCCGATCGCGTGACCATCGCGTATAGACGTTCTCCGGCTGAGAAGTCCGCGTACAACTACGAGTACGACCTCGGGAAGCAGGACGGCGTCGTGTTCCAGTGGTACGCCTCGCCCGTCGAATTCGTCGGCACCAACGGTCGCCTCAGTGGCTTGAAGTGCATCCGCACGCGGCTTGCCGAAGGCGGCGGACGTGCGGGCAAGCTGGAGGAGATCCCCGGCAGCGAGTTCGTCATTCCCTGCGACATGGCCATCAAGGCCCTCGGTCAGTCGCCGGTGCTGGAACTGCTCGAGAAGGTGCCCGGCGTGACCTTTGACCGCGGCGGCGTGAAGGTGAATCGCGAGACCTTCTCCACGACCCGCGCGGGGCTCTTCGCCGGCGGCGACTGCACCCACAAGGGGAAGGAAATCGTCAACGCCGTCCAGGACGGCAAGCTCGCCGCCCGCAGTATAGACATCTATCTCAGCCAGAAGGTGGCCGCCCGATGAAACGACCCAACATTTCCGCGAATACCGCCGGAATCAAGTCGCCCAATCCGTTCTGGCTGGGGAGCGGTCCGCCAACCAACACCGGTTACCAGATCTGTCGCGCCTTCGAGGCGGGCTGGGGCGGCGCCGTGTGGAAGACCCTCACCCACGACCCCATCACCAACGTGTCCTCGCGCTACGGCGCCATGGACTATGACGGACGCAAGGTCGTCGGCTTCAACAACATCGAGCTCATCAGTGACCGTCCCCTCGTGGACAACCTGCGCGAGATCACGCAGGTGAAGAAGGAGTTCCCCAAGCACGCGGTCATTGCGTCGCTGATGGTGGAGAGCAATCGCGAGGCGTGGCACGACATCGTCAAGCGCGCCGAGGACGCAGGCGCCGACGGCCTGGAGCTGAACTTCGGTTGTCCGCACGGCATGAGCGAGCGCGGCATGGGCTCCGCCGTCGGGCAGGTGCCCGAGTACGCCGAGATGATCACCGGTTGGGTCAAGGAAGTCGCCCAGACCCCCGTGCTCGTGAAGCTGACGCCCAACATCACCGACGTGCGTGTCGTCGGTCGCGCAGCCAAGCGCGGCGGCGCCGACGGACTCTCCCTCATCAACACGATCAACTCGATCATGGGCGTGAACCTCGACACGTTCAATCCCGTGCCGCACGTCAACGGTCGCGGTTCCCACGGCGGCTACTGCGGCCCCGCGGTCAAGCCGATCGCCCTCAACATGGTCCAGTCCATCGCCCTCGACCCCGAAATCTGCCTCCCCATCAGCGGCATCGGAGGCATCCAGGCGTGGCAGGACGCCGTCGAGCACATGCTGCTCGGCGCCAGCACGGCCCAGGTCTGCACCGCCGCCATGCACTACGGCTTCCGCATCGTCGAGCACATGATCTCCGGCCTCGAGCACTGGATGATGGAGAAGGGCTTCACGACCCTCGACGACTTCATCGGTGCCTCGGTGCAGCGTGTCGGGAACTGGAATGACCTCGACCTGTCCTACACCGTGGTCGCGCGGATCGACCAGGAGAAGTGCATCAACTGCGGCCTGTGCTACAGCGCCTGCGAGGACGGTGCCCACCAGTCCATCGACATCAAGTCCATGAGCGAGCCCGAGTACGTCGCCGCCCACGGCAGTGCGGTCTCCAACGGTTCCAAGAAGAAGTTCACCACCAGCGGGGGAGTGAAGACGCTCCCGGGCCTCGGCGACGGTCGCATCAATGTCTATACGATCAACGAGGAAACCTGCGTGGGCTGCAATCTGTGCAGCTTCGTCTGTCCCGTCACCGGATGTATCACGATGGTGGAGCAGGAACGCCCCGAGATCCCCAAGATCACCTGGCGCGAGTACCAGCAACGCCTCGCCGCGGGCACGATGGATCGCATCCAGAGCAAGCCCCACGCTCACCGCGAATGGGTGGCGAAGCCCCAGCCTCATCGCCCGTAGCGAACGGACTGATCGTATTCCTCCCCTGCGACGTCGCAGGAGCCCCCGACGAGCCAATCCGCACCGGTGCAGAGCCTCGCGCCGACTGTATCCAAAGGAAACAGTCGGCGCGATTTCATTTCTGCTCTGTGCCTTGTATAGGACTGAGGAATAATAAATTAGGAGACTATTCC
>WGMQ01000037.1 GCA_016125005.1 bacterium | reverse complement strand
GACTCCCTCCCGGCAGACTTCTATCTGGCCGCGCCGCATGTGGAGCGAGGTTCCGTCCGTGGAGATTTCGATGGTCCGCTTGAGCATGGTTGACCTCCACGGACGGGTCAGTCGTTGGCCGGGTACTCCCGTCCGAGCACGTCCAGGTGGACCTTGCGGATCTGGAGCTTGGCTGGGTCGAGATTCGTAATGCGGATGCGATCAGCCCGCTCGCGTACATCAGCACGGGTGTGGAGCGCCAATTCCATGTCGATGCCATAGTCGCCGTTCGGCTTGGCACTGGCGGAAAGGCTGATCACCCGCGCTAGCACATCGTGATGCTCCCCCTTGGTGAGGCGAACCAGTTCATCGCGACTGAGTGAGAAGAGGAACTTGGCATCGGGGCGGGATGGGTGTTCACGGCGGATGATGGGAACAAGCGGTTCTGCGCTCCTGGCGCGAGAGCGGTTCTCAGCAGCCCGCGCGGCGGCCTCGAACATCGTCATCGGAACTGCTTCACGAGCGAGTCTACCCTTCTTGTCTTTAAACTCGAAGAAGGAAACATGGTGATTGGAGCCGGGCTTTACATATTTGGTGGTCTGGCCGGTCCGGTGGTCCCGCAGAGGGATCATGCTATTTAGGGTGCGAACAACGCGCACCCTTCGGATGGGAATCGGTCGGTTGGGATCGTTGCGATTGGGACGGAAGAAACCCTGCTGGAGGCACTGTTCCAACCCACGCTCCCGGATCTGGGAGGCCAGTTGTTGTCGGAGAATCGGGTCCTTCACTTCCGCAAGCGCGTCGTCCACCTTCGCGGCTCCGGCCTTGAAAAGGTCGGTGACGGCGCGGCGACTGTGGAACTGGTCGGGGGCAAGTGAGGCGTCGCGTCCGTAGTTGGTTTCCTCGTGGAGTCCGCCACGCACATGGCGAACGGCGCGATAGGTGACCAGGATCTTGTCGATGACCTTGGCGACCGCCTCGCGGAAGCCGGGGGCCGGCTGGGGGAATCCCTTGGGCTGACCGCTCGTGCGATTGCGGAAGTCCTCGCGGCGGGAGAGGAGCTGGAGATGGCGAGGTGTCGTCAGGGCGATGACAACGGCGTCGATGGCGTGGTGGCGGTGATCGGCCCGGTTCTTGGTCTCGCTGCCGTCCGGGGAGAGGATGGAGTTGAGGCCCCAGCGATAGCGCAGCTCCGCCGTGACCTCGCCGCGGGTGGCGTTGACTGCCCTGAGGGGGAGGATGTTGGTCAGGTAGCGGCGGATTTCCTTGGCCATGTATCGCGTGTCATTGAGCTGGCGCGCGATGCGACTGTCGAGGTCCCCCAGGTCCTCCTTGAAGAAGCGCAAAAACTTGGAATAGCAAAGGTACCCGCTGGCGCCCTTCTTCTCGACCTGCTCGGAACGGAGCCGGTCGAGGTGTGCCTTGACCTGTTCCAAGTAGTCGCCGCCGCGGCTGCGGAAGTACTCGATGGGGAGTCGATCACCCTTCTCAAGGTTGGCGGAGCGATAGCAGAGGGCCTTGTTCCCGCGTGAGTCATCAAGCGTGCGGCTGAAGGGAAGGATGTGCTCGATCTGAATCTCATCGGTGAAGATGAGGTGGGGGGGGATGGCCTTGAGGGTGTAGGGGCAGATGCCTCCGAACTCGAGCCACAACTCGTACTTGAGCAGGTCGTTGGAGCGGGGCTCGGCAAGGTGGAACTCGGCCTTGAGCTTTTCCCGGAGCGCGATCTTTTCTGCTTCGCGGCGGCGATTCTTGCTGAGCTGGTCGTTGCGCTCCTCCATGGAGCCCTTGGTTTCGCGCGCCATCTCGATGTTGATGCGCTCGGGCTTGCAGCCATAGTGGGCGATGAGGGCGTTGACGACACGGCGGACCTCTGCGAGCGCGCGGGTGACCACGGCGTTGTTGAGGTGGGACGGTGCCTCGGGAAGGAGAGCGCACTGGCCACCGCGGGCGTACTGGACTTCGGAATACCCGGCGGCGTTCCGGGCCTTGTCGTAGGTCAGTCCGTTGGTGAGGTGGGGAATGATGGCGCGTATGGTTTTTGCGGACAGGTTGGAGTAGCCGTCCGGCAGTTCTTCGGCCTCCACGGCCAGATTCCTGGCCGAGTCCTCTGCGATGCCCTCGGCCCGGGCCCACTCGATGAACTCATCGGCGTCCTTCCCGAGCGCCGCTTCCCAGACAAGATCGCGGTACCAGTCCGCGCGATCATCGTAGTCCTCGAAGATGCCCGACAGCAAGCGATCCACCGGGTTCGCCTTGATCTCGGTCTGCTTCTGCCGCGCGAAGGAGAATTCCTGATGGGGTGCGATCCTCAACAACTTGGCCAGCTGCTTGGCGGTGAGCTTTCCTTTCTGGCGAAGGGTGGCGAGAAGGTCCTGCCGCTGATCGGGGGAAAGCTCCTCGTCGCTGAGGGCCTGTAGGTCGCGGATTCGCAGGTGGGAGACGTCCTGCAGCATGCGAAACTCCTGATGGTACCAGCTCCCCTTGCGGCACCGCTTTTCATCCGGTTCCAGCTCGCAGGCACCGATCTTATCGTCCGTCGACTTGAGGGGACGTTGGAAGAAGATGGCATGATGAATGGCGGCGCGGGCCTCCTCCGTCATGATGGAAGGATGATGGGGCGCCTGCGCCTTCCAGATGGCCGCGAACTCGGCGCTGATCTGGTCGCGTCGGGCATGCGCCGGGAAGATGTCGCAGGTAAGCGCCCGGGCACGGCGCGGAAGGTGAGCGGGGCGGGAGGCCATCAGAGAGCCAACGGTGGGGGCGCCTTTTTCAAGGAGCGCCTTCTCCAGCGCCTGAAGACGGGCCTCCAAAACCTTCGCCTCCTTGGCCTGGTCGGGGTCCTTCTCCTTGGCGCCGCCCTTGCGCCCGGACCGGAAGCCCCTCCGCTGTCCGAGATGATGGATGGCGCGCGCCACGTGAAGGGGAGGCAGCGGGCCCACAAGTGCCGCGGCGCGCAGTTCCCAGGGATCAGCCTCGCCCAGTGGGACGTTGCGAATAGCTTCCATATCGTTGGCGAAGCCCGCATCGACCAGTGCACGCAGGGTGGCCGCCCTCCTGCCCACTCGACGCGCCACCTGGCGGCGCATCTGGCGCTTCAATCGGCGCTCGGCCATCTTGGATGTTTCCCGACCCTTTTCCCGGCCCACGCCTTCCGGGAATACGCGGACGCCAGCCCACAGTATTGAGGCCTCCCCATCTGATTCCTCCGATACCACCGCCCAGCCGATCGAACTGCTCCCAACATCCAATCCAAGCGCATACTTCATGAACGCTTCTCCCTTTTTCTTGACTTAGTTGTTGATCCTGCTTGCACCGAGGACGGTCCAAAGGCAAGCTAAACCCTCAACCAAGAGACGGGGTTCCTCCTTCAACAAGGATTTTCTCCGCAGGCTTTGATCCCTCCGCTCACGCGGGGGGATCGGTCTTTTCGGACCCGGCACAACGGCCGTGACTGCCCCCCTACTTCTCCCCCAGCAGCTTCTCAACGCCCCTCGCCAGCGCGGCGCTTTGGCGGCTGATCCAAGGGGAGGCGAAGATGAGCCACGCGGTCACGTAGCCCACGACTGCGCCAGCGATGACGTCTCCGGGGTGGTGGCGGCGGAATCGGACCCGCGCCACGCAGGTCAGGATAGCGAGTGTGTACCACAACCAGCGGCCACGCGGGTACAGGATCGCCAGCCACACCACGAACGCGAACGCCGAGGTGGCGTGTCCCGAGGGGAAGGAGGCGTATTCACCTTCGAACCAGGGGCGGTTCTTGGAGAAATATTCGGCGGCGGGGGTCCGCAGCAGCCAGTAGTCGCCGTTTTTCGGCTTCAGGATCGAGTTGGGGTGTTCGGCGGAGAACTCGATGCGTTCCTCCAGACGGTCGCGGTGTTCTTCGATGCGGACGCCGGAGGTGGGGCGCGCCCTGCCGGTGATTTCCTTGACGATCCCGGTGGCGAGGGACGCGACGCCGATGGCCAGAGCCATGGAAAGGAGCGTCGAGCGATAGGCCGGGCGGTGAATCCATACGGCGATGCCGACGGCGGCGATGGTCAGGAATTCAGGAAACTGATTGGCGGTATCGAGGATACTGGTAAAGCGCCCGGTTAGGAAACCATAGAAGAGGTGCCATGAGGCCTCGGCGAACTGGATCTCAATGAGGGCAACGACCAGGGCTGCTCCCGCAAAGTACCAGACGGAGGGTGGAATGCGGACTGGGAAGATGGGTTCCTGGTCGTCGAGAGGGGCCTTGGTGGCCATGAGAAAGGGTCCTGTTGCGTCCGTTCAGATGGGTGATGAAGGCTTCCGTTTCGCCCTCAGTCCGGGGCGCCAACGTCCGTTGCCGGGAGCAGTGGTGGCAAACAGAATACCGAAACAAGCCGTCCTGTGGTTTTTCTTCTCGTTCTTCATTTTCCTGCTGGGGAACAACAACCACGGGGTGTGGGATCGCGATGAGCCGCGTTACTGCGAGGCGACGCGCGAGATGGTCGCGACGGGCGATTGGATCGTGCCGCGATTCAACGGGAACCTGCGTTATGACAAGCCGGTGCTGACGTACTGGTTGATGGCCCCCTCGATGATGACGTTCGGGATGAACGAGTTCGGAGCGCGATTCCCGGCGGCCATGGCGGCAGCGGTGCGCACAACGGCGGTCTTCCTGTTGGCGCTGGCGATGGGGGCGTCGCTGCGTGGGGCTTGGATTGCCGCGGCGGGAAGTGTCACAATGGCACTCCTCTTCTTCGTGTCGAAGGCCGCGACGACGGACTCGGTCCTGATCCTGACTGTGACGATCGCCATGGCGATGTTGTGGATGCGGATCAAGGACGGCTTCCGCTGGTCGACGCACCTGACCTTTTGGGGAGCTCTGGCCTTGAGCACGCTGGTGAAGGGGCCCGTCGGCCCGGCATTCGTCTTTCTGGCGTGGCTGAGTTGGCACGGATGGAACCGGCTCCGGCCGGATGTGCGTGATGCGTTCGACGGCAGCTACTTCTCGGCGCCGATGGCCGGTCATCGCGAGCCGTGGGCGCTCCGGCTGGCAGCGGGCGTTGGGCTGTTCCTCCTGATCGCTCTCCCATGGGCGATTGCCGTGTCGATCAAGACGGAGGGGGACTTCCTTCGCGTCTCCTTTGGCAAGCATGTGGTCGGGCGTATCACGACGGAGCCGACCAATCACCACGTGGGGCCGATTTTCTACTATTTGCTGACCATGATCCCGTCGCTGTTTCCGCTCGTGGGCCTGGCGCTTCCGGCTCTCGATTGGTCGCGGAGGCTCTTCTCCACGGCGCAGGTCCGCTTCCTGTATTGCTGGTTCGTCCCCGGCTTCATCGTGGTGAGCCTTGCGACGACCAAGCTCCCCCACTATCCGGCGCCGCTCTACGTGGCGATGTGCCTGCTGATGGGACTTTTCTGGACGGCAACTGAGCAGGGCCTGACGCTGGCGAACTGGCGCGTCGAGCGCTGGCTCCGGGCGGTCGGCGCGGGCTTTGTGGCGCTGGTGGGACCGGGGCTACTGGTGGCCACTTCGATTGGCTTCGACCGCGTGGGACTGGATGTACCGCGCCTCCCGTTCATGTTGGTGGGGCTTTCCTTTACGGTCGGTGGCATCGTGGCGTTCGTGGCCTGGATGAAGCGCCAAGACCTGCTGGCGGCGAAGTCTTGGGGAATCTCGTGGCTGCTCGCGATCATCGTGACGATGCTCTGGGCGCTGCCGACGCTCGATGCGCAACGACCCTCAAAGGCACTGGCAGAGGTGCTTCACGAATCGTTCGACGCAAAGACTCGCGTGATTGCCGTGGAGTACCAGGAACCGAGCCTCGTCTTTTACTGGGGGAACGGGATCACGATGGCGAGCAAGAACACGAACAAGGATAAGTCCGCCACCAGCGAGAACCAGCTCGACCGAGCGGGTGCCATGGCCATGCTGAACGACGCGAGCCAGCCGACGGCCCTCGTGACGACAGCCGATCGTTGGGCCAAGTACGAGCGCGAGTATCGCGAGGATGACGGTGGAACACTCCTGCCGCATGTCCGCGTGATCCATGAAGGGCGCTACTTCCAGTTCGAGAAGGGACGGTTCATCGACATGGTCATCGTGGCCAACGGTGAGCCCCGAGGCGGTGCCAAACCATGATTCCCTATGTCGACCGGGACCTGCTCAAGACCTTCGCAACGGTGTTCGCCTTCCTGCTGCTGTTTGTGCAGGTGGGTATCTTCGTATCGTTCCTCATGAACATGTACAGCGACATCTTCGGCGGCTCGGAAACCAAGGTGCTTTGGTTCCTGATGTACTACGCCTTCTCGCTGCCGCGTCAGCTTGCCAACACGGTACCGGTGGCGTCCGCGGTGAGCGTGCTGCTTGTCTATACGATGAAGGCACGGACCAATGAGTTGTTGGCCTACATGGTGGGCGGGATCAGCCCGCTGCGCCTCGCGCGGCCGCTGCTGGTGGTGACGCTGATCCTCTCCGGTTTGACCTACGCCACGACCGAGTTCCTTGCAAACAAGGGTGACGCGCAGGCCGAGCGTATCAAGCGCGTCTTCATCGAGGAGCGCAGCGAGGAAAGCCTGACGAAGGAGAGCAAGCTCTTCCAGAAGGGGCAGTCAGATCGCTTCTACATGATTCGTTCCTTCCAGCCCTCGCAAAACCGCATGGATTTTCCCTACATCTTCGAGCTGTATCCCGGATGGAAGTCAATCAAGTGGTCGCTGGAGGCAAAGTCCGCTGAGTTCGTCGAAGCCGAGGGCAGTGAGACCGAGGAGACCGAGGCCAGGGACAAGGGACAGTGGCGGTTCGACGACGCAATCCTGCGCGAGTACAGCGAGGATGGGCAAGTCACCACCTATCGTTCCTTTGCGAGCGGACTCGAGACGGAAATCCTGCCCAACGGCAGCCGCCTGGAAAGCGAACTGGCACGCTACATCAAGCAGCGCTGGCGCCCGTCACAGATGACCGCGATGGAGCTGCTGGACTACATTGAGCTCTTCCAACTCCAGAACAAGCCGACCTATGAGCTGAAGACGCACCTGCACTTCAACATCGCGACAGCGCTTGGGTGCTTCGTGCTGACCTGCCTGATGATTGGGCACATCCTGCGCCCCGCTTCGGCGGGCGTGCTGGTGGGCTTCGGCGGCGGGCTGATCCTGATCGCGGTCTACTACGTCGCGTTCCTGTTTGCACGCGATGCCTCCATGGTCGGCACGATCCCCGCCATCCTGGGGGCGCAGGGCCCGAACGTGCTCTTCCTCATGGTCGCGCTGTTTATGCTAAACCGAAACAGGACTGTCTAGACGCCGTATAGATCGCTATACGGTGTCTATACGCTAGGCCGAATCTGGATCGCATCGCGGAGATAGACAGCCTCGACCTCTGATGCGGTCATGGTCTGGCCCCGCTCCAGGGCTTCTGCAGCCAGCAGTGCAACAGGCCCGGGCGAGGCAAGCATTCGGTCGGCACGGGCCCGGACGAAATTCGACGCGGCAAAGACCTCGGCGTAGCTCCGCTCCCCTTCCCCGCATAGAAGCGTCGCGCGTCCGCCGATTTCCGCGACAAGGTCCGCGGGAGGTAGCACGCGGTCCTCAGCGACGCGGACCAGGCGACCGGACTCGGGACGAAACAGCGCTGCGTAGACCTCGCCCATGCGAGCGTCCTGCACCGCAGCCACCAATTCGACGGGTTCGCCAGACCAGGCACCGAAGGCCATCGCCTCCAGCGTGTTTACCGTCACGACCGACTTGCCAAGCGACCAGGCGAGGCCTTTCACAATCGTGAGACCCACGCGGACGCCAGTAAATGCGCCCGGCCCGTGGGAAGCGGCGAGGGCCGTGATCTGCTCCCACTTCAGGCGCTGCGATTCCATCAACAGGTTCGCCATCCGGAGGCAATGCGTGCTATGCGACTGGCTCCCCTGCACGCGGAACTCACCAACCACGCGATCATCCACGAGGAGCGCAACGCCGCCGCTCGGCGTCGCCGTCTCGAATGCAATCAGGCTGGTCATGGGCGGACCTCCGCGGATTCGCCGCGCACCCTCACCGCGAAGGGGAGGGCGTGGCGCGTGGCTTTGATCGTTACGGCTCTGGCGTCGTCGGGCTCGACGGTAAGGGTAATCTCCAGGTTCGGCCGTCCGGCGTCACGCGGGAATTGACTCGCCCACTCCACGACGCGCACCGCGGACGGGTCGGGCGGATCGTAGCCGCATGAGGCGAGGTCCTCGGCGGAGGAAAGCCTATATAGATCCCAGTGCTCGAAGGGCAGACGCCCTTCCTCATAGCGCCGACAAAGTGTATAGGTCGGACTCTGAATCGGTCCGTCGATCTTTAGCCCACGGGCGATGCCACGCGCGACGACACTCTTGCCTGCACCCATTCGCCCTTCGAGGAAGATGAGGTCCCCTGCACGCAGCGATGAACCCAGCCCGCGCGCCAACGCCAGGGTATCGTCCTCCGCCACGCAACGAAACGTCATGATGGGACTCGCCATCCTGCGAATCCCCCAGAGCGGAGAATCGACGGAAAGGGGCGTGGAATCGGGCTCCTCGGCCTTTGCCTCGGGTGGATTGTTCGCGATCAGCGCGGGCCAGGCGGGATGGAAGCCCTGCAATTCGCGCCACGGGAGATAGACAAACGGCCGACGTGCCGCCCAGGGATGCGGGATCTCCAGTACCTCGTCGCGGATTCGAATATCGTCGCTCGCGAGTAGATCCAGATCGAGCGTCCTCGGCCCCCACTTGATGGTGCGTTGGCGGCCATGCGCGTCCTCGATGCGGCGAAGCTCCGCCAGTAGCTCGTGCGGCTCTAACGCAGAACGCAGCACCAGCACCGCGTTCAGGAACGGTTCGAGATCGTCCCGCCCCCAACCCTTGCTGAGCCAGAGCTGACTTGTCGCGAGCACGGCGGAATGGGGCAGCGCGTCGATGGCCATGACGGCCGCCTCCAGGAATTGCTGGCGCGGCTCGATGTTCGACCCGAGGCCGATGGCGTGCAGTCGCTCAACCTTCATCGGAATCGGCGGCGTCCTTTCCCTTCGACTCCTCGACCAGCCCGAATTTTTCGAGACGATAGCGCAGCGTCGCCCGCGTCAGGCCGAGCAACTTCGCCGCGGCGCTCTTGTTGTTCTTGGTGCGGCTGAGTGCCTGATGCAGCAACTGCTTCTCGTGGTCTTCGAGATTGAAGCCAACCTCCGGAATGCGGAAGGGACGCCACGGCAGGCTCGCATCACCACGCGTCCCTGTGGACTCGGCGGGGCTCTCCGCCACGGCTTTCGGACCGGCATTCGACTGGCCAAGACCCAGCGATGGTCCCGTCTCGGAAAGCTGCTTGCTGCTACCGAGGCTGCGCAGTCGCGCAAGCGTGTCTATACGCAGCAGGTCCGGGGTGAGCTGGTCCTTCTTCATCAGGATCACGGCGCGCTCGATGGCGTTTTGCAGTTCTCGCACATTGCCGTCCCATCGGTGCGAGAGGAGCATCTCCTCCGCTTCCGGGGTGATGATCGGCACCTTGCGCCCCATCTCGCGGCAGAAGCGGCGGAGGAACGCCTCGGTCAGCGGAATGATGTCGCCGGGCCGGTCGCGCAGCGGCGGAATCACCAGCGGGAACACGTTGAGGCGATAGAAGAGGTCCTCGCGGAAATCCCCCTCGCGAACCATGTCGGCCAGATTGCGGTTGGTCGCCGCCACGAATCGGATGTCCGTGTGCACCGTCTTGAGGCCGCCGACGCGCTCGAACTCCTGACTCTCGATGGCGCGGAGGACCTTCGCCTGAAGCGGAAGCGCCAACTCGCCGATCTCGTCGAGGAAGAGCGTGCCGCCGCTCGCCAGCTCAAACTTGCCGCGCTTTGCCTCCTGGGCACCGGTGAAGGCGCCGCGTTCATGGCCGAACAGCTCGCTTTCAAGCAGGTTCTCGGGGATGGCCGCGCAGTTGATGGCCACGAACGGACCACGGGCGCGATTCGAGGATTCGTGGATCGCGCGCGAGACCAGTTCCTTGCCCGTGCCGCTCTCGCCGTAGATCACAACGGTCGAGTTGGAAGACGCCACTTGGCGGGCCAGATCCAGCACCTCCAGGAATTGCGGGCTCTCCGCCACGATCGCCTCGAAGCCATAGCGCGACCGCAGTTCCGTGCGTAGGACGCGGTTCTCGGCGATGAGACGCCCTTTTTCCAGAGCGCCTTCGATGGCAAGATGCAGGCGGGCCTCATCGAAAGGTTTCGTGATATAGTCGGTGGCGCCTTTGCGCATCGCCTCGACAGCGGACTCAATGGAGCCGTAGGCCGTCATCACGATGATGGGAACTTCGGGCGAGATGGCTCGGATTCGCTCGATGACTTCGACTCCGGAGAGCTTGGGAATGCGCAGATCCGTGAGCACAACATCGGTGGGCTGGTCGGAAAACTTCTGCACCGCCTCCTCACCGTCGGCGCAGAGCACCAGCTCATGCCCCTTGTTTCCGAGGAGCATGGCGAGGAGTCGCCTCATGCGTTCTTCGTCTTCAGCAATCAGGATGTTGGCCATCGAAAGTCCGGGATTGGTTGGAGTGATTGCCCAGTCGAGTGGCTGATTTCAGCCACACGGGGCGCGGAAACAATGGAAAATCAGTCGTTGTCGGCGGGTTGCTGCAAAAGGGCACGCAACTGGGCCTTGGTCGCCCGGCCGAGATGGTGTCCGGCGGGCTTGCCGTCGCGGAAGAGCACGAAGGTGGGGACGCCGCGAATGCCCACGTCGTGGGTGGCGATGGGGGCCTCGTGGATGTTGAGCTTCGCGATGATCGCGCGGTCGCCACATTCGCGGGCCAGTTCCTCCACGATGGGGAGCATCTGCCGGCACGGCGCGCAGGTCTCGCTCCAGAAGTCGACGAGCACCAGTTCATGCTCCTCGATGATGTCCTCGAAATTGTCGTCGGTGAGGTTCAGCAGATCGGCCACGCGGCTGGCTCCATTCCGGGCGATGCCCATATCAGATAGAGCAGGAGCCAGGCCCGTTATTGCAGCAGCTCGTAAACCACACACGGTTTCTCGATTCCCTGAAGCGCAATCGGCTCGTGGACATGGAAATGGGCGGGATTTGCTGCGTCCTCCAAGTGGCGCGCCGCAGCCTCGTCGAGACAACCGCGCTGGAGCGCATCGACTCCGGGAGGCGGCGGGAGACGCTTGATCGCGCCTTCGATGCGTGCGGATAGGATGAAGGCACCACCAAAGAACAGGGTACGCTGTTGCTGGTCCGTGCCGACGAAGCGGAAGCTGGTTTCGCTCGCGCCGACGGCCATGCGAATGCCGGGAATCCGCACGGCGGAGAGGCCCTTTTCCTGGTCGCAGAGCTGGCGGGCGTGGCGGCGCCACTCCCCCGCCACCACACGGAGCCGATGCATGGCCTCCACGGCGCGGCGGGATTGTTCGGCGGGATCCTCCTGACCGAAGACCGCGACGAGACCATCGCCGGTCAGGTCGGTTAGTTGGCCACCGCACCCCTCCACTGCTCCGATCGCACGCAGGAAGAAGTCCGACATGAGCGTCATCATCATGTCGGGTCGACCGGCCTTCTCCAGGTCGCGGCTCATCACCGTATAACCAGCGAGGTCGGTGCGGATCACGGTGCGCCAGGCGGTCTGGCTTTCGCCTCCAGGCGCGCCTTGCAGGTTCCCCAAGAGGTCGGCCTCGTCCTCTGAGATCACCGCCGAGCTGCTCGGCGGCATGAGGCGGCGTACCCATTTTTGCACGCGCGAGCGGCTCTCCCGGAGCAGGCGGAATTGCTCGATGGTACCGGCACAGTAGGCAAGGCCTCCGGGAAGGAGAAGCGTGGCGCTGGGCAGCCAGCAATTCGCGTAGGCTGTCAGAAGCAGGTCGGCGACGACGGTACCGACCGCGAGGGTCGCGAGCGCCGCGAGCGCGAAGGCGGGGCGAAGCCGAATGCCGAGAACCCATCCGAGCACCATCGCCAGCACGACGGCAGGGAGCTGGAGCGCCGTGGGAATCTCTCGGGGGACAACTCCTTTGAGCATCGTCGCGACGGCCTGGCCGTGAACGGCAACACCGGGTTCGAGGGGGGAGCGACCCTGCTGGCGACCAGGCGCCGCATAGCGACGCGACGTGAACGGCGTGGAGGCGAGGTCGTCGGGAAAGCCAACGCCGACGAGCAGGATCCGCCCGCCATACTGGCTGGCGAGGCTGTCTATACGCGGCGTCCCCCAGACGGGATCGGTCTCCTGAGCGAGCGTCGCCTTGACGCGCTCCAGCCAAGCCTGCGGTTCCTCGCCGGGCGTCCACTCGGGAGCCAATGCGATGATCGGGGCGGCGGCCTCGGCGGGCCAGAGATCCATCAACAGATCAGAAGGCTCGCCCGCCTCCTCATCCCCGGTCGATGGATAGTGAAAGTTCCAGTAGTGGATCGCGACGCCGTCGGGGTGATCGCTCTTCACCCGATCGAGAGCCGTGTTGGCCACCTCGGCCACGGCACGCGCGAACCCGGGGACCTGGGCCAGTTCGCCGTGCTGATAGCGCACCGTCGATGGGACCCGGAGGCGCACCGCATAGGCAGGATTCAGCCACGCGGGGAGCCAATGGATGTCTATACCGATCCGGGCGGAAGCATCCGACAGCACCGGCGAAGGGCCCGCTGCAACGACCTGACCCTCCTCGTCGACGTCCTCCGTGGCGGTCAGCACCACATTTCCCAGTTCCTTCATCGCCGCAGCGAGGTAGGAATCGGTCTCCGGATCGGTCGTGCTGAGGATCATGTCGACGCCGACGGCGCGCGGGCGTTGCTCGGGTTCGATGGCCGCCAGCGCCGCCATGAGGCGCGCCAGCCGTCGCTTGGTCACCTCCGGGTCCTCGGAAAAGCGCCCGGTGACCGGCAGCGAGTAGCGATAGTCCTCGCCCAGCCGCGAGAACAGGATCGCGATGGGGAAATCGGGATCGTTGCCATCGGGAGGGAGCGGGTTGATCGACCGCGCCACACCGATCACGTTGGCCCGCCACTGGTACTCGATCGCCGCAGTCGCGCCGAAGTAGCCCCCCGCCAGCACCAGGACCAGCGCCAGTGCGGCCCAAGGCGACCGCCACGGCGTCAGGACCGGCGGAAGCGTTCGCTTGACCGATGCGGCTCCCATCAACGCTTGGGCGGGTCCTGGAGTCGCGAGGCTTCCATTTCCTCGACGAAGTACGGATAGACCTCCGACTTCTTCAGTTCCTTGGTCGACTTCAACTCAAGTTCGGCCGCCAGTTCTTTCTCCAGTTCCTTGCGCGCGCTGGAATACTTCCACACGGTGCAGCCATCCCAGCTCTCGCCATCCACGCGAAGGCGCACGAGGAAATAGACCCCCTTGCTGAAAGCCTTCTTGCGCGGCTCCCATAGGAACTCGGCCTCGTCGGGATTGAGGTCGACCGAATCGACGAGGACGCCATCCACGGCACCGATCGATTCCGCGCGAAGCAGTTCCAATCTCACGGCGCGGCCGCTCAGGTGTTGGAGTTTCACTTTCACTGCCGGAAGGCGGCTTCCATCGAAGGCCCCATCGCGCGGCGGCCAGACGATGTCGGCGTCGGGCTTGTCCGTGCCGACTCGAACCAGGACGCCGCCCTGCGCTGACTGGCGACGACGCTCCGCGGCGCCTGCCATGATGCGTTCCAGCACGTTGCCACGGGTCACAGGCGCCGGGACGCGAAGCGTCAGCGGCGTCGTTTCCTCGGAGGACCGCTCCTGTGTCGTGCGCTTCCGGCCGTCGAAGACCACCACCTTGGCACCGAGTTCCAGTTGAAGCATGTCGCCACGGTTCAACGCCATCTGGGGCGGAGTCGTGACCGCCTTGGCCTCGGTCTTTCCGTCGCTGTGGCGCACGGTCCCTTCCGCCGACTCCAGGATCCAGGAGACTTGGGCGAAGGCGACGCTCGCCATCAGCGGGCAGGCCAACAGGAAGAGAAACGCAAGCAACCGGGGGAAAGGCTTCATGGGCGGCTCCAAAAGTTAGACTACAACAACACTCTCTTGGTGGACCCGGCATGGCAAGGGAAGAGTCCCGCTATTTCTTCCGCTTCTGGGCGCGCTTCTTGGCCTCCATGAGCGAGGACATTCCGCCCTGCGCGGGAGGCGCGCCTTCGTTATCGGGCGTGACGGTGTGCTTGGTGGAGCGCATCCCCGGTCCCGGCTTGTCCTGGCCCTCGAAGACGCTCGGCTCGCTGCCGCGCTCGGAGGTCTGCTGGGCGAGACGCTCGCGGAAGGAATCGCGCACTTCACGTTCGCGTTTCTCCTCTTCACGTTCCTGAAGGGCGCGCTCCTTGGCGGCCTTGAGCGATTCGAGACGGCCCACTTCCTCCAGCGGCGTGCGGGCAGGAAGGAGGCCCATGACCTTCGTGCGGAACCAGGAGAGGAACTCGGCCCAATCGAGATAGACGCGGCGGAGGAAGACGTCGACCGGCACCAGAAGGATCGCGCCGAGTAGCAGCCACGGCCACAGGGGAAGCGGGCGGCGCGCGGGAGGCAGGTTGCGTGCGTAGGGATTGTAATTCTTCGCGTCGGAGATGAACTGGCCACCCGATGCCTCGGCAATGCGCTTGAGGAACTCGTCGGCGCTGCGGCTCGATTCGTATTCCGGCGAGTAGGCAAGCGACACGCCGCCGGTGACGAACTGCGGCTCAGCGTCGGGTGCGCTCTTCGCGGTGAGGCTCGCCATGTAGCTACCCACCTGACCCGCAGGGAACGTCGCCTCGTAGCGTCCCGGCGCGGTCTGGGAGACCTTCACTTCCTCGCTCTCGAAGTTCGGTTTGATGATCGAGCCGGAGAAATCGAGGAAGTTGATGAAGTTGCCGTTCTCGTCGACGGCGTCGATGGTGAGGCGCCCCTGGCCGCCCTCCACCTCGGTGTTCACCTGGTAGTTGGCGTTGTTCGTCTCGCGCAGGGACCAGCGGACGACCTGGGCCCAGAACTTCGCGAAATTCGGCCACTGCACCCACGAACTGGCCCACTTGTCCTTGGCGTCGGAGGTGAAGGCGACCGTCTTACCAAGGCCGTAGCGCCAATGGACGAGCAGCGGGTCCTCGAACTCCGTGGCAAGGGCCTCCGTGGCCAGTTCCTTCGTGGTCGTGATGACGTATCCGTCGAGGCTCGGCAGCGAGACGAAACCCGTCAGGATCTCGCTCTGCATGTTACTGACCGGGTTGAAGCGTTCCTCACGGATCAGCGACTTGCGGACGACGGTCGCTTCCTTCGTGAAGATGCGGGGAAGCTCCGAGCTGGTCTTCGGATAGTAGAAGTTCCCGCCGCCCCAGTAGGCCATCTGCTCCAGCGTGTCGACGGTCATTCCCGAGTGCGGCGCGATCGCCACAGCGGATACTGTGATGCCCTGGTTGCGGATCGAGTTCACCACGTCCTGGTCGGGCGGCGAAGGATCGCCGTCGCTGATGACGACGATGTGCTTGGTCTGTGCCTTGACCTCGGAGAGCGCCTTGGCGGCGAGGCGCAACGTCGGGTCGAAGCTCATCATGTCGAGCGGCGCGACGCCCTTGATCGTGTTGCGCATTGCGCGCTTGTCGCCCACCTGCTGGAGACCCGGCTCCCAGGCCCAGCGATCTGTGTAGCTGCCACCGAAGGTGTCGCTGCCCAGGTAGGCGATCCCGAAGTAGTCCTGCGCCGACAGCACGTTGAGCGAGGCGATGGAGATTTCCTTGGCCCAGGCGTTGCCGCTCGGGATTTCGCAGGTATGCAGCACGATCGCGAGGGCGCCGTTCGGCAGAATTTTCTTCTGCTTGATATCCATGCGGACCGGGAGAGCCTTCTCGATCGGCGTGTCATTGTAGCCGCCCGCGCCGAAGGAGTTCTCGCCACCGATCATGATGAGGCCGAGCCCGAGGTCGTGAACGGCGCGCTCGATCATCTGCATCTGTGCCTGGCTCATGTCGCCCGCGGCCATGTTGGAAAGCACCAGCGTGTCGTACTTCTGAAGATCTGGCAGGGACACAGGGAGCAGGCTCGGGCCGCCGGCCTCGACGATGATGTTCTCGGCACGAAGGGCCGTGGCGAGGAACGCGGCGCTGCGGGTAGGCTCGGAACTACCGTCGATCAGCAGGACCTTGGGCTCCGCCTTCAGGTAGGTGAAGGCCTGCGCGCGGTTGTTCTGCGGACGCGGGTCGTCGCGGTTCTCGATCACGGCGCTGTACTGGTGAAAGCCACCGTCGGCGATGCGCTGCGTCATGACGAGGGGCGGATTCTTGCCGGGTGCGACCTCGACCTCCTGCTCCGCGACCACCTCGCCGTCGCGATAAACACGAAGGAGCCCGCGCGAGGCCTGCTCGGCGCTGAGGTGGACCTTCAGGTCGAAGGGGGCGTCCTTGGACGTGCGCTGCGGCACCACCAGCTTGTCGATCTTGAGGTCATTGCGCGAATCGTAGCGAACCGGCATCACGTCGATGGGTACACCGGCGCCGCGAGCCACGCGCGCCATCTCAAGCGCCGAACCGGAGTTCTCGTTGCCGTCACTGATCAGCACCACGCGGCGAATCGTGTCGCCGGGGAACGCCGCCAGCGCGAGGCGCACCGCCGAGGCGATGTCGGTCTGGCTCCCCTCTGTGGCGGAAAGCACCTTGCCGGGGTATTCGTAACGGGGAACGGGAGATGTCTCCATCGACGGCTTGGCGCTGAACGCAATGACGCCGGTGGAGTCCTCGCGGGCGGCCTTCTTTGGAGCATTCTGAAGCAGCGTCGCCTGCGCGTCGAAGGCGCTGGCCGGGATCGAATCCGAGCGATCGAGCAGGAAGAACACGGCCATGTCCTTCGCTTCCCAGCGGATCTCTGTCCGAGCCAGCGCCAGTACCAGCAGCAGCATCAGCACCACGCGCACGGAGACGATCATCCAACGGCGCATCCGCGGAATGAGCCGCAGGCGCCGCGCGGCGATCAGGATCGCGGGGATGATTGCAAGGAGCCACAGGTTCATGGGCTCGGCGAAATGGATCACTGGTGCGCCCCCTGGTTGCTGCCGGGAGTCCACGCCAGCTCGGCCGGATGACGCATGATCTGAATCCGGTGATTCATGGTGTCGGCCACCACGATGGTGCCGTCATTCGCCACGGCAATTCCCCACGGTGTGAAGAACTGGCCGGGGTGATTGCCCGCACTCCCCCACAGGCCGAGGAACTCGCCCTCGGTGCTGAAGGTGCTGATCCGGCAATTCGAATACTCGATGACGTATAGACGACCGTCCGGCCCGAGGGCCAGGTCCTGCGGCATGTTGAGCTGTCCCGGCTCGAGACCTGGCTCGCCGAATGACTTCACCAGCTCGCCATCGCGCGTATAGACATTAATACGACAATTCCCCGTGTCGACGACGTATAGACGCTGCCCGTCGGGCGAAATAGAGACAGCCTGCGGACGCTGGAGGTCGTCAGTCTCGAAGAGCTTCGTCCCCCATTCGCGAACGAATTCACCGGCGCGCGTGAACTGCATCACGCGATTGCGGCGCCCATAGTCGGTGATCCACAGCATCTTGCCATCGGGATCGGGGCACACATCCGTAATGAAGACGAACTTGCCCGGGTCCTCGCCCTCCTCGCCGAACTGGCTCAGCAGGTTCCCCTCGTGATCGTATTGGAGAACGCGGTGATAGTGAGTATCCGCCACCCAGATCGTGTCATCGGTAGGGTCCATCGAGATGCCCGTCGGGGTGCCGTTCTCCCACTTGGGGAGCCAGAACTGGCGGACGAATTCGCCCGTCTTTAGGTCATGCACAATGATGCGGCCCGTGCGGTCGACTACCACGATTTCGTTGGCCTTGGAGATCGCCACGGCGCGTGGCTTGGAGAACTGGCCCGGCTGCCGCCCGGCCGTGCCGACGACTTGGATGGATTTCGAGTCAGCAGCATCCTCGCCGGAACCACAGCCCACCAGCCCCGATGCAAGCACCAGGAGCGCCGACGTAAAGAGTCGATGAAGGCCGCGCGAAATCAGGGGTCGCTCTTCTCCGTCGGGAGGTTGATCGACTGGAAGTAATCGCGAACCGGTCCGCGCATCCCCGCAGGGATTTCCTTGTTCTGGATCGAGTCGGCGGCCCGCTGCTTCACCGCCGCAGGCACGCGGCTGTAATCGAGGCGCGACTCACCGCGGGGAACCGGCGCGTCCACCTCGAAGATCGCGATGATCTCGCCTTCGTTCTTCTCGCCGGGGATGAAAGTGTCCTCGAACTGGGTCGCCATGGTCCCGTCATCCGGCGGCCTGCCGCCACCACCGCGCCCCGGTCCACCCGAGCCGCCACCCTGGCTATCGCTGGGATCGCCCTCGCTGAACTCGCCTTCGCCGGGTCCCGGGCTGCCCTGTCCCTCGCCCTCCTGGCCTTCGGCGCCCGACTGCCCGCCGCTCTGACCTTGGCCCTGTCCCTGACCTTGGCCTTGGCCCTGCCCTTGTCCCTGTTGTTGCCCCTGCTGTCCGCCCTGTCCTTGTTGACCGCCCTGGGACATGTTTCCCTGGGCCTGCTGGAGCTGATTCTGGAGCTGGGAAAGCTGCTGCATCTGCTGGGCGGCAGACTGCATCTGCGACATCTGAGACGCGGCGTTCTGCAAGGCCGCCGAGGCCTGTTGACCGGCCTGGCCCGCTGACTGCCCCCCCTGCGACTGCTGCTGCCCGCCGCTCGAACCCTGCTGGTTGGCCGACTGCTGTCCGCCCTGCTGGGACTGCTGCCCCCCCGCGGTCGATTGCTCGCCGGACTGCCCGCCCTGCTGTCCACCTTGCTGCTGTTGCTGACCGCCCGACTGCTGGCCGCCCTGCTGGCTTTGCTGCCCGCCCTGGCTCTGCTGCTGGCCGCCTTGCTGGTTCTGCTGTCCGCCCTGCTGCTGGCCGGAGGGCTGCATTCCCTGATTGGCCTGCTGGCCTCCCTGCTGTTGTCCGCCTTGTTGCTGTTGCTGCCCGCCGGATTGCTGCTGTTGCTGGCCACCTTGCTGCTGCTGACCGCCCGACTGCTGTTGGCCGCCCTGCTGCTGCTGCTGACTCTGCTGCCCGCCCTGCTGTTGTTGCTGGCCACCCTGTTGTTGCTGCTGTTGTTGTTGGCCCTGCTGGCTCTGTTGTTGTTGCTGGGACGACGTTGGCGTCGGGGTGGGAGTGGGCGTGGGCGACGGGGTGGGCGACGGTGTCGCCTGGGGCTGCTGCTGACGCTGTTCCTGCGCCGCTTGGCGAACGGCCTCCGCAGCCTCCTTGAGCGCGTCCGAAACCGCCGGGTTGTCCTTGAGCGACTCGGCGAGCTGCTCCAGCTCCTCGGCCATCTCTTCCTTTTCCTGCGGCGTGCCCGTCTGCGGGTCGAGCATCTGCTCGGCCATGCGCTGGAGTTCCGCGGCAGCCTTGGAGAAGTCCTGATCCTTCAGGGCCTTCTGCAGGTCCTGGGTGTGGCGCGCCATGTTGAGCCCCTTGAGTTGGCGGAAGGGCTGCATGTCACGCTGGAGGCTCGTCTGCCGCATGCGGATGTCGTCCTGCATGAGGGACATCTCCACCATGGCATCGCGGGTGTCCGCCTTGCCGAGCGCCAAATCGTTGGCCAGCTTATCCAGCTTGGCCGTCAGGTCCAAGGTCCCTTCGGTCTGCGGATCTTCCTTCTTGGGACGGGCCTCATCGGCCAGCTTGCGAAGCTGATCCGCCACGTTGCGGCGCTCCGCCTCGGTGATCTTGGGTGGCTCGGGAGGAGGAGGCGGCGGATCGAGTGGATTGCGGAAAAGGTCGAGCTGGGGCATGAAGTAAAGCCCCGCCAGCACCGCCATGGGGATCAGCGCATAGCGCGCCGTGGAGGGGAGCCGGTAGGGAATATCGCGACCGGGGCGAATGCGCTCGGCGAAATGGCGGGCGTCGTCGGCAAGGGCGGCAAAGGCGCGCGACTGGTTCCTGCCGGCGAGCACCAGCGCCACCGTGGAGGAGAGTCGCTCGCGCAGGTTGAGGCGCTTGTCGGCCTCGATGGAGGCCTCGAACAACGTCAGCCGCCGGATCGCCGCGCCGGAAAGCGCCAGCAGGATGGCCGCCAGCACCACGGTGACGGCAAGGGCCAGCGCGTCCCACGCATGGGGGAAGAACTTGAGGATGAAGACCAAGACCGCCGAAGAAGACAATCCCACCAGCAGCCCCCAGAAGAAGGCGTCGAATAGGAAGAACATCCGGAGTCGGAACCGGACCGCCCGTATGACTCTTTCCAATTCTTGCATCGTTCACCCCTCCGGCGAGGTTCTTCGCCGGTTTTGATCGCCGCAGCAATCCGAATCGGATTGTTTCCCTGCGCGGGGATAGCAAAACTAACTTCCCCTTAACCCGATAGGACTCCCCCCGACGTGATTTGGTTCCTTCTACTGCTGGCCGGATTCATCCAAGCGCTCGTCCTATCCCTGATTCTGACCCCCGTGGCCCGTGCGATTGCTGATCGATTGGGGCTCCTGGACCGCCCCGGCATCGCCCGCAAGCTGCACACCGTGCCGATTCCGCGGAGCGGCGGCATCGCGCTTTTCACCGCATTCTGGGGGTGCCTCTGGTTGGACGTGGCGCTCGGCGTTTGGCTGACCCCGCATCTGGAGTTCCTTCCCGAGTCTGTGCGTGGTCTGGCGGCCAACATCCCACTCAAGGTCAAGGAACTGTTCGCGGTGTTCCTCGGGGCGGCGACGATCTTCGTGCTTGGGGTGCTCGACGACCGTTTCGACCTGCCGCCCAAGCTACGTCTCGTGGTGCAGATCCTCGCCTGCCTCCCGCTTCTCCTCTCGGGCGTCGTGCTCAAGCTGTTCCTCCCGATCTGGCTGGCGTGGCCCCTGACGATCCTGTGGCTCGTCTTCCTGACGAACAGCTTCAACTTCCTCGACAACATGAACGGCCTGACGAGCGGTGTCTCGGCGGCGATCTGCCTGGTGATGGCGCTGATGGCGGGGATGTCGCGCGAGTGGTACATGGCGCTCGTCTTCTGCCTGTTGGCGGGAGCCGCCATCGGGTTCCTTCGCTACAATTTCCCGAAGGCTTCCATCTTCCTCGGCGATTGCGGCAGCACGCACCTGGGGTTCCTGCTGGGCTCGCTGGCTATCCTGGCCACCTATTGGCAGGAAGGTGTTCCGACGCGCCTACCCATTCTGATCCCACTGGTGGTCTTCGGCATTCCGCTCTTCGACACGATTTCGGTCATGTGGATTCGCTGGAGGAGCGGCCAGCCGTTCATGGTTGGTGACAAGAACCACATTTCGCACCGGCTGGAGGCGCTCGGCATGTCGCGGGCCGAGGCCGTACTGTTCCTCTACGGCGCCTCGTTCGTGCTGGGAATCGCCGCCATGCCGCTCCGGGTGCTCGATTGGCAGTACGGAATTTTGCAAGCGCTGTTAATCGGCTTGATCTTCTTGCTACTCCACTGGCTGGAAAGAGTCAGCTACCGTCGCCGCACCTCCAGCGACACCCCAACCTGACAACCAAAGGCGCCCGCTCCCATGCTCCCGTTCCGCCTCGTCACCCGCACTTCGACGACTCGCCTGCTCGCCCTCAGCCTCCTCGCCGCCCCGCTCCTCAGCGGCTGCATCGGCGGCACCATCCGCCAACTACGCGCCGACAAGGAAATGCTCGCTGCCCGCGTGATGCAGGTCTCGCAGGACCTCGGTGCCTCGCAGGAATCGGCCATTCGCGAAAAGCAGCGCGCTGATGCGGCCGAAGCCGCCCTTCAATCCGCCGTTAAGGAGCGCGACGCGATCGCGGCCCGCGTGACCGAACTGGAGAGCCGCCGCAGCGCCGCGGAACTGGCCCTGCAATCGAGTTCCGACTCGCAGGCGCGCGAGGTGGTGCGTCGCATCGACGAGGCCCTCAACAACGAGAAGACCCAGCGCCTCGAGGCGGAGCGCCTGAAGGACCGCGTCGGCAGCCTGGAAATGACCATCAGCCAGCTCCAGAACGACAATGCGGACCTGGAGGCGAAACTGTCCGCTGCGACCTCCAGGACCGAGGGGGACACCGCCCTCCTTGCCGAGCTTCGCGATGCGATTGAGAAGCAGAGTGCCGAGATCACCCGCCTTTCAACCGAGCGTCAGGAACTCACCGCCAAGGTCGACGGGCTGACCGGCGAGGCGAACCTGGCAACCCAGCGCGCCTCCACGACCGAAGAGAAGGTGACGATCCTTGAAAAGTCCGTCGCGGACCTAACCAAGGAGCGCGACCAACTGAAGGCCGACCTGGCCGCCCAGCAGACCCTGCTCGCCACCGCCGAGAAGCGCGTCGCCGAGGCCTCCGCCAAGGTCGTCGCAGTCCCCAGCACCGACGCACTTCGCGACAAGCTGACAAAGGCGCTCCGCATCTGGGTCACCGCCGGTCACGTCCGCATCATTGCCGCCGATGGCGACGTCCGCATCGTCATGTTGAGCGACCAACTCTTCAAGAGCGCCTCCACCCAGCTTTCCGACGAGGGACTCAAGACGCTCGGCGTGGTGGCAGAAGCGATGAAGGGCGAGAGCTACAAGACGCTGGTCGTCGAGGGTCACACGGACAACGTACCGGTGCGGAACATGCCCTATCCGGACAACTGGGAGCTGGCATCCGCCCGCGCCAACGAGGTGCTCCGCTGGCTGGCTGGCCGTCCGGAGTTCGACGCCGCGAAGCTCTCCAGCATGTCCTACTCCTTCCAGCGCCCCATCGAGGACAACAAGACCACCGAAGGTCGCCGCGCCAATCGCCGGGTGGAGATCCGCATCGGCCTGTAATCTGTGCGCAGCGGCACAGTCCGGACGAATTAAGTTGATTCGGTGTGGGATGGGTGAGGCAGCCTCCCGCGAGAATCATCAATGTGCGATGGCGAGGCCCGACGATGACCGCAGTTCCAGCGCCCAACCCGGTGGCATCCTCAGAGGTGCTTCACGAGGGATTCGTCTGCTTCACGACGGGACTCGCCTTGGGCGATGGAGAAAGTACCACCATCGATCAGGCCGCGGCGTTGCTGGCTCCGTTGCTTCCGGCCCCTCCCGTCGCGACAGTCTTTGCCGGCCAGGTTCACGGAACGACCGTTCTCCCGCCTCCCGGCTGCGCCAAGGGAGTGATGCGCATTCCCTCCTGCGACGGACTTTGCACGGACAAGGATCGTGTCGCACTGGTTATTCGAACCGCTGACTGCCTGCCGCTTGTCCTCCTCGATGCAGAGGCGCGGGTTTGTGCCGGTTTGCATGCAGGCTGGCGTGGGACACTGGAGAACATGGTCGCTCGCGGGGTGGAGGCCGTTACTGCCCTCGGTGCCCGGAAAGATCGCTTACGTCTCTGGATCGGACCCTGCATCCGAGGGGATGTATACGAAGTCAGCGAGGAGTTGATTGGCACTTTTGTGGGCCGGTGGGGTCATTTGGGCGACTTTCACTCAGGTCGCCTGCTGAATCTCCCCGCGCTGACCAGATTGCAGGCCGAGGCCGCAGGAATTGTGGCGGAGCAAATCGTTGATTCAGGCTTGTGTACCTATTCGGATGCCCCTACGTTTCATTCTCATCGTCGTCAGGGCTCCAAACGAGGACACGAGTACACCGTCTGCGGATTTTTCTGAATGAAGAAGAAAACGACAGTCCAGCGGAAGACGTCCCCCACCGCCGAGCAGACGAGTGCCGCTCCCGAATCCTTGGCCGCGGTTACCGTGGTCTATGTGGATGGGAACTCCGTGGCAGCCATGGCGGTCTCCCGTCATGGCGAGGGTTATCGCGTCGAGGCACTTGAGCACCTCGAAGTGGACCGGCTGCTCGAGGTCATCAAGCGTCTCCGCCATCCGATCTTCATGGACCTGAACTTCTGCCTGATGCCGGAGAAGGAACTGATCCAGCAGTACTTCCAGCGATTCATCAGCAAGCCTGCCTCCAGCCACCCGACGGGTGGCCTCCTCGTCGCAGAAAAGCTGGTCCCGACCGCCCTCGCGGGCG
>WGMQ01000075.1 GCA_016125005.1 bacterium | reverse complement strand
CGCGGGTCTTGCCGGCTTCGTCGATGACCAGGGAGAGGAACTCCCAGTGTTCGTACTTCTCGACGAGTCCCTGAGCCTCGAAGCGACGAACCTGCTCGTCGAGCGCGTAGAGGAGTTGCTGGCCGGTGGTGGCGCCGGAGAAGGCGGTGCGATGGTGCAGCGTGCCGCCGAAGCGACGGAAATCGAGGTGTCCCTCGGGGGTGCGGTTGAAGGGAACGCCCATGCGGTCGAGCAGGTCGATGATGGCGGGGGCCTTCTCGCACATGCCCTTCACGAGGGTCTGGTCGGCGAGGTACTCGCCGCCGAACAGCGTGTCGGTGATGTGAATGCGGGGGGAGTCGCCCTCGCCCTTGAGGTTCTTGGCCGCGTTGATGCCGCCCTGGGCACACACGGAGTGGGAGCGCTTCACCGGAACCACGGAAAACAGGTCAACGTGGACGCCCCGTTCTGCAATCTTGATGGCGGCGCTCAGGCCCGCCAGACCTCCGCCGACGACGATAACTCTTTTTGGCATGGTCTCTATCTCCTTGGGGTTAGCCAGTTGATCTCAGTGGTTGTGAATGGCCTGGAGGCTCTCGACGAAGGACTTCTGCTCGGCTTCGTCCATTTGTGCGTACTGGTAGCCGATCCGCGTGAAGCCCGCGATCGACGAGAGTAGCATGAGTGTCAGGATGGCACCGACGCCGAGGGCGGCGCGAGCCATCCACATCTGGCTCTTCGGTCCCACCGTCAGGCCCCAGGTCATGCAGAAGGTGCAGATGCCATTGGCGAAGTGGTACACCACCGAAAGTCCGCCGATGAAATAGGCAATCACCCAGATGATCGAGAGCGGGCCACCGTAGAACATCGTGGCCAACTCGATCGAGAAGGGAGTCGTGTGCATGTCGTGCAGGAAGCGGAGGTGGACAACGTGGTAGACGATGAAGACGAGGGCGAACCAACCGGTCCAGCGCTGGAGCGCATAGGCCCAGTTGCGGGCGTAGGGCATCGTCGCTCCGACCTCGACCTTACCCTGGAGGGCGATGTAGACGCCGAGGGCGATGTGCAGGGCCAAGGGGATGAAGATGAAGACCGCTTCCACGAGGGGGAGCAGGGGGCCAAGCATGTGGATCAGGGCGACTTTGTGCTCGAAGAACTCGGCGCTGACCATACCGGTGCTGTTGGTCAGCAGGTGGTTGAAGAGAAACAGGCCGAGAGGGAAGATTCCAAGGAGCGAGTGAACCCGTCGGAGGAGGAAATAGTTGGTGGAACCCATGAGTTAGCCCTGACTTTGTGAAAAAGTTCACAAACGAGAAATGAATGATTCGCCGTTTGTGCCAAAAGCGCGGACATCTCTTCTCAGATCGCCCGGGTGGTCAACGGTTTCCGCGGTCTGATCCGGGCATTTTCGTGACAATGCAGGTCTCGGGCCCATTATTTGATTGCGCGCGCAGCCCCGGGAAAAAAGTGGCTGATTCCATCAACTGTCGCAGTGGTGGTGGCCGGTGGTTTTCAGCACGAGCAAAGTGGTAAAAAAGAAAACGAGGCCCGGGGGAGGCCTCGTTTTCAGGGGGAGGGGGAGTTAGGATAGTGCGATGTTAGTCTTCGTCTTCGTACTTTGCTGCGGAGCCGAAGTCACTACGATCAGGGACTTGCTCGAGCTCAGTCTCGGAGACTTCGCCCTCAACCGCCAACTTCTCGACGACGGCTGTGAGCGTTGCGGTCACGCCAGGATACACGCGGACTCGCACGGAATGGGCGCCCAGGGTCTTGAGGCTTGCCATGTCAACCCTGCGACGTTCGATTTCGATATTATGGGTTTCCTTGATGGCGTCAACAAGATCCCGACTGTTGATGCTGCCAAAAAGCTGGCCGCGATCGCCGGCGCGAAGCTTGAAGGTGAAGGTCTGGCCGTCGATGACGCTCTTGATGCGTTCGGCGCTGTCCTTCTCCTTGGCAACGAGGGCTTCGAGGCGCTTGCGCTGGGAGTCGACGAGCTTGAGGTTGCCGGCGGTGGCGCGGAGCGCCAGCGAGCGGGGTTCAAGGAAGTTACGGAAGTAGCCGGGGGCGACCTTGACGGTGTCGCCGGCCTGTCCGAGGTTATCCACGGACTTCATCAGGACGATGTTGATATTGCGCTTGCTCATGGTGTGGTTGGTCTCCGGTCGAGTGCGGGGCGTTCGCAGGAATTAGCGGTGACGGCCGCTGTAGGGCAGGAGGGCCATGTAGCGCGCGCGCTTGATGGCGGTGGTGAGGAGACGCTGGAACTTGGCGCTGGTGCCCGTGACGCGGCGGGGGAGGATCTTCCCCTGATCGGTGACGAAGCGGCGCAGCGTGACAACGTCCTTATAGTCGATGAACTCCGCCTTGATGACGCGGAAGTAGCAAACCTTGCGGCGGGGGAAGCGGCGGCGGGGAGCGCGCGGGCCACGGGGACCGCTGTCGGAGCCGGTCGAGGGGGCGCTTTCCTGCTGCTCGGGGGCCTTCATTTCTTCACTCATGGTCAATCATTCTCCTCGTCTTGAGAGACGCCCTGTTGTTGTTGGGCGTTGATCGGTCGGGGTCTGCGGGTATCAGAAGGGAAGATCGTCTTCGGTGTTGGCGGATTCGCCGCCTCCGATGTCGCCCACGTCGCTATACTGGCCACGGGCAGGTTCGGGGGCACGGCGCGAGTCCGCCGCTGGGCGGTACTCGGAGCGGGGAGCGGCTTCCTCGCGGCGGTAGCTGGTCGAGCCACCTCCTGATTCGCCGGCCGCGCCTTCGCGCTTGGGACCGAGGCTGATGCGATCCGCGACCACAACTGGGTCGCGGCGCTTCTGCCCGTCGCGTGTTTCGTATTCGTCGATCTTCAGGCGCCCTTCCACCAGAACACTGGAGCCCTTGCGGAGATACTGGTTGGCGATTTCCGCCGTCTTGTTCCAGGTTTCCACGCGGATGAACATCGTTTCTTCCTTGTCACGGCCACGACTGCGGTCGTTGACGGCAATGTCGAACTTCGTGACGACGGCACCGCTCGGAGTGTTCCGAGCCTCCGGGTCGCGAGTCAGGTTGCCAATGAGGAGGATTCGATTCAGGTCCATGATGGGGGCGTCTCCGAATTACTCCGCGGGAGCGGCGGGAGCGGGCTCCGCCTCGCTGCTGGGCGCGGGCTGTTCGACGGGGGTGAAGTCGCGGCGCGGACGGGGTCCACGACCCGGACGGGTGTCCTGGCGGGCCATGCGCTCTTCGCGTTCGCGGTCGAGGGCGGGGTTGCCGGCAGACTTGCCGACCACGGCGGACGTGACCATGTGGCGGAACACGTCGTCGCTGAACTTGCAGTGACGGTCGATTTCGCTCAGGGCCTTGCCGACGCTGTCCGCTTCGATCTGGAAGCAGACGTAGTAGCCTTCGCGGCGCTTGTTGATGATGTAGGCGAGGCGACGCTTGCCCCAGACATCAACCTTGGTCGTGGTGGCGCCGTACTTGGCGATCACCTCATTGATCTTCTCGATGCTTTCCTTCTGCTGCTCCTCGGTCCGAACCGGATCGAGTACGACGAGTAGTTCGTACGGACGTACTGGCAAGGCAACCTCCCTTTGGCCTCAGGTTCCGGCTACCGATGGTTGGTTGCCATGCCGGAACAGGGTGGGTGATCCCCGCTGTCTTCGGTTTCCCGGGTTGACAGCGGACGTGGCGTGCCCCCCAGGGGGCGCTACCACAGGGGGCGGGAGGAAGCGCCATCGGCACCCCCCCGGTCAAGTGGATTCGCTTTCCTGGACGAAACAAGGCCGGATGCGGTCGCCGGGGCAAGCAATCGGACGGTTCACTGGCCTTTGATTACCCAACCAATTGGTGATTGCCTTGGTCCAGTGGTGTGAGTAAAGCTCATCGCCAGATTTCTGATGGTTTGGATTTGCGGGTTTTCCCATGCGTTCGCTGATCGTCCTATCCCTGCTCGCCTTGACTTCAACCGCTGCGGCCCAACCGGGCGCTGCGCTCGTGGACGGTGATGCGCTCAAGGTTCGTTCCATCCGCAGCTTTGAGCCGCTGGCACTGACCCGCTCGCTCATTCAATCGCCGCGCCTTGTTTCCCGCACGGATCGCTCGCTTCTCGTTTGGCTGGAGCCGGACGATTCAGGGCGCGACCGTCTTTTTTCCCTCAGCCTCCGCGACGAGCGCCAGCAGGACTATGCGGTTGATCGTTTGGTCGCTCCCGTTGATGCAGAGTTCGGCGGCCATTCCACGAATCCCGCCGTTGCGTTGACCGACGATGGGCGCACGGCCGCTTGGGCTTGGCTGACGACAGACGGTGCCCGTCAGGACTTTTTCGTGCGCCGCGAGAATGGTAGCATGTCGACCATCACCTCTACCGAGGGGCTGATTGAGTTCCCCAGCGTGGAGTTTGACGGGGGAAAGCGGCTCTATGCCGCCTGGACTCAGCAGCTGGGTGGGCGGACCGAAGCCTGGGTCGCCTGGGACAATGGCGAGGGAGCATGGACGACCCGTCGGCTTGGGCAGAGCGACGCGGCTTCCTGCGACCTGCTTCCTTCCCTTTTCGGTCGGAAGGACGGCGCCCAGCTTTACTGGTATTCCATCACCGGCAGCGAGATTGACCTGAGGACCGCGTCCATCGACCCGGCGCTCGGCGAGTTCGTGTCGCAGCGCGAAGAGACCGACATTCCGGCTTATCGCCTCCCGATTCTTTTCCGTTCCGCTTCCGGCCGGACGCCGGGTGCGCTCTGGATCGAGCCTGTCGATGGCGGTGAAGTCTACATGGCTCTTGATGAGCGTCGCGCGGACTTTCCAAACCCGGTGGTTGTCGGCGAGATTGGTGTGCCGCCGGCGCTTGCCACCGTTTCCAACGACCCAAGCGCCGCGCTCGGCTGGGTCGAGCGCAAGGGCGAGTCTCCCATCTTCGTCGTCGAAAATCCCCACGGCGAACCAATCCGCCAGCCGGTCGGCAAGGGCGTGAGCGACCCGCTCCTTTCCGTCAGCCGCGGGTGGACCAACATGGCTTGGCTTGAGCAGGACGCCGAGTCGGGTCTTTCGACCCTATACTTCCTCCGCGCGCGCTGAGCAGGCTCAACTCCCCCGATAGGTTCCGTAGCCGTAGGGACTTAGCAGCAGTGGCACATGGTAATGCCCACCGCCCGTCACCGTGAAGGTGATCTCCACGTGCGGGTAGAAGCTCGGCTGATCCTTCGTCGTCCAATATTCCCCAACCGCAAAGCGCAGCGTATAGACACCGGGCTCCAGTGCATCGTGGAGCCGCGGCACACGGCCGTCGGCGTTGGTTAGCGCCTCGGCCAGCAGGATCGCGCCGTGCGTCAGACGAACGGAAAGATTGGCGGCGGGGCGGCCGGAAACCTGATCGAGGACATGGGTGGAGAGAGTGGCGCTCATGCGAGTAACTTGTCCAATCGGATGCGGGTGATCTTGCGCTGCTCGCGCGCGGCGTTGGCGATCTCTGTAGCGCGGTCGTTGCCGATGCGGGCGTTGAGCAGGGCGAGCATCTCCGCCGCCGACTTGCCCGTGGCGCAGACGATGAAGATGAAGCCGAAGCGCTGCTCGTAGTCGTCGTTCCCCTTCTTGAGGCCTTGCAGCACTTCCTCGGCAGCAGCGGCGACGGAGCCCTGCTCGCTCGCCGACCACGCCGCCGTGGCGGCGAACTTCTTCCGCAGGCTGTCCACGTCGCCGATCTTCGGGTGGTGGGTGAAGGCCTCCAGCCGATCGGACTCAGTCATCATGGTGGCGACCTGCTCGGCTGTGGCCATGAGGTGCGCACGCGACTGGAAAGGTCGACGATCTGCCATTGTCTGCCACCAGCGCTTCGCCCCGCAGCACTTCTCGAGCATCGATTCGGCGGCGGCCAGGGGGGCGTTGTTCAGCATTTGGATGCCCGGCAGGTCGCGTGAGTCTATGGCAATGCCGCGCGGTGGCGTGGGAACGCCTTCGACGGCGGACTCGATGCCGCGTAGCCAAACGGACCGTACTGTGCAGGCCATGCGATATCCATCCCATGGGGTGATCGGGTGACGGTGCAGAAGCTGGGATGCGCTGACCACCGAGCCGGTTGCATCGTCCAGCACCACGAGGTTCGCCCGCTTGCCGACCTCGATGGAGCCCATCAGGTGATCCAGCCCCACAATTCGTGCCGGGGCTGAGGAGAGGATCTCGACCATGCGTTCCAGCGAAATGCCGCGCTCCATGCAGCCTGTATAGACAGCGGGGAGTAGCAACTGGAGCGACGAAATCCCGCCCCATGCGGCGGTGAAATCACCCGCGTCGAGGCTCTTCAGAGAAGGCGGACAGGGAGAGTGATCGGAGCCGATGGTGTCGATCACGCCGCTGCGGACACCGTCCCAGAGTGCCTCGCGGTTGGCGCGGTCGCGAATCGGTGGCGCGCACTTGAAGCGCGTGTCGCCGTCGGCGATCTCCTCCTCGCAGAAGGCGAGATAATGGGGACAGGTCTCGGCGGTGATGGGAAGCCCCTCGGCCTTCGCAGAGGCGATCAGCGGAAGCGCCTCGGCGGTTGCGACATGAACGATATGCACCGCGCATCGGGTCTCGCGGCAGAGGCGGATCAGAAGCTCAATGGCGCGCAGTTCCATCGCGTGCGGACGCGATGCGGCGTACTGTCTATACGAACGCGGATCGGTGACGGGCGGTGCTTCCGTCGATGGCAGTTCAGCATGAGCCAACAGAGGGAGCCCTAGCTCGGCCATGCGCGGCATCAGGCGGCGCAGGTCGGCTTCCGCAGCCGCGGGAAATTCGTCCAGGCCCGAGTCGATCATGAATGCCTTCATGGCCACGATTCCCTGGCGGAGAAGCGCCAGCGCTTCCTCGCCCGCGTCGGCTACCAGGCCGCCGTGAAAGGCCACGTCCGTGTGAAGGCGGGCACTGGCCGCGGCGCGCTTCTCCGCAAGGGCATCGGGGGAAATCGTCACGGGTGAACTGTTCAGCGGCATGTCCACCAGGGTCGTGATCCCGCCGGCGATGGCGGCGGAGGTGCCCGTGAAGAAGCCCTCCCATGCGGTACGGCCCGGCTCGTTCAGATGGACGTGGAGATCCACGGCGCCGGGAAGGATCAGCTGGTCGCCGAAGTCCCGCACGGCGGCCTCGAAGGGGGCTCCGCCATGCGGAAGGATGGCGGCGATGCGCTCTCCGATGATCTTGAGAGCGGCAGGGCGGAGGCCACCAGGTGTATAGACGCGCGTGCTTTGAAGAAAGATGGTCGATGGGGCCATGCGTTCGGTTTCAGAAATCCGGGATGTTGTAGTCGCAGAGGGCGCGGAAGTAGCGGTCCGTGTCCTCAAGGTAGAACTGGCGGGTGATACCGCCCACCATGCGCGGCAGGCTGTACTTCATGCCGCTGATGCTTGCACCGCCGAAGCCCAGCGAGGCAAGGCATCCGAACGTGAAATTGAAGATACCGCCAAGCCATGGGGCCTCGCCGGGATTTTTCTCAAGGAAGCTGAAATCGCCCGCCAGGTATGGATGGTTCCCGAGGTCCGCGTTTTCCTCGCCGACTGGGGGTGTATAGACATCGGACCATTTGCGTATATACGGATGAATCTTCTGGAGCTCGCGTCGCAGCGAAAGATCCGTGCGGAAGCCTGTGCCGATGAGCAGATAGTCGAAGTCGAAGACACCGTTCGGAGTCGTTACCCGAGCCTGCTGGCCCACTTGTTCCACTTTCGACCACGGCGTTCCCGGGTGCATGGTGAAGTTGGGGAACTCCGTTGCGCGCTTGTAGGTATCCGCGGGAGGAAGCTGTCCTGCGCGGAGGATCTGGTTGATGAAGCGCCAGCGTTCCGCATCGGGGAGGTCGCCGTGGTGCTTGAGGAAGCCCACGAATTCGGCCCAGCGATAGGGATTCACGCGGACCAGTTCCTTGCGGCGAAAGAACATATGGACCTCGCCAGCGCCGTGCTCCAGCGCCACCGAGGCGTTGTCGAAGGCCGAGGCACCGGCTCCCAGCACGCCGATCTTCTTCCCGCGCAGCTTCTCGAAATCGATGTCCTCGCGGGTGTGGGCGTATAGCCCCTTCGCCAGGTTCCCGCGCACGTCCTTCGGGATGTCCCACTTTCCCGAGCCGTCTATACCGGTCGCCAGCACCACCTTGCGGGCATATAGCACGTCGATGCCAAGAGGACGGTTGACCGGGATGACGAAGCAATTTTCCGCAGGGAGCCACTCGATCGCACCGGCACGCACCTGATTCTGCACGGGAATGCGCAGGAAGCGTCGGTACCAAGTCAGGTAGTCGGCCCACTCATGCTTGGGGACGAAGACCATGTTGTCCCAGGCACCGTCGCCATACTTGGCTTCGTACCAGGAACGTATAGACAGGTTCGGAATACCGATGTCGGGTCCGATGAGGTGCTTCGGCGTGCGGAGCGTGTGCATCCGCGCGAAGGTGCGCCACGGACCTTCCAGGCCCTCGGGGTTCTCGTCGATGACCATGATATTGGTCACGCGTTCGCGCATCAGGTAGAACGCGGCGGTGAGGCCGCTCTGGCCCCCGCCGATGATGAGCACATCGTAGATCGGCTTGCCGTCGCTCGCCTCGCGCGATGCCACCCATTCGTGGCGCGGGTAGTCGAGGATATGGAGATCGCGCTGGATCGCCTTTTCCAGCGCGGCGAGTCCGGGATAGCGCTTCGCCAGCGTATCGTCGACGAGGTCGGTTGAGGGCATTCCGATCTGGATCATGCTTCACCTCCGATGGGTGTGGACTTAAGGGAAAGTCGCGCCAGGGTCCGTGCAAGCACCTCGACGCCGAGCGCGATTTGCTCGGGTGAGGAATACTCGTCGGGGCGGTGGCTGACTCCCTTGCGACAGGGAATGAAAATCATCGATGTGGGCGCGATGCGGGCCATGAAGAGCGAGTCGTGATAGGCGCGACTGACGAGCCGGCGCCGCGTGGCACCGACCTCGTCCACTGCGGATTCGATGGCCTTGAGCAGGTCGTCCGCACACTTCGCGGGGGGATCCGCGTTCAGCATCTCGACTTCCTGCTCCACCTCGCGGCGCCGCGTGACTTCCTTCGCCGCGTCGCGCACCTTCTCCACCATGCCGTCGCGAATGGCCAGGTCCGTGTCGCGGATGTCGATCTCCATCGTGCACCGCGAGGGAACGCTGTTGATGGCACCCGGATAGACGTGCAGCAGGCCGGTCGTGGCGACGGCGTTCGGCGAGCCGGAATCGAGCGCGGCCTTCTCCACCGCGAGGGCGATCTCGGACGCGGCACAGAGAGCATCGCGCCGATCGGGCATCAGCAGAGCGCCCGCGTGTCCGCCTATGCCGTTAAGTGTGATGCGGAGCGCTGCCGGTGCCGCGATGGCCTCGACCACGCCGATGTCTATACCGCCCAGCTCCAGCAGCGGCCCCTGCTCGATGTGCAGTTCCACGAAGGCGCCGTAGTGCCCTTCCGCGAGCTTGACGGAATCGAGCGAGCCCGTGAAGCCGGCCTCCGCGCGAAGCTCCTCCAGCGTGCGCCCTTCCTTGTCCTTGAGCGCGGCCGCGCGGCCCACCGCCAACGTTCCCGCCATCAGGCGACTGCCCAGACACCCGAGGCCGAAGCGCGTCGGTTCCTCCGAGGTGAACATCACCAGCTCGATCGAGCGAAGCGGCGTGTGACCGCATGCCTTGAGTGCGCGAATGGCCTCCAACGCGCCGAGCACGCCGACCGTACCGTCGTACATGCCTGAGTTGGGAATCGCGTCCGTGTGCGAGCCGGTGGCGATGGCGCCGAGGTCGCTGCGAAGGCCCTCCCAGCGCGCGAAGAGATTGCCGACCGCGTCCTCACGGACGACCAGTCCCGCTCCCTCGCAGAGGCCCTTCAGCCAGCGGCGGGCCTCCATGTCTTCCTTTGTATAGATCACGCGCGTCACGCCTGGTCCGGGGCCTTGGGTGAAGGCCGCCAGCGTTTCCAACTCGGCGGAGACCCGCTTTGCGTCGATGGTCAAACTCACGTCAAAGGTCTCCCATCGGATCGCGATTCACGTCCTTGTAGTAGATGTACCGCGAGGGTGTGCGACCGCCCGCGATGAACCATTGGGGGCAATACGAGGCCATCCAGATCACGTCGCCTTCGGTCACCGGATACCACGAATCGGCCAGGCGATAGACGCCGCCGCCATCCAGCATCAGCAGGCCGTGCTCCATGACGTGAACCTCCACGAAGGGGAGCGTCGTGCCGGGCATGTAGCTGAAGATGTTGATCGCCATGTCGTAGGAGGGATTGTCGGGGAGCAGGAACTTGAGCAGCGCGCGGTCATCGCCCAGGAACGGCGACTCGGGCAGGTCGCGCTCGTTTCCGGTGACGACTTCCGGCAGAGCGACTCCTTCCAGCGGCACGAATTTCTTCTCGAAGAGGAGGAGCTTCGCGGCCTTCTTCGCGATGATCTTGTGCGTGGTACCGGCGGGGATGAATCCATAGCCACCGATGCCAAGGTGCGTCGTGCCGGCGTCGGTCTGGAGGGTCGCCTCCCCTTCAAGCACGAAGAAGAATCGCTCGACGCCGGGGAGCGGCGGGGCGCTCTCTCCGCGTCGTTCCATGATGGCGTAGAACTGCGAGAAACGGGCGCCCATGACGGGCGAGATGAGGATGATGCCCTTGGTCTTCGTCCAGCCGGGAAGCGGCGCGGGGACGTGACTGTCGGGTGCGATGAGCGCGTGGTCGCGCTGGACGGAACTGCGGGTCAATGCGTTGGGAACCATCAGGTGGTGACTCCGGTGGATTGGTTGCGGGATGCGAGCACATTGATGAAGCGCTGCGTGGCGTCGAGAGCGACAGCAATATCCTCGGTCGCGACAAATTCGTCCGGGTGGTGGCTGATGCCGCCACGGCAACGGACAAAGCTCATGCTGATGGGGAGGTGCTCATGGAGGGCGAGGCCGTCGTGCCCGGCGCCGCTGGTCAGGATCGGCGCGAGCGGATGGGCGGCAGCCTGCGCGGCGATGAGATCCGGATCGCAGGGAGCGGGCGCCTGGCGGCTCAACTCGCGAACCGTCACGGTGGTGCCTTCCTCCTTCGCCAACTCCGCCAATCGGACCTTGAGCGCGCTCAGCGCTTCTTCCAGCACGGCGGCGTCCAGATGGCGGATGTCGATGGAGAACTCGACCCGGTCGGGAATCACATTGATGGCATTGGGCGAGGACTCGATGCGGCCGACCGTGGCGACGAGTCCCTTCGTCGAGCGACCGGCGCCGCGCACGGCGCCGATCATGCGCGAGGCCGCCACCAGCGCGTCGCGGCGCATGTTCATGGGCGTGGTGCCCGCGTGACCGGCCAGGCCGTTCACCGTCACGGATAGGCGAACCTGTCCGGCGATGCCGCGAACGATTCCGATGGGTGCGCTGATGCCTTCCAGGACGGGTCCCTGCTCCAGGTGAACCTCGTGGTAGCCGATGTAGCGCCAAGGCCCGCGGCCCGGCGTGCGTGCATCGTAGCCTGCCTGGCGCAGGGCTTCGCCAATCGAAACGCCCGCACTGTCACGGCGCGCCAGATCCGCATCGGTCATGGCACCAAAGAAGCCCTTGCTGCCGATGAACGGGAAGGCGAACCGCACGCCCTCCTCCTCGCTGAAGGCAACGAACTCAAAGGATATGGCGGGCACACAGAGGGTGGTCGCCATGCGCGCGGCGATCTCGATCCCCACCAGGACGCCCAACTGCCCGTCGAAGCGCCCGGCGTTCGGCACGGTGTCGAGGTGCGATCCGATGAGGAGGGTATCGGGTCCGGACCCCTCGCGGCGACCAATCAAGTTGCCAAAGCCGTCGCGGCGCACTTCCAGGCAGGCTTCCTTCATCCAGCCCTCGATCCGGTCCATGGCCCGCAACATCGACGGGGCAAGGAACGGGCGTGTCAGGCGGCCGGGCTCCTCCGAGTCCGCCGCCAGCAATTCAAGACGTTCTGCAATGCGCCTTGCGGCGACCTCCTCGTAGGTCTCGTCGGGGGAATGGACGTGAGGATCGGCTGGCACGGTGGTCAAAGACGGTCATCTCCTGCGGCATCAGTGCGACAGGTGACCTTCGTTTTCCCAAACGATCAACGAGAATAACTTCCGCTCGCTCCAAATGTCACACAATCCCGGCGAATCGCCCCATGCGGGCTGCCCGAGTGACATGACCTCCGCCCGGTAAAGAACTGAGAGAGATATGGTTAAGTAGTTCCCATGGAAGGCGGAATACTACTAAAGTCCTTGCTGGACTATTGAGTCTCGTCAGGGGATGCCTCCGGTGCCATGGAAGGGATAGGGCCTCGACTGAACTGAATTGCACATGGGTCATTATTGTGCGGCGGGAGGCTTTCGCAACATCCTATTGCCCCGCTTTCGCGCGGTCTCGATCCTGTGAATAATGCGTAAGGATCATTGATGCACCCACCCATACTGATTTCACATAATAATTCCCGGTCGCGCGGAGATCTGTGATGAGCCAATCCCCTGAGAGAGTAGAGGAACTGGGCGCATTGAGGGAGCGTTGCCGCGCGCTCGAGGCGGAATTGATGGATCTGCGATCGAGGAATGGTTCGCAGGTGCTCGCGACGAACGATGTCATCCAGATGAAGACTGAGGGCGTCTGGGAACTGGACCTCCGCCAGCATACGATCCGTGCCACGGCGAGTTGGAAGCGGGTTCTCGCCCTGGATCTGCACTGGTCGACCCCCTTTGGACAAAAACCGGCCTTCGATAAGTTAGCTTTCCGGCGGGTTGAGGGTGCTTCTCACACCCCAATTGGAACCAAGGCAGCCTCGCGTGGAGGGTCTGCCCTGGCTCGCTCTTGGGGAGCGT